>JAODBI010000030.1 GCA_025463875.1 Actinomycetes bacterium
ACGAGAACGACATGCCCGATCCCGTCTACAGCGTGAGGGTCGGGCCGAATCCTGAGTTCGCGACACACACGCTGCGCTACGGCTACACGTCGCTGGTCGCCCCCGTGACCGACGTCGACTACGAGATGGACGACCGCAGCTCCGCGATCGTGAAGACGCAGCCGGTCCTCGGCGGCTACGACCCGACGCAGTACGTGTCGGCCCGCCTGTGGGCGACGGCGGGCGACGGCACGCAGATCCCGATCTCCCTGGTCCGTCGCCGAGACACGCCGATCGACGGGTCGGCTGCGGCGTTGCTGTACGGCTACGGGTCGTACGAGATCTCGACCGACCCGTCGTTCCGGGCGTCGCGATTGTCGTTGCTCGACCGGGGCTTCGTGTTCGCCATCGCGCACGTACGCGGCGGCGGCGAGATGGGCCGGCAGTGGTACGAGTCCGGACGGCTCGAGCACAAGGCCAACACGTTCACCGACTTCGTCGCCAGTGCGGAACACCTCGTCGCGAGCGGCTACACGAGCCCGGCCCGGCTCGCCGCGCGCGGTGGGAGCGCGGGCGGTCTCCTGATGGGAGCGGTCGCCAACCTCCGACCCGATCTCTTCGCCGCGATCGTCGCCGAGGTTCCCTTCGTCGACGTCGTCACGACGATGCTCGATCCGTCACTCCCGCTCACCATCACCGAATGGGAGGAGTGGGGCGATCCGCGCGAGGCCGAGGCGTACGCGCGTATGAAGTCGTATTCGCCCTACGACAACGTGCGCGCGGCCGACTATCCCGCCCTTCTCGTCACGACCGGGTTGAACGATCCGCGCGTGCAGTACTGGGAGCCCGCGAAGTGGGTCGCGAAGTTGCGGGTCCTGTCGACGTCGGGGAAACCGATCCTCCTGCGCACCGAGATGGGGGCCGGCCACGGCGGACCGTCCGGTAGATACGACGCGTGGCGGGACGAAGCGATCGTCCTCGCGTTCGTCTGCGAGGCGGTGGGGGCGGCGGCGTGAAGCCGCACCACATGAGACTGCATACGGCTGACGGCCTCGCCCTCGAGGCGGAATGGACCGCCCCGCCGCGCGCCCGCGCGACCGCGGTGCTCTGCCATCCACACCCGCAGTACGGCGGCACCATGCGCAGCATCGTCACTTCCGCACTGTTCGGATCCTTGCCGGCACACGGCGTCGCGTGCCTGCGGTTCAACTTCCGGGGCGTCGAGAATAGCGAGGGCGCGCACTCCGAAGGCCGCGACGAGCACCACGACGTCGTTGCCGCGATCGATGCCGCGATCGACGAGGGCGCTCGCACCGGCATCGCGGGCCCGCTCGCGCTCATCGGCTGGTCTTTCGGCGGCGACATCGCGCTCGCGATCGACGACCCGCGTCTCGCGGGTTGGATGGCGATCGCTCCACCGCTGCGATTCCGACCGGAGCACGCGTACGACGCGGTGGCACGCGACCCGAGGCCCAAGTTGCTCGCGCTGGCGGCGCACGACGAGTTTCGCTCGCCCGCCGAGATCGAGGCCGAGACGGCCGGCTGGACCGCGACGCGGATCGAGGTCGTGGCGGGTGCGAGTCACTTCTTCGTCGGCCGTACCGATCGCGTCGTGCACCTCGCCGCCGAGTTCGTCGAGAGCTTGATCCCGCGCGACTGACCTCGCCGTGGGGCGCGTTCGAACCGCGCGCCCCGCGGCGAGGTCAGAGCAGAACTGCCCTCAGATCGAGAGGGGCTCGGCGGAAAGGCCGTGCGTCGTCAGGAAGCTCGTTCTGCGTTCGATCGCGATGTGCCACATCGCAAGATCGGACTCGAACGACGCGCGATCGCCGTCCTCGTACGCATGCTCGAGCTCGTCGAACGCCGCGTCCTCGGCGTCGAGAAGACTTCGATAGCGGCGGAAGAAGTGGTCGTCGACAGCGCCGACGTTGCCGGGAAGAACTCCGCCGCCCAATCCGCTCAGCGACGGTCCCAGCGGGTAGTGAGGTTCGGCCATGGGCACCTCCTACACACGTACGGAGCCCGAGCTCCGCACTTGGTAGGGCGACGGTACTCCCTTCGGGCGCCGCGCGGAACCATCTTCGGTCACCGTTCCGTCAACGGCTGTTTACCGCCCGATGACAGCCGTGATCCGGCCCCGCGACCCCTCGGATCGGGCCGGTCAGCCCGTCAGAACAGCCCATCAGGGCCGGCTGGTGGGGAAGATGGTGGGAGGATGGCGGGCGCGGCCGGTCAGGGCCGGACGACGACGTGTCGATCGGCCAGGAACCGCTTCGCCTCCTGCACCGTGTGCTGGCCGAAGTGGAAGATCGACGCCGCAAGGAGCCCGCTCGCCCCGCCGGCCGCGGCTCCGTCGTAAAGGTGCTCGAGGGTTCCGACTCCCCCGCTGGCGATGATCGGGACATCGACCGCTTCCCCGATTGCCTGGAGGAGCGCGATGTCGTAGCCGGCCTTGGTGCCGTCCCGGTCCATCGACGTCAACAGGATCTCGCCCGCCCCGAGCGCGCAGACGCGTTCGGCCCAGGCGACCGCGTCGAGCCCGGTCGGCGTGCGGCCGCCGTGAGTCACGACCTGCCACCCGCCATCGTCACGTCGGCGGGCGTCGATGGCCACCACGATGCATTGCGCGCCGTACTCCTGCGCGCCCGCGCGCACGATCTCGGGGTCGTTCACCGCGGCGGTGTTGAACGAGACCTTGTCGGCTCCGGCGCGCAATATGCGGCGCGCGTCCTCGACCGTACGCACTCCCCCGCCCACCGTGAAGGGGATGAACACCTGCTCGGCAACCTGTTCGACGACGTGCACCATCGTGTCGCGGACGTCGCTCGACGCGGTGATGTCGAGGAACACCAACTCGTCGGCACCTTCCGCGTCGTAACGGATCGCGAGCTCGACCGGATCGCCCGCGTCGCGGATGCCGACGAAGTTCACACCCTTGACGACGCGTCCCGCGTCGACGTCGAGACAAGGGATCACGCGGACGGCAAGCACGCGGCGATTCCTTCCTCCACGGTGAATCGGTTCTCGTAGATGGCGCGCCCGACGATCGCGCCGGCCAGGCGCTTGCCTACGATCTCGAACGCGGCCAGCGCGCGCAGGTCGTCGGCGCTCGCGACCCCGCCGCTCGCGATCACCGGGACCGCCACGGCCGCGGCGACGCTCGCGAGCTGCTCGAGCGCGGGACCGCCGAGCATGCCGTCGCGTGTGATGTCGGTGACGACGAGGGCGGCGACGCCGGCTGCGTCGAACTTCTGCGCGAGGCCGATGAGGTCGAGTCCGGTCGCGTCGGTCCAGCCGTGGATCGCGACGTCCCGCCCCCGGGCGTCGAGCCCGACCGCGACCTGGCCCGGATGCAGCGCGCGCAGCTCCTCGACGACTTCGGGGTGCTCCACGGCCGCGCTGCCCACGACGACCCGCGTCACACCGGCGGCGAATCGTTCGCTCGCGTCCTCGACGGTACGAACACCGCCGCCGGTCTGCACGCGGGCACCGACATTCGCGCAGATGGATTCGATCACCGAGAGGTTGGGGTTGCCTCCCGAAAGCGCGGCGTCGAGGTCGACGACATGGATCCAGCGGGCACCGGCGGCGTCGAATCGACGCGCCACTGCGACCGGGTCGTCGTCGTAGATCGTCTGCGCCTCGTAGTCGCCCCGCGCGAGGCGCACGACTTGACCGGCGCGCAGATCGATCGACGGATAGAGGTCCATCAGACCTTCACCCGCCGGTCGACGGCGTCGACGAAGTTCGAGAGCATGCGCATGCCGACCGCGCCGGACTTCTCGGGATGGAACTGTGTCGCCCACACCGGGCCCTGCTCGACGGCAGCTGCGAAGCGCCGGCCGTAGTCGCACCACGCCGCGACGACCGACGCATCGTCGGGTGCGGGCGCGTAGGAGTGGACGAAGTAGAGCCACGCGGGCTCCGGGAGGTCGGCACCGAGGCGCGAGCCCACCACGACCTCGAGCGTGTTCCAGCCCATCTGCGGGAGCCGCACCGTCGTGGGCAACCGCGTGACGCGACCGGAGATGACGCCGAGTCCGGAAACGTCGGGGCTCTCGTCGCTGCCGTCGAACAGCATCTGCATGCCGATGCAGATGCCGAGGAACGGCCGGCCGTCGGTGGCCGCGGCCCTGGTCGCGCCTTCGAGGCCGGCGCGGTGCAACGCCTGCATGCAGGCGCCGAACGCGCCGACGCCCGGGAGTACGACCGCCTCGGCCGACTCGATCGCGCGCCGGTCGGACGTGAGTGCCGCATCCGCGTGCAGATGTTGCAGCGCCTTCTCCGCCGATCGTAGATTCCCGATCCCGTAGTCGACGACCGCGATGCTCGGCCCGGTCACGAGGGCGTGCTCATGACGACAGGGTTCCCTTCGTCGACGGCACCTCGGACCCTTCGACCGTCACCGCGTCGCGCAACGCGCGGGCGACACCCTTGAACGACGCCTCGATGACGTGGTGGCCGTTCTTGCCGGTGATGCTGCGGAGATGCAACGTCACGCGCGCGCCGTCGACGAATCCCTTCCAGAACTCCTCGGCCAGCTGCGGATCGAAGGTGCCGATCCACTCCGAGATGGGATCGACGTCGTAGACGAGGAACGGCCGCCCCGACAGGTCGAGTGCGACCTGCACGAGCGCTTCGTCGAGGGGCACGAGCGAGTTCGCGAAGCGACGAACACCCCGCCGTTCGCCGAGCGCTTCCCGCAGGGCGTTGCCGAGCACGATGCCGACGTCCTCGACGGTGTGGTGGAGGTCGACCTCGAGGTCGCCGCGCGCCTCGATCTGCAGATCGAAGCCGGCGTGCTTGCCGAGCTGTTCGAGCATGTGGTCGAAGAACGGAATGCCGGTCGACACGCTCGTGGTGCCCGACCCGTCGATCGTGAGCGCGAGATCGACCGTTGTCTCCTTGGTCTCGCGGCGCAGCTCGGCCCGGCGCGTGGGGTTGGTCCGACCACCGGCATTCGTCATCACACGACCTCCGGCAGGACCTCACCGAGGGCGGCGAGGAAAGCGTCGTTCTCTTCGGGCGTCCCCACGGTGACCCGCAGGCAGCCTTCGATCCTGGGCCACGACGAGAAGTCGCGCACGAGCACGTCGTGCGCGAGCATCCGCTTCCAGACCTCGTGCGCATCGCTCGCCACCCGGAACAACAAGAAGTTGGCACCCGACGGGCACACGTCGATGCCGTCCGTCGCGGCGAGCGCGGCGAACAACCGTCCCCGCTCCTCGACGAGCGACGCGACACGCTGCTGCATGTCGGCGGCGAACTCGAGCGCGATCGTTCCGGCAACCTGGGTGGGCACCGACAGGTTGTACGGAAGCATCACCTTCTCGAGCTGCGCGACCATCCACGTGGGCGCGACTGCGAAGCCGAGCCGCACTCCCGCGAGGGACCAAACCTTGGAGTAGGTGCGCACGACGGCGAGGGGCAGGTCCTCGGAGACGAGCTCCAGCGCGCTCCACGGCGCGAACTCGCCGTATGCCTCGTCGACGACCAACACCGCCCCCGCGTCGGAAGCGGCGCGGGCCAACGCCTCGACGGTCTCGCGCGATTCCACCGTCCCCGTCGGATTGTTCGGGCTGCACACGAACACGACCGCCGGTCGCTCCCGATCGATCGCGGCAATGGCGTCGTCGGGATCGATCGCGTAGTCGGGTCGGCGTTCGCCGGCGACGATCCCGGTGCCGGTACCGCGCGCGATCTGCGCGTGCAGTGCATACGTCGGTTCGAACATCAGCGCCCTGCGCCCGGCCCCTCCGTAGGTGAGCAGCAGCGTCTGCAGGATCTCGTTGCTGCCGTTGCCGCAGACGAGCCGGGCCGGCGGCTGACCGAGGAACGTACCCAGCGCGGAGCGCAGCCCGGTCGCGGCGCGGTCGGGATATCGATTCCAGTCGACCTCTCGCAACGCATCGACCCAACGCTCGACGAAGGCGGCCGGGGGTGCGTACGGGCTCTCGTTCGTGTTCAACCGGACGTCGACGTCGACCTGCGGTGAGTGATATCCCTCCAGCGCGCGGAGGTCGTCGCGCGGTTGGGGGCGGGTCGCGCTCACGACGACAGCTCCGAGCGCAGACGGACCGCGTCGGCGTGCGCCCACAGACCCTCGGCCTCGGCGATGGCCCGCGCCGCCGGCCCGACGCGGCTCAACGCGGCTGCATCGGCTCGCACCACGTGAATGTGCTTCTGGAAGTCGGCGATACGGAGCGCGCTCGCAAAGCGCGCGGTGCCACCGGTCGGGAGCACGTGGTTCGTACCCGCCACGTAGTCGCCGATGACCGCCGGCGCGAACGCGCCGACGAATACGGCGCCCGCGTTCCTCACGAGCGGAACCAGCAGGTCGGCGTCGGCGCACATGAGCTCGAGGTGCTCGGGTGCGATGGCGTTCGCGGCGTCGACCGCGCGGCCGGCGTCGTCGACGAGGATCACGCGGCCGCCGGCGTCGAGCGTCGACGCGGCCTCGTCGCGCCGTTCGGCACTCAGCAAGAGCGTGTCGAGTGCGAGCTCCACGCGCTCGGCGACGGCCTCGTCCCAGACGATGACCGCGACCGCGCCACCGGGACCGTGCTCGGCCTGGGCGAGCAGGTCGACCGCGACCCACTCGGGCTCCACCGTGTCGTCGGCTACGACGACGACCTCGGACGCGCCCGCGAGTCCGTCGATACCGACGGTGCCGAAGACCTGACGCTTGGCCTCGACGACATACGCGTTGCCGGGACCGACCACGACGTCGACGGGTCGCAGCTCGCCCGCGCCGAACGCCAATGCCGCGATCGCCTGGGCGCCGCCGATCGCGTGCACCTCGTCGACCTGCGCGATCGCAGCCGCGGCCAGGATCGCGTCGTGGATCCTGCCGTCGGAGTCGGGGGGCGAGCAGAGGACTACCTCGGGGACGCCCGCGACGCGAGCCGGGAGCGCCGTCATCAACGCCGACGACGCCAACGGCGCGCGACCGCCGGGGACGTAGCAACCGACGCGGTCGACCGGAACCACAAGCTCGGTCACCTCCACGCCGAGGCGGGCGTGGTGGGCCTCCCGCTCCTGTTGTGCCTCGTGCCAGGCGACGATCTGGTCGCGGGCAAGCTCCAGCGCGGCCCGCAGTGACGGAGAGATGCGCTCGAGCGCGGCATCCATCCGGGCCGCATCGACGCGGGTATCGGCGATCTCGACACCATCGAGGCGCTTCGTCAGCTCACGGACCGCGGCGGCGCCGCGGGACCGCACGTCGGCGATGATCCGGGCGACGGCGACGCTCACGTCCGGACCCGCGGCCACCGGGCGCGCGAGAACCTCGCGCAGGTCGCCGGAAGTGCCGCGTACGTCGATGCGAGCCAGCATGGAAGCGGCTCATCGTACCGGCCGCCCGACTACGGCCCGATTCGATTTGGGTATGGCACACTGCCGCGATGAACTCCACGAGCGACCTTGCCGCGCTCTCGAGTATCACCGCGCAGGTCGACGAGCTGAGCCGTCGGATCACCGCTCTGGCAGAGAGCTACGGCCAGACGCCCGATTCGGCAGTCGCCAGTGAGCTCTTCTCGACCGAGCGGGCGTTCGCCACCGCGCGCCGCTCGCTCGACCGGGCGGTCACGCTCCTCTCGCGCATGGGCGACTGAGGATCACGGCCCGGCGGTCGGCACCGCTCGGATTGCGCCGCCGTCAGATCGCGCCGGCGATCCGGCCCGCCGACGGACAGATGCCCGCCAGCGTGCACTTGCTGCAGCGCGGCTTGCGGGCGTCGCAGATCCGCCGTCCGTGCTCGATGAGCCGCAACGAGAAGTCGCCCCATTCGCCGGGCGGCAGCATCGAATCGAGATCGAGCTCGATCTTCACCGGATCCTTCTCCGCGGTCAGCTTCAGGCGAGCCGACAGGCGCGTGACGTGGGTGTCGACCGGCAGCCCGGGCTCGTGGAACCAGACCGACCGCACCACATTCGCCGTCTTGCGCCCGACGCCCGGCAAGGTGACGAGATCGTCGAGCGCCGACGGCACCTCGCCGTCGAACCGCGACTCCACCGCCTGCGCCATCCCCATGAGGCTCTTCGCCTTCGCGTGGAAGAAGCCCGTCGACTGGATGATCGTTTCGACCTCTTCGGGGTCGGCGCCGGCGAGGTCGCCCGGTGTCGGATATTTCGCGAACAGCGTCGGGGTGACCATGTTCACGCGCTCGTCGGTGGTCTGCGCCGACAGGATCGTCGCCGAGAGCAACTCGTAGGCGTTCGAATGGTTCAGCGCGCAGTGCGCGTCGGGATACTCCTCGCGCAGGAGCTCCACCGCCGCCGTCGCCCGCGCCTTTGCACCCCGGGGTCGCGCCACGGCGGCCACGGTACCCTCGTCGCGTGCCCGAGCCGTCTGTCGCAGTCATTTCTGCGACCAAGTTCCCCGAGATTGTCGCACCCGTTTCCCGCATCGACGAAGCGGCGCGTACCAGCGACGGCCATCCCGCACTGGGCGACGCGGTGTGGCTCGACCTCGATCATCCCGGTTCCGATTCCGCCGGCTTCCTCGCGAACGAATCGGGATACGCGCACGTCGCGCGTGCCGACAACATCGCGACCACGGCGAGCGCGAACGATGGCGCGATCCCTCCGCACTGGACACTCGGAGTCGCGGTCGCGCCCGATGCGCGCGCGAGCGGGGTGCGGGCGCGGTTGGTCGCCGCCGCGGTCCGCCATGTCGCCGAGCACGGCGGCGGGCGCCTGGTGTTCTGGGTGCTCGGCGCCGGACCCGACGACGACGAGGAGCTCGCTCCTGTGGGGTTGCAACCCGCACGCGACCTGTACGAGATGCGCGTCGCGCTGCCCATCGCCGAGGAGGCGAAGTGGCCCGCCGGTATCCGGGTCCGGCCATTCGAGGTCGGCACGGACGAAGCGGCGTGGCTCGAGGTCAACAACCGCGCCTTCGCCGGGCACGACGAACAGGGCGGCTGGACCGCATCCACGCTCGAACGCCGAATGACCGAGGCGTGGTTCGATCCGGCTCTGTTCCTGTTGGCGTTCGACGACACCGGCCTCCTCGGCTTCAACTGGCTGAAGATGCACGAAGCCCACGATCGCGACCCGCGCCTCGGCGAGATCTACGTCATCGGCATCGACCCGCGCGGGCAAGGCAGCGGGCTCGGGCGCGCCCTCGCGATTGCCGGACTCCAGGCGTTGCACCAACGCGGCATCGATGTCGGCATGTTGTTCGTCGCCGCCGACAACGAGCCCGCACTCCGCCTCTACCGAGCGCTCGGTTTCGAGGTGCATCGCGTCGACCGCGCGTACGAATGTGAGGTCGAGCCGGCATGACCGCGGTCACAACGGCGCGCTACTCGACCGGCCGAGCCGAGCTCGACGCGCTGATCGCCGAGCTCGGCGAACCCGCGTACCGGGCCCGACAACTGCACGAGGGCCTCTACGAGCAGCGCCGTCCGCTCGAATCCCTGACGAACCTTCCCAAAGCCCTGCGCGCCCGCATTGCCGACGCGCTGCCGCTCGCGTTCACCGTCGACACCATGCAGCTCGCCGACGACGACATGACGGCGAAGTGGCTGTGGCGCGCGGGCGACGGCGCGCAGATCGAGACGGTGCTCATGCGGTACTCGGCGCGGGCGACCGTCTGTGTCTCCTCGCAAGCCGGGTGCGCGATGGGTTGCACGTTCTGTGCGACCGGTCAGGCCGGGTTCGAACGTCAGCTCTCGACCGGCGAGATCGTCGAGCAAGTGGCGCGCTCCCAGCACGCGTCGCCGCAGCGCGTCTCGAACGTCGTGTTCATGGGGATGGGCGAGCCTCTCGCGAACGTCGACGCCGTGCTCGACGCGTGCACCCGGCTTCACGACGACCTCGGCATCTCGGCCCGGCACATCACCGTCTCCACCGTCGGAGTCGTGCCCGGCATCGAACGCCTCACCGACTTCGAGCTTCCGGTGACGCTCGCCGTCTCGCTCCATGCTCCCGACGATCTGCTGCGAGAACAGCTCGTCCCTCTGAATCGTCGTTATCCCCTGGCCGCCGTCCTCGACGCAGCCCGGGCGTACGCCGACCGCAAGGGCCGGCGCGTGTCGTTCGAGTACGCGTGCATCAGCGGCGTCAACGATCTTCCGCATCATGCCGACGCACTGGCCGGCCGGCTGACGGGCTTCCGGGGCGGGGCGCACGTCAATCTCATTCCTCTCAACGACACCGCGGGCTACCCCGGTCGTCCGAGCGAGCCGGTCCGGATCGCCGCATTTGCGGAGCACCTGCGTGCCGCGGGCGTCGAGGCCACCGTTCGGCGCAACCGTGGGACCACAATCGATGCGGCGTGCGGCCAGCTGCGCGCCCGAACTTCCTGATCCCAGCAGCCGCGGGCCGAGAGCCGCGCAGCGATGCGCCACAATGGACCCGTGAACGAAACCAAATGGATCAACCCGCACCAGCCGCAGACGCTCTATATGGCGGTCATCCTCTGCTACATCCAGGCAGTATTCGTCCTGCTGTCCTTCGGCTACCTCGGTCCGCTCGGCCTTTTCATCCTGGTTGGCCTCGGCGGCGGGGGTTTCGGGATCGCGAACGAGAAGAAGTGGGGATATGCCTTGGCAGTCGCAGCTGCCGTCTTCCAGGTACTGCTCTTCGTCGCCGTCGGCGGGCTCAGTGCACTGGCCGACGTCCAGGTGCTGATCGGTTTCGCGTTCGACGTGCTCCTGGTCGTCTTGTTACTGCACCCGATGAGCCGAAGCTACGAGCGCATCTGGTTCAAGTGACCCCGGACGATCTCGTCGCGGCGTGCGCGGCGACGCTGCGGCCACTCGAGACCGCCACCAACGCGAGCTGGTGGGAGTCCAACGTCGACGCGCGCGACGAAACGCAGCGCCGGCGGGCCGAGGCGGAGATCGCGCTGTCCGATGCGTTGGCCGACCCCGAGGCGTTCGCCGCGGTCCGCGCCGCACGCGCCGAGCCCGGCCTCGACCCCTTGGTCGCCCGGCAGCTCGCGATCCTCGAGCAGGGCTTCACCCCGAACCAGGTCGAGGCCGACCTCCGGCGTGAGATCGTGGAGCTGGAGACCGACATCGAGTCGCGGTTCGCCCGGCACCGGGGTGTCGTCGACGGTGCCGAGGTCGACGACAACGACATCCTCGAAATCCTGCGTTCCAGCCACGACGTCGAGCGCCGGACCGCCGCGTGGAACGCGTCGAAGACCGTCGGCGCCGAGGTCGCGACCGATCTCCGGGCGCTGGTCCGCCTGCGCAACCGAGCGGCGGAATCGCTCGGGTACCGCGACCACTTCGCGCTGTCGCTCGCGACGAACGACTTCGACGAGGCGCGTCTGTTCGCGACGCTCGCCGAGATCGACGAGATCACCGCCGGCCCCTTTCGGACGATGAAGGCCGAGCTCGACGAACAACTCGCGATCCGGTTCGGAACCTCGGTCGACGCACTCCGGCCGTGGCACTACGAAGACCCTTTCTTCCAGGAGACGCCGAACGCGATCGGCGTCGACCTCGACAACTACCTGGGCGGCGCCGACCTCGAGGCGTTGACCGCCCGGACGTTCGATTCCATGGGACTCGACGTCAGCGGCGTCCTCGGGCGGAGCGATCTCGCTCCGCGGCCCGGCAAGGTGCAGCACGCGTTCTGCATCGACGTCGACCGCGCCGGCGACGTGCGCGTCCTGTGCAACAACGTCGCCACCGCGCGGTGGGCCGAGACGATGCTGCACGAATTCGGCCACGCCGTGTACTTCGAAGGCGTCGGGCGCGACCTGCCGTGGCTCTTGCGGACGATGCACCTGTGCGTGACCGAAG
Organism: Actinomycetes bacterium; assembly: GCA_025463875.1. Lineage (GTDB taxonomy): Bacteria > Actinomycetota > Acidimicrobiia > IMCC26256 > PALSA-610 > PALSA-610. The sequence continues at coordinate 11,741 of JAODBI010000030.1, forward strand.
GCGTCGCCATGCGCTGTGGGCGCCTCGTGCACGATCCGGGCTGGCTCGGTCGCATCGCGGACCTACCGGCAACACCGCTCGCCGATCTGGCTCCGCGTCTGCGGGCCGCGGCCCGCGCCCAGCTTCTCATCTTCGCCCGCTGGGTGCTCGTGATGACCCACTTCGAGCGCGGCCTGTATGCCGACCCGGACGGCAACCACGACGACCGCTGGTGGGATCTCGTCGAGCGGTTCCAACTCGTGCGGCGACCCGACGGTCGCCACGCCCCCGACTGGGCCGCGAAGATCCACATCGCCGCCGCGCCCGTCTACTACCACAACTATCTCTTCGGCGAGCTGATCGCGTCGCAGCTGTCGGCGACGTTCGGGAACCTCGTCGACGATCGCGAGGCCGGGCGCGCGCTCGGGTCACGCCTGTTCGCACCGGGCGCGACGCTGCGGTGGGACCGTCTCGTCGAACAGGCGACGGGTTCGCCTCTCACCCCGGCGGCCTTCGCGCGCGACCTCGCCAACTGAGGCATGTTCCGTATGTGCGACACGCTCTGCGTCCGCACCGTCGACGGGATGTTGTTCGCCAAGAACTCCGATCGCCATCCCGACGAAGCGCAGGTCGTCGAGTGGCACGATCGGCGCGAGTCCGGCGGCCGGCTCCGCACCCAGTACCTCGACATCGACGACCGCGGCGCGCACGCGTTCCTCGGTTCGCGCCCGACCTGGCTGTGGGGCGTCGAGCACGGTGTGAACGAGCACGGCGTCGCGGTCGGCAACGAGAAGATCTGGACCGTCGACAATCCGCGACAACGACCGGCGGCCCTGCTCGGCATGGACCTCGTGCGACTCACCTTGGAGCGGTCGCGCTCGGCGTACGACGCACTCATGCACCTGACCGGTTTGCTGGAACGCTACGGACAGGGAGGATCGGGCGAGCCTCATCGCGACGAGCCCTACGACTCGTCGTTCCTGGTCGCCGACGCCGACGGCGGATTCGTCGTCGAGACCAGCAATCGCACGTGGGCCGCGCGTCAGATCGATCACGGCGCCGCCGTCTCGAACCGCATCAGTATCGGCACCGACTGGACGCGCGCTTCCGATGACGTCGCTCCCCACACCGACTTCGACGACTATCGCTGGAAGCGCATGCCCACGATCGTCGCCGACGGGCGCCTCGCGGTGACCGCGGCTGCGGTCGCGCCCGGTGCCGCCACCACACCGGCCGATCTCGCGCGGACGCTGCGCAGTCACGGCGCCGGACGGCCCGGCGACGCCCTTCCCTACGCGCGGCGCGCGGAGCTCAGCGACGACGGGAGCGGGTTCACGGTCTGCATGCACCGCCGGGATACGCACTCGCAGACCACGGCGTCGATGATCGCCGAACTGCGCGAAGACGCCCCGGCGCGGGCGTGGGTGAGCCTCGGCAATCCGTGCGCGAGCGTGTACGTGCCCTGCTTCGCACCGGCGATCGCGCCCGAGCTCTCCGACGAGGCCCAGTGGCGCCGTTTCGCCCGGCTGCGAGACGAGATCGAGGCCGCACCGGTCCGCCTCGGGGAGGTGCGCGCCGAGCTCGGGCCGGTCGAGACCGAGCTCTGGGCCCGCGCCGCCGGGGCGTTCGCAACCGGCGAGCGGGCCCCCCTCGACACGTTCGCCCGTACGGCCTTCGCGCCCATCGACGGCGCGCTCCTTCGCCTCGGCGTCTGAACACCCACTACGGTCGGCGCCCCGGGGGGCAAGCTCGCCCGGAGTCACGGACGGCGCGAGCTCAGGAGCCATTTGACCGTGCAGTTCAATGTGGCCGATCTGCTCGAGCGGGTCGCCGACACAGTGCCCGACCACCTCGCCCTCGTGTGCGGGTCGCGCCGGCTCACCTTCGCCGACTTCGAAGCCCGGTCGAACCGCCTCGCCCACGTGCTCGCCGCGCAGGGCATCGGCCCCGGCGACCATGTCGCGCTGTACCTGTTCAACTCGACAGAGTACCTCGAAGGGATGTTCGCGGCCTTCAAGCTGCGCGCGGTTCCGATCAACGTGAACTACCGGTACGTCGAAGACGAGTTGCAGTACCTGCTCGACGACGCCGACGCAGTCGCCGTGATCTATCACCGGGAATTCGCGTCGAAGCTCGCGGCGATCCGGCGGAACCTCCCGAAGCTGCGCGTCTTCGTCGCCGTCGACGACCGGACCGACGAACCGGGCGTGTCCGTCGATCTCACCGGCATCGAAGCGGGCGCGCTCGAGTACGAGGCGGCGCTCGCGGGCGCAGCATCCGAGCGCGACTTCCCGCCCCGCTCCGCCGACGACCTCTACCTGCTCTACACCGGCGGCAGCACGGGGATGCCGAAGGGCGTCATGTGGACGCACGTCGACCTGTTCTTCGGTGCGATGGCGGGAGCCGGAGGTGGCGGCGCACCGATCAGCACGCCCGAGGAGATCGCGGAACGTTGCCGCGAGCCGCGCACGCGGTGCGTCCCGATCTGTCCGTTCATGCACGGGACGGCGCACTGGATGGCGTTCAGCACGCTCTTCATGGGCGGGACGATCATCATCCCGATCGAGCATCGGCTCGATGCGCAGGCCCTGTGGCGACTGGTCGCGCACGAGCAGGCCAACTATCTCGTCATCGTCGGCGACGCGTTCGCCCGGCCGTTGCTCGAAGCGCTCGACACGGCCGCCGGACGCGTCCTCGACGTCTCGTGCCTACACGTCGTCTTGTCGGGTGGGGCGATCCTCTCGCCCGCGCTGAAGCGCGCATTCGTCGAGCGCCTCCCCGGCGTGCTGGTCGTCGACGGCTACGGCGCGTCCGAGACCGGCGGCCAGGGCCAGTCGGTCGTCGTCGCGGGAGGCGACGTCCCCGCGTCGCCCCGCTTCCGGGTCGGCGCCGATACCCAGGTGCTCGGGGCCGATCTCCGACCGGTCGATCCCGGAATCGTCGGCCTGCTCGCGCGCCGGGGCCACATTCCGCTGGGCTACTACAAGGACGCAGCCAAGTCGGCCGAGACCTTTCCCGTCATCGACGGCGTGCGCTGGGCGGTGCCCGGCGATCACGCGGTCGTCGAGGTCGACGGTTCGATCACGCTGCTCGGACGGGGCTCGGTATCCATCAACACCGGTGGCGAGAAGGTCTATCCCGAAGAGGTGGAGTCGGTGTTGAAGGCGCACGCCGACGTCGTCGACGCGGTCGTCGTCGGCGTTCCCGACCAGCGTTGGGGAGAACGCGTCGTCGCGATCGTACAGGCGCGCGCCGGCGCCGAACCGCGGCTCGACGCACTGCAGCACCACAGTCGCACGTACCTCGCGGGCTACAAGGTCCCGCGCGCGCTGGTACTCGTCGACGCGATCGAACGGTCGCCGGCCGGCAAGCCGGACTACCGGTGGGCCCGGACGGTGGCGAACAGCACGCCGGGTACGGTCGAGGTGTGACCGAGAACCGCCTGGCGAACGAGACCAGCCCGTATCTCCGCCAACACGCCGACAATCCCGTCGACTGGATGCCGTGGGGCGACGAGGCGTTCGCGCTCGCCCGTGAACGCGACGTACCCGTGTTCTTGTCGGTCGGCTATTCGTCGTGTCACTGGTGTCACGTCATGGCGCACGAGTCGTTCGAGGATCCCGATACGGCCGCGGTGATGAACGACCTCTTCGTCAACGTGAAGGTCGACCGCGAGGAGCGCCCCGACGTCGACGCGATCTACATGCAGTCGGTGCAGGCTCTCACCGGCCGAGGCGGCTGGCCCATGAGCGTCTGGTGCACACCCGCCGGCCGCCCGTTCTACGCGGGCACGTACTTCCCCGACGACGACCGCCACGGCATGCCGTCCTTCCGGCGGGTCTGCGCCGCGATCGCGGAAGCCTGGCGGGAACGCCGAGACGAAGTCAGCGCGCAGAGCGAGCAACTCACGGCCGCGCTGTCGGAAGAAGCGCTGCGCATCGACCGCGCCGGCGACGAAGATCTCGACGCCGGCATCTTGGCGCGTTCGTACGCGGGCATCCGATCACAGTTCGAGCCGAGCTACGGCGGGTTCGGACGCGCGCCGAAGTTCCCGCAGGCGATGACGATCGACTTCTTGTGCCACGCCTACGTGCGCAATCTCTCGGACGAGACGCGCACGATGATCGCGACGACGCTCGACGCGATGGCCGCGGGCGGGATACACGATCAGTTGGGCGGCGGCTTCGCCCGCTATTCGACCGACGACCAGTGGCTCGTCCCGCACTTCGAGAAGATGCTCTACGACAACGCGTTGCTCACGCGCGCGTATCTGCACGGATTCCTCGTGACCGGCGAACCGCGTTACCGCCGCGTCGTCGAGGACATCGTCGAGTACGTGCTGCGCGACCTGCGCGATCCGCTCGGCGGCTTCTACTCCGCCGAGGACGCCGACTCCGAAGGCGTCGAAGGCAAGTTCTACTGCTGGTCGATCGCGGAGTTGCGCGAGGTGTGCGGCGCCGACGCCGATGCGGTGATCGCGTACTACGGCGCCACCGAGAACGGGAACTTCGTCGATCCGCACACGGGGTTCCGAGGCAACATCCTCCACGTGAGCGAACGCAACGCTGAGCCTCCTGTCGAAGTCGAGCGTTCGAAGTCTCGACTCCTCGCCCGGCGCGCCACGCGGGTCCGCCCCGCGCTCGACGACAAGGTGCTGCTCGGCTGGAACGCGCTCATGCTCGGCGCGCTCGCCGAGGCCGCCGCCGCGTTGGGACGGGACGACTGGATGGAGATTGCCCGCGTCAACGCGCGATTCCTGCTCACCGAGCTCCGCCGCACCGACGGCCGGCTCCTGCGGTCCTGGCGCGCTCCGTATCTCGCCTACGCCGAGGACTACGCCGCACTGCTCGAGGGGCTGTGCACCCTGGCCGAGCTCGACGACGTCGCCTGGCTCGCCGACGCGCGCACCGTCGCGAGCGAACTGCTGCGGCTGTTCCGGGACGACGACGGTGGCGGCTTCTTCACCACGGGTACCGACGCCGAGCAGTTGGTCGTGCGGCTCAAGGATCTCTTCGACGACGCGACACCGTCGGCGAATTCCATGGCGGCGAACGGACTGCTACGACTCGCTCAGCTCTCGGGCGCGACCGAGCTCGAGGCGCCGGCCGTCGAAGTCCTGCGCATGCTCGCACCGTCGGCCGCCGCGCATCCCAACGGCTTCGCGCATCTGTTGGACGCGCTCGAACGCTTTGTCACGAGCCCGACCGAGATCGCGATCGTCGGTGACCCGCTCGACGAACGCACGCGCGCGCTGCGGCGCGAGATCGCGACCCGACTGGTGCCCGCGTCGGTGACATTGACCGGCTCCGCGAACGATCCGTCGCCACTGCTCGCGGGCCGAGAAGCACGTGACGGATCCCCGACCGCGTACGTGTGCGAGCACTACACGTGCAAACAGCCCGTCACGAGCGCGACGGACCTCGGCGAGCAACTCGACGCGGTGCTGGCCTCGCGCCGGCGGTAGGCGTCAGCAGGCGGCGAGATACGAGCCCGCCGCGAGCTCCTCGGCAACCGCCCAGCCGAAGGCGATCATCGCCTGGCCTCGGGAGGCATCGAGGGTCCCTACGAGCGACGCGATCTTCGCACCGCCGGTCGCCTTCACCGGGCTCGTGTCGAGCACCGCGAGGCACGGCGGCTTGCGACCCTTCACCGCAACCTTGAACTCACGGTCGTCGAAGTGGCCGTCGTTGCCGTAGCGCTTCGCCAGCCGCCGGCCCCACGCCCGGTCCTCGCCGTTCGGCGTGTAGCCGGGTCGCGGCACGACGTTCGCGTAGCTCTGCAGCAGGACGTAGCAGCTCGGCTGGGCGAGCCGGGCGGCGACCAGCACATCCTCGTCCGGGAACGAGATCGCGGCGCGTCGGGTCAGCTCCCCAGTCATCGCCTTCAGCGTCTCGGCGGCGGGCTTGCCTTTTCGGACGACGCCCATCCCCCACAAGATCGAGGGAGTTCCACCGATCCGCTCCAGCGACCCCAACATCAGGCCGTGGATGTCGCCCTCGACGGTTGCGAGGACGGCGAGCGGGAAGGATTCCACCTGGCGATCGAGCTCCTCATCGGAGACGGGAAGGCCATTGGAAAGGAAGATCTGACCGACCTCATCGAGCTCGGCGGGCTTCAGCGAGACGGAATCGCGGGACTCGACGTTCATCGCCAATACATTGTGGCCGAAGTCACGCCCGGAGGAAAATCGAGCGCATTCTCCGGATCGGCTCCGCGCGTTTGTGCAGGTCGGAGGGGGTGCGCCGTCCGACGGGTGTTCACGCGTCGCGCGTTCGGGCCCGAGACATGTCCCAGTACGCCTTCATCGCGGCGATCTTGCCGTCGTCGTCGACCTCGAGTGTCTCGATGCAATCCATGATCATCCCCGAGTCGCCCATGGTCACGTGGATCTCGAGGATCATGGCCGCCTCGGTGCCACAGACGATGACGTCGCGGAGCTTCATCTCGACCCGATCCGCAAGCGCACGGGTCTGGTCGTAGAAGGAACTCACTCCTTCGACGCCGACGTGGGGTGGCTGGCCGACAGGATCGAACCAGACCGTGTCCGGCGCGAACTGCGCCAGGACGGCGTCCTTGTCGTTGGCGTTCGATGCGGCGACGTAGGCCTCCGCGACCGCCTTCACCTGGTCCGGGGTGGGCATGGCCGCCAACATACCGGGCGGCAGGGATACCGGGCGCCGGCGCAGCCACGCCTGACGTCCACCGCTATTCGATGACGATGCCATCGAGATCCGCCGCGGGCGGCGGGATCTTCGGGTCGAGGTCTTCGAGGGTGTCGAGCAGGATGCTCGCCGCGGCCAGGCCCGCGACCCACTTGTGGTCGGCGGGGACCACGAACCACGGAGCCAGATTCGTCGACGTCGCGGAGATCGCGGCGTCGTAGAGGCACATGTAGTCGTCCCACCGCTTGCGCGTCTCGAGATCGGCCCGTTCGAACTTCCAGCGCTTCTCGGGGTTGTCGAGCCGCGCCTGGAGTCTTCGCCGTTGCTCGTCCTTGCTGACGAGCAAGAAGATCTTCACGATCCAGGTGCCCTCCTCGCGCAGCATGTGCTCGAACGCGACGATCTCGTCGTAGCGACGCTTGCGTCGGTGGTCGTCGATCGCCCCGATCACCCGCGCCGCCACCACGTCCTCGTAGTGCGAGCGGTTGAAGATACCGATGTGGCCGCGCGCCGGGAGGTTCTGGTGGATCCGCCACAGGTAGTCGTGCGCGAGCTCGTTCGGGGCCGGGGCCTTGAACGACGTCACGTCGCAACCCTGCGGGTTGAGCCCGGTGAACACGCGCCGGATGGTGCCGTCCTTGCCCGACGCGTCGAGGCCCTGCAACACGAACAGCACCGCCCGTTGGTGCTCCGCGTACAGGCGTTGCTGCAGGAGCCGCAGCCGCTCGGTCAGATCGGCCAACTCCAGCTGGGCGCGGGCCTTGTCGATACCGAGACGATCGTCAGTCGACCGGTCGGCGAGATCGGCCTTCGACCCCGGTTCGACGAGGCACGCGTTGCGCCGCTCGCGGTACGTCCGGGGCGCCGTCATTGCAGGTGCTCCGTCCAGCGGTACCCGTCCCAGTAGCGCAACCGGCCCGAACCCGCCGGGTCCGGGTGCCACCCGGGTGGCACCGACGGCACGTACGCCATGGAGGTGCGCATCCGCCCGCGTCGCACCGAGCCGACGATCAACAGCACGATCCCGACGACGAATACGACGCCACCGACAAAGGTCAACGCGAACCAACCGAGCGACGATCGAATCGTGTCGGTGAGCGGGTGCGCGATCAGGACCGTCGTGGGCGACGCGTTGCGCACGTCGATCGCGTAGTCGCCCGCCGTCGGGGTCGTGAACCGGGCAGCTCCGACGTACCGGTCGCCGTTGTTGTCGAGTGTCTCGCGGATCGAACCGCGGTCTTTGACCGGCACGCTCACACCGGCCCCGCTCGTCACGGTCACGTCCTCGGGCGAGATCGTCAGCGTGTCGTTGTTCGAGAACGCCGAGCCGATCGAATTCGCACCCGTGTGCTCGAACAGCATGTAGTTGCCCCGGCTCAGGTGCACGCGGATCTCGCCCGGGACTGCGTATCGATTCGAGGTCGTCACAGTGCGGATGATCGGTGCGATCCCGGCGCTGAGTGTCGGGATCGCGAGCGCCAGGCCGGCGATCACGAGGACCAGCGAAAGCCGCAGGCTCGGACCCGGGGGCCGGGGCGCGGGCGGGATCCCGGTGCTCATCATCTCTCTATCATCGCTCCTGCCGTGGCGACCTTGACGGGTTCGGCCCGACGGGTTCGGCCCGTGGTATACGGAAGGGTGCCTCGACATCGCCCGCGGTCGTGACGAGGTGAACACACCCGACCCCGGACGAACGCGTTGGTATCGCCGGATCAGCGTGTCGCGCGTCCTCGTGCTGATCGTCGCCGCGATCACGTTCCACGTCGTGACCCCGAGCATCGTCGAGGTCCTGGGCTCGTGGCCGCGGCTTTCGAGCGTCGCGCCGTTGTGGCTCGTCATCATCGTCGCCTGCGAGGCGCTCAGCTTCGCCAGCGCGATCACGTTGCAACGCATCGCGCTGCGCACCGACGCGTGGTTCCCGGTGGCGACCTCGCAGCTGTCGGGGAACGCTGTCAGCCAGATCACGCCCGGCGGCGCGGCGGCGGGCGCGACGTTGCAGCTTCGGATGCTCGGCCGCGCCGGCAACGACACCACGACCGCGATCGCGGGTTTCACGGCGTTCTCGTTGCTGCAGACCGCGAGCGTCCTCTTCCTTCCCGTGCTGACGCTGCCGACGATCCTCGTGGGCGCCCCGGTCGATCGTTCCCTCGCTTCGACGGCCTTTCTGGGCATAGGCGGGTTCGTAGCCGTCGCCGTGCTCGGCGCCATCCTGCTCAGCACCGATCCGCTCCTCGTCGCGATCGGCCGCGCCTTCCAGGCGGCGCGCAACCGGCTACTGCGCCGGCGGCCGCCGATCACGGGGCTGCCTCAGAAGCTCATCCAGGAGCGCAACAGCATCCGGGAGGTGCTCGGTGAGCGCTGGCGCGCCGCGTTGCTCGCGACCGCGTGCCGTCTCGGCTTCGACTTCCTCGCGTTGTTCGCGGCGCTGGCCGCGGTGGGTGGACTCCCGCGGCCGTCGCTCGCGTTGCTCGCCTATACCGCGGCTTCGTTGCTGGCGATGATCCCGCTCACCCCCGGCGGGCTCGGTCTCGTCGAGGCGGGCCTGACCGGCACGCTCGCGCTGGCCGGCGTTCAACCCGCGCAGGCCGTGCTGGCGACGCTGCTCTACCGGCTTGCCTCGTACTGGTTGCCGATCTTTGCGGGCCCGATCGCGTACACGCTCTTCCGGCGCCGCTACCGCTGACCGCGTCGCGCCGACCGCGTTCCGGCATGTTCGTCGGACCCGGTCCTTCGGTCGGTCGTCGCGACCGGTGCTCGAATTCCGGCACATCGCACGAAGCGACCCCAACGCCGCGCGCGAAACGTTGCCGGATTGACGTGCGCACCGGTGCGGGAACATGTCATCGTGAACGATTACTAACGCATAGCTAACGCGAAGGTGGCCCGAAGGTTTCGGGCGCCCGGCCGATGCACCACACGAACCCGCCGAAGAGACGAGCTTGCCGACAGACGATGCAGACATCTTGTGGGGGCCGAGATGATTCGCTTGTCGCGACGGCGGCGCCTGAGGAGCGCGCCCGACTGCGCCATCAGCCCGCGCTCGACGGCCTGCGAGGTCTCGCAGTCGCGGGCGTGCTGTTGTTCCACGGCGGCCACCTGCAGGGCGGCTTTCTCGGCGTAGACGCCTTCTTCGTCCTCTCCGGCTTCTTGATCACCTCACTCCTCCTGGTGGAGGCGACCGAGCGGGGCCGCATCTCGCTCCGCGCCTTCTGGGCGCGCCGGGCCCGCCGGCTGTTGCCCGCGTTGGCGTGCGTGCTCGGCGCGGTCGCGCTCTACGCCTGGCTGCTCGCCCGGCCCGACGAGCTCGCCACCATCCGGGGCGATGCGTTCGCCACCATCGGGTACTTCGCGAACTGGCGCGCGATCTTCAACAGTCGCGACTACTGGTCGTTGTTCCGAAGCCCGTCGCCGCTCGACCACACGTGGAGCCTCGCTATCGAGGAACAGTTCTACCTGGCGTGGCCGTTGCTGGTGGCCGTCGTCACGATCGGCGCCCGCGGCCGCCGCGTGGCCCGGCGGGTCCTCGTCGCCTCTGGCGCGCTGGCGCTGGGCTCGCTCGCGTGGATGCTCATCGTCTTCGATCCGACGAATCCGTCGCGCGCCTACTTCGGCACCGACACCCGCGTTGCCTCGATCCTGGTGGGCGCGGCGCTCGCGGCGTGGTTGCGATTGCGGGGCCCGACGCGCTCGCGCGCGGTGCGCGGCGCACTCGAAGTCAGCGCGGTCGGAGCCCTCGTCCTGTTGGCCCTGGCGTGGACGCGGCTGTCGGGATCGTCGACGACGTTGTACCGCGGCGGTCTCTTCGTGTGCGCGCTCTCCGTAGCGGGCGTGATCGCCGCCGCGGTGCACCCGCGACGCGGCCCCGTCAATCAACTGTTCTCGTTCCGTCCGCTGCGTGCGCTCGGGCTCATCAGCTACGGCGTCTACCTGTGGCACTGGCCCATCTACGTCGTCCTCGACCGGACGCGCGTCCACCTCGACGGATGGCCCCTCCTCGCGGTGCGCATCGCCGCAACGCTCTGTGTCGCGATCGTGTCGTACCGCTTCGTCGAGCAACCGATCCGGCACGGCCCGCGAGTTCGAGCGGGATCGCAGCTGCGCCCGCGCACCCTGCGCGTAGGCGTCGCGTTCGCGACTGCGCTCGCGGTCGTGGTCGCCGTCGTCGCCTCGACCGCGGCCGCGCCGGCCGTGCACGTCGTCGTCGCCGACCAGATCCGACCACCCGAGCCGATCGCCGCCACCCCGGCACACCGGTCCGGCCCGGGCGTCTACAAGGTCGGGCTCGTCCAGGACAACGTCCCGCGCCGGGTTCTCGTCGTCGGCAATTCGATGGCGTTGTACGCCGCCGACGAAGGCTTCAAGCAGATACACACGACCCCACCACTCGACGTCCTGAATCTGGGGTCCATCGGATGCCGCCTCCTTCCCGAGGAAACGCGCACGCGCTATCCGCGCGGTGGACTCTTCGACGGACAGGCGCGCGTGTGCCGCGACAACTGGGCGACGGCCGTGTCCCTGTTCCGACCCGACGTCGTCGTGATGCTCGTCAGCGAGCCGACCGACGCCGAGCACGAGATCAACGGGCACTGGACGGCTCCGTGCGAGCCTGCGTACGACACCGTCTTCGAACGCGAGTTGCACGATCAGATCCGACTGCTCGCATCGGGCGGCGCGCACGTCATCCTGACGACGACGGCGTATGCGGGCCTCCCCTACAAGACGCCGCAGTGGTACGCACACAACGACTGCCAGAACAGACTCATCCGGCGGGTCGCGGCGGCGGAACCCAAAGTTGTGCTGGCCGATCTCTTCGCGTGGATGTGTCCCCGACTCGACACGGACTGCTACGCGCACGTCGGCGACGTTGTGCTCCGCCCCGACGGTGTGCACTTCCGCGACACGTCGGCCCGGTTGCTCGCGGCGTGGCTCATCGCGCAGGGCCGCCATCATGGACTGTTCAGGCATCTGCGCGTCGAGGGTCCCGAGGCGCGCGCGATCGCGACGCCCCCGTCACCCTGACCGCCCGCTGCGGGACTCCTTGTGACGGGTTACTTGGTACGGGCCTTGGTGCGGGACCCGTTCGATCCCGAATCGGTCGCAGTCACGGCCGCGCAGAGCTGATCGACGGTGCCGCACAGCGCGTCGACCTTGCGCTCGAGCGAAGCCAGTCGGTCGTCATCGACTGACGAACCGCGCTCGGCCTGCTTCAACAACGCGTGACATTGCTTGAACAACTGCGCCGAATCGCGCTCCTCCGCGATATACCGCCCGAGGAGCGCACCCGTCGCGATGTCGATCGAGTGATCCTTGAAGAAGTCGTCGAAGATGTCGGGCTTGTCGCCGCGGTCGAGACGATGCAGCTTCAACGTCTCCATCTTGTCGAGATCCGAGCGGTCGGAGGTCACGAGCGCGATCGCGGCGGCATCGTCGTCGTCTCCGGGGCGAACGTCGTAGCCGAGCTCGTTGATACGACGACCGAAGGTCATTGCGTGCTCGCCTTCGCGCGCCGCGATCTTGCGCAACACGGCTCTCACGTCGTCGCTCTTCGTCGTCTCCGCCCACGCGGTCAGGTAGGCGTGGGCCCGCCCCTCTGCGACCGCGATCGCGTTCAGAAGACCGAGATAGCTCGGCTTGTCGGACATGCGGTCGCCTCCTGCTCCGGGGTTTGCCGGTTCCACGCTCGCGCCAATGGCCCGCAGGGCGCCACTAACGGCCGGATGCATCGGCCGGCAGACAGACGCGGGGCGGGGCGTTGCCGTTCCTCGGCCCGATGATCACCGGGCCCGGATCGCTCAGTACGACGACCGACGACCCGTCGGTCGGCCTGAAGACCAGAGGTACGAGCATGCCGATCTTCGCCGACCGCACCATCAGCGGATTGTCGAACACCCCGATGACGTCGCCCGGCTTCAGGCGCACCGCCATCGAATGCAGCAGCCGCCCGCACGCGCCTGACGGGCCGGCGCCCGGCGCCCGGTCGAACGACAGCCGGAAGTCGGTAACCGCGAACGCGGCCTTCGAGATGTGTCCGCCGGGAAGCTCATGGTGTGCGGCCTGGTCGAGGATCCAACCGACGGTGAGATGCTGCGAGAACGCGGTCTCGGGTCGCAGCGTCCGCGGCACCTCGCGTGCCCGCGGATCCATCGGGATCGAGATGACCAACCGTCGCGTCTCCTGATCGAGGCGTTGGGCCTCGCGTTCGATGCGGACGAACGCCCGGACGTTGCCGGGTATCCCGACCAGGAAAAGTGCCATCGCGACCGGAAGGAACCATCGCCCCCGCGAGGTCAGCGCGTCGGCGGCGACCGCGAGCGCGGGCAGTGTCATCGCCGCGACGAGATACGCGTAGCGGGGCTGGAGCGCGTAGGTGGATCCGAACGACGACGCGCGTCCCGTCGCGGTGATCACGAGGAGAAGCAGGGAGCCGACAAGCAGGCCGAGTGGCGCCAACCGCGCCGGCAACTGTCCCGATCGGCGCGCCTGGACGACCGCGAGGATGAGTCCGGCGACCAACACGACTGCGAGCAGCGATCCCACCCAGGCGACGTTGCCCAGAAGGCCATAGGTGTTGCGGAGGCCCTTCGAGACGAACTCCTCGACGCCGCGCGCCGTCGGCGAGCCTCGTGTATAGCCCGCGTGCCCTGACGCCGCGAACCACACGCCGTAACACGCGGCCGGCGGAACGACGTGGAAGAGCGCCGCTCGCCATCCGCGCCGAGCCACGACGACGAGGCCCACGACGATCACCATCGCGACCGCGACGCCCGACGTCATCAGGCCGAGCAGTCCGGCCAGGAGCCCGAGGCGGTCGCGCCGGTCGAGCGGTCCGTCGTGATCGGCGAGGATGAGATGCGCGAGCCCGAACACGAGTGAGCCGGTGAACCCGATCTGGAATGCGCGGGTGATGTTCGCGCCGCCCGATCCGAAGAGCACGAACAGCGACGCCGCCGAGGTGGCGATCCAAGGTCGCACGCGCGCCCGGAGCATCACGACGAACAGGAGCGCGGCCGCGGTCAGGTGCGAGAGCACCGCGCACAGCTGATACGGGAAGTACGTGTGCAGCCCGAAGATGCCGTAGAGCGCGCGGTACAGGAGCACCGGCAGGGTCTGCCAGTGCTCGTTGTGCGGGCGGAACAGGTCGCCGAGATCTCCCGCTCGACGCGTGGCGAGGAAGTCCCACTCGTCGTTGTAGAACCACAGCCATCGACCGAGCACCATGTAGAGCGCCAGCGCGCCCGCCTCGACCGCGGCGAAGACGGCGATCGGGGCTCGGTCGACGATCCGGCTATCGCGCCGCGGCCTCACGAGGTCGGCGGGTCGTCACGGGGAACGCAGCACAAGCGGACGATCGTATGACGAACCTGGTGACACCAAGAGGGACAGGGCAGGGGCAAGCGACGAGGACAGAGGCGACACACGGGGCGGGGCAGGCACGGGCAGGGCCGAAGGACAGGCACGAGGAAGGGACAGGACGGGGCGGCGATGCCAGAGGGGCGGCAGCGCGCCAGCAAGCGCGGCGACCGCGGACAGGTACCGCGAAAACCTGGCCAGATGGGCAGGTTCGGTGGGTTGGTGGGCACCTCAGGTCCGCGCTTGAGGCGCGAGTCAGGGAGGCCCATGTTGATGGCACGGCGGTTGTCGCGTTCGGATTCATTGTTCTCATCGCGGGCTCCCTCATCTGCGCGCGTGGGTCAGCGACGCGGCGAATTCGCAGCACAATGTCCGCAGAACGCATACGAGGCTCGGCGCCACTCTGGCGTCTACACCCCGGGATACTTCGCCCACTTTTCCGACACGGCACGGGACTACGAGTTCCGCCACACTCGTCCCGAGATAACCGAAGCATTCGACCGGCAAGTCGCGACGAGCCGAGCCGTCTCTCCTACGTGAACGGCTCAGGTCCAATGGGCACGGGCCGTAACCTTTAAGACCTGGCCTTGAGGCCCACAATCTTGCCCGTAGCTCCGCAGCGGGAATCCGAAAAGGGCGGCTGATCAACCTCTTCCGACGGCGACGCCCTCGAAGCTCGGTAGTCGGCCAAGTGACCGAGATCAGCAGTGCCTCGGACGATGACGACGCGATGGCGGTCGTCGGCGACGACGATCGACTTGTTGAAGTCGACGTTGTAGGCGAATCGCATCGACAGGATGCCCTCGAACGGATTGCTGGCTCTCGCACTGATCGCGGCAAGCATCATCACGTCGGCGTGACCCTTCGTTGCGACCCAAAGAACGAGCATGACCGCAACGCGATACGCGTCGAATGCATGGGACAGTTGCTCGGTTACATTCCGCGGGCGACGGCGACTCAACTTTCGGCAGCGATGGAAGCACGCTGCGGATCGGTGCTTGAAGGCGTCGGCTTCATTGTTGGTGGTTGGGACGACGGCGACAGCATCGGCTCGTACGGCGTGCGCGTGTGGATAGGTAAGGAGGCGCTCAACCGGATCGGAGTGAATCCGAGCGCGGTACAGCGCGACCCTTACACGCGATCGGGATCCGCATCGACATCTCTACACGGGGCGTCGAGCGATCTCGATACGGGCTTCTCCAATGCATGGGAAACCGATGACGACGACGACAGTTACGACCTGTCCTGGTACGAACAACTACCGGAAGCGGATCGACCCGCTATCGAGATGCTTCGCAAGCTGCTCGCCACGGAAGCCGATCCGTTCGACCGACACTTCCAATACTCAGTGCTTGAACACCGGCTGTACCGATGTCGAACACTCTACGATTCCGCACTCGACGAGTACGACACCACTTGTGTCGCACACGACGCCGAGATGGCAACGATGCGAGCGGTGTTCCTGGGTAAGTGGGGAAAGGTTCCGCGCCTCGATCTCTACCGGCAGATGGCAATCCGTCAATCCAAGGCGCACGACTGGAACGCGGCGCTCTGGTGGAGCGAGCGCGGGCTCGCCGTCTACGGCGAGGATGCAGCTCGTGAGGCGGCGGTCGAAGACCTCATGAAGCGCCGTATCCAGGCGGTAGCAAAGCTCAATCCGCAGCCCGTGCAGCCGCGAACCCCGGCCGCGACGACCTCTGGTCTCGCCGCGCCAAGCCTCGAAGACCTTGACTGCAAGTCATGCGGCGCGACGTTTCAACGGGTCAAGGTCAAGGGACGGAAGCCTCACCTTTGCCCCGACTGTCGAACTCGACGCGATTGATCGCTTTGGTCACGTCTGACGACCGACCCCTCGTCGGAGCGGATTTCTTGCTTGCGCCGAACGGTACTGGCGGCGAAGTCGCGTTCGTCCCCGCGCACGAATAGTCGCCGGACTCGACCCCTCTGCCTAACGTCGGTCGGGACGCGCGCTGAGGCGGCGTGTCCAGTGCGTCGGCCGGCTGGATGGTGCGTCTCGCGAGCCCTTACTGGCGGGAGCCTCGGGAGGTTAGGGACTGCGGGCGAGCTGGGCGTCGATGCCGGTGGCGGTCGAGCCGACGGTGACCGTGACCGAGGTCGCCGAGGCGGCGGTCGGCGCGTTGTTGAACCACTGGATCGCAAGACCAGACCCGCTGGGTGGCGCGAAGCGAACTCGATAGGCGGCCGGTCGAACGCCGCTGATGCGGTACGAACCATCGGCGGCGGTTGTCGCGCCGAAG
The DNA here is from genome assembly GCA_025463875.1 of Actinomycetes bacterium. Taxonomy (GTDB): domain Bacteria; phylum Actinomycetota; class Acidimicrobiia; order IMCC26256; family PALSA-610; genus PALSA-610. The sequence goes on from JAODBI010000030.1 coordinate 27,990, forward strand.
GAGCCAACCCACCTGTCTCCCGGACCGTATGCCCATACGGTCACGCCTGAAACGCCAGCGCCGGCGGTATCCGTGACGACACCGGCGATCGCGCCGCCCGCGGCGAGTTGCGCGTTGGCCGTCACGACGGCGTCATTGAAGGCGGTCCCCAACAAGATGCCGGCGGCGCCTCTGCGGTGCGTCCGATTGTCGAACCATTCCGCAATCAGATCGGTCCCGGCCGGCGGCCCGAATCGGACGGTGTAAATGCCGGTTGGGTTGATGTCGAGCTCGTACGCTCCGTTTCGATCCGTCACAGTTCGCAGCGATCCAACCCAGCTGTCCGAGACTGTGTACGCCCACACGTCGGTGTTCGCCAGCGCATGCCCATCCGGTCCGGTGACCGAACCTTTGATCGCGAACCTCGCCGCAGCCTGAGGCGTGAACGTGATCGGAGTGACGACGATCTCGAACGTGACGACATCGGCCGCGCCGATGGCGCAGTGCGCCGTCGATGCGGCACAGTCGATCGTCGTTCCCGAACTCGACGGTGTGATGAAGCGGAACACGGTAACCGGTACCGAGAACGCACCGGTTGCGTCCGTCGTGAGGCTCTCAAATGTCGTACCGCAGTCCGATGAACTGGGCGGTTGTCCGGTAATAACGCCCTCGCAGAAATCGACGACCGTTGAAGCCGGGAACCCGGTACCTGCGAGGGTGACGACATCGCCCCCGACGAGCCCCGTGTCGGGCGTGACCGTCAACGAACGGGTCGTCTGCGCCGAACTCTGCGAGGTTGGTGGCCCTACAAGAGCCAACGTACCGCTCACCAACAACAGAAGAGCGATGCGAAGCATCCACCTCATGGTGACTCCATCGAGTCTTCGGGGGGTTCAGATTACCCCGATGACGAGAACATGTCGATAGTCGGACGGAGAACCCGAACGCTCCGTGATCCGGTGCGCATCCCCACGGCGCGCTCATAACAACGCTGAGTACGCATCCGAAGCTCTCGCATAAATCAAACCATCTGCATCAGAGGCGTTGCGGCGCACGCGCGAAGCAGGACGAGTACAGACCCGCAGCCGATCTGGACGCCGACTTGCCCGGCGCGACGAGCGCGCCACCACGACTCCCCTTGCGCCGCGTTGCGAATGTAGGAGACAAGGCATGCAATAAGGCATGACATGACGAGCACTGCGAAACCCCACGCTGCGAGATATCCAGCACGGGGTGGATGTAACCGCTCCCGTCAGCGAGGATCCGGTGGACATCCGGCGTGTGCGGCTTGACGATGACGTGCACCAGGGCAAAGACACCGAGCGCAGCCGCGTTCGTGAATACAGCGACAGTGATGAGACTCGCAGTCTCGACGAGCGGCGACAGCGCGCCCTGAACGACGCGCAGGTGCAAGCGACGGGACCAGAGCGGACGACCCACGGGCACGGGCAACGGGCAGGCCCGAAGACAGCCACGAGGAACGAACAGGGCGGGTCGGCGATGCCGGCGGGGCGGCAACGCGACAAACGCAGCTGCCCTGTCCCTCTTGGTGTCGACGAACCTGGCTGGCTGGTGGGCGATAGAGGACTCGAACCTCCGACCTCCTGCGTGTGAAGCAGGCGCTCTAACCAGCTGAGCTAACCGCCCTCGCGAGACGACGAGGTTAGCGCGGGCTGTCGCGCTCCCCGCGGCCGAGGTATTCGACGGCCAGCGCGGCGTACATCGCGGCGCCCACGCTCATCGCGGCCTCGTCGATGGTCATCCGGTTCGAGTGACACGCGTGCGCGCGGGCCGGATGTTCACCGGGCGGGCATACGCCGAGAAACGACATCGCGCCGGGCCGCCGCTGCAGGACATACGAGAAATCCTCGGCGCCCATGACCGGTGCGGGCATCTTCCCCGCGCCTTCGGCGCCGAGCAGGTCGGACGCGACCTCGAGCGCGAAGCTCGCGCCATCGTCGTGATTGATCGTGACCGGATACCCCTTGTGGACCGTGAGCTCGGCGCGCATTCCGTGCGCGCTCGCGATGCCTTCGACGAGCTGGTTCATCGCGTCGATGGCGAGCGCGCGACTGTGCTCCGACACCGCGCGCAGGGTGCCGAGCATGTCGACCGCCTCCGGGATGACGTTGTCGGTGGTACCCGCGCGGATCTTCGTGATCGTGACGACCACCGGATCGAACGTGTTGATCCGCCTCGTGACCATCACCTGCAACGCCTGCACGATCTCGGCCGCGATCGGCATCGGATCACTCGCGAGGTACGGCGTCGACGCGTGACCGCCCTTGCCGCTCACCTTGATCTCGAGCACGTCCGCCGACGCCATGAGCGGTCCGCCGCGGGTCCAGATCGTGCCCGAGGGAAGGTTGGGCGAGACGTGCAGCGCGAATGCGGCGTCGACCGGGACGTCGCCGTCGAGGACGCCCTCCTCGATCATGTAGCGCGCGCCGTGATGGCCCTCTTCGCCCGGTTGGAACATGAAGCGCACAGTGCCGGGCAACTGCGCGCGCCGGGCGTGCAGAAGCCGGGCCGCACCCACGAGCATCGCAGTGTGCGCATCGTGACCGCACGCGTGCATGCAGCCGTCGATGGCGCTCGCGAACTCGAGACCCGTGTCTTCGGGCATAGGCAGCGCGTCCATGTCGCCGCGCAACAAAACGACGGGCCCGGCGCCGACCGCGAGATCGGCGACGACCGACGACACCGACTCGCCCGTCCGCGTATCGAGCGCGAGGCCGTCGATCTCGTCGAGGACGGTCGCCTGCGTGTTCGGCAACGCGAGACCCAGCTCGGGGGCGCGGTGGATGCGCCGGCGCAGATCGATCAGGTCGGGCAAGAGCCGTTCCGCGTCTTCCAGGAGCTGCGCGGAATCGATCATGCTCACGCGGCGAGACTACCCAGTGACCCCGATCAGTGGTCGAGAAACCAGGCCCGCAGCGCGGTCGAGAACTCCGACTCGTACGTCCGATAGGCGCGCCGCAGCGCGTCGCCCGTCGTGGCGTCGGAATCGCCGACGATCTCCGGCGGCAGCAGCGGATCCAAGCGGATGTGTGCGAGCGCGGCCGCGCCCGCGGCGAACGCGTCCGGCAGTGCGCCGTCGTCGGACTGCGAGAGCGCGCCCGCGACCTCGAACAGACGGGTCGTCAGCGTTTCGGCGCGCCGCGTCCAACGCCCGGGCTCGAACAGCCGGGTGGCGAGCTCCGCCGCCGGTTCGTCCGGACTCCCCGACCACCACAGGCATTGCGCGTCGGCAACGTTCCACGACTCGGCCGGCGCCGATTCCCGCGGGAGGTTGTCGGGCCGGGTCCACACTCCTTCCCGAAGCGCCCCGTAGTGCAGCCGCCGCATCGCATCACGCAGCGCCGCCCGGTCGCCCGCCGCGCGCGATCCGGGTGCCACGACCGCGACCCGCCACGCGCCGTCCCACTCCGCGACCACGGGGTCGAGGCTCCAGTTCTGGGCGCCGCGCCGGCCCTGCACCCGGCCCGCGAGCTCGTACACGCCGTCGGCGCCGCGCAGCTCGCCCCGTTCCACCATCCGGCTCAGCGCGACCCGCGTCGTCCCCTCGCTCACCCCGAAGAGGCCGCACCACTGCACGAGCCGCGCCCCGCTCATGCGCGGCGGCCGCGTCCGGAGGAGCAGGCTCGCGATGACCGACCGCGCCGACAGGGGCCGCTCGAGGAGGGCATCCGGCGATCTCCCCAACGCCGCATCGGCCTGATCATCGGAACCGCCGTTATTACGCTCTCGCAGCATCTGTTGATGAAGTGTAATATGCGGGCGTGACGTCCACGATGATCCCGGAACCGGCCCTGCTCGACTCCGTCCACCCGACCGAGCGCATCACCGCCGGTGGACGGCCGAACCCCGAGTTCCGCGAGCAGCTCCGCCGCATCCCGAATCTGCGCAACGCGCTCGCGGTCGTCGCGCTGTACGTGCAGACGGTGGCGATCGTGCTCATCGCCGTCCACTTCGACGACTGGCGGGTCTGGTCGAACTGGTTCGTGTGGATCGCCGCGTTCGTCCTCATGGGACGCGCCCACGCCCAGTTCGCGGCGCTGATGCACGAAGCCGCGCACCGTCTGCTGTTCCGCAACCGGAAGGCCAACGACCTCGTCGGCCGTTGGCTGCTCGGCTTCCCCTCGTTCACGCCGATCGACGCTTACCGGCGCGGCCACATGGCCCACCACCGGGAGGAGTTCGGACCGGACGAGCCCGACATGCCCCTCTACCGCGGCTATCCGATCTCGAAGGAGTCGATGCGCCGCAAGCTCGTCCGCGACGCGACCGGTCGCACGGGCTGGAAGCTGTTCAAGGGCCTGCTGGGCGCGGTGCGCTCCGACAGCCCTCCCGTGCGGTTCCAGGCGCGCTGCATCGTCGCGTCGCAACTGCTGCTGATTGCCATCGGGATCGCCTTGCACCACCCGTTCGTGTACTTCGTCCTCTGGCTCGCGCCCTATCTCACCGTGTGGCGCGTCATCAACCGGCTGCGCTCGATCGCCGAGCACGGTGGGATGCAGCGTTCCAAGGACCGGCGACTGACCACCCACAGCGTGAAGCAATCGCCGTTGGCGCGCTTCATCTTGGTGCCGTTCCACATCGGATGGCACCTGGCCCACCACGTCGACGCGGGTGTCCCGATGGCGAACCTGCCGAAGTTGCACGCCGAGCTCCAACGCGCGGGCTACGTCGTCGACGGGCTCGAGTACCGCAGCTACTCGGCGCTTTGGCGCAAGCTGTCGAGCGGTGCAAGCCTCCCGGGGTGAGCACGTTCGACCCGACGATCGAGCCGACATTCGCGGCGGTCGCCGGCCTGATGCGCGCCCAGGCCGCGCAACGCCGGCTCCGTAGTGATCCGGTCGACGACGACACCGTGCTGGCCCTCCTCGACCTCGCCGCCCACGCGAACGGCGGCCGGCGCCGGAGATGCGCCTTCGTCGTCGTGCGCGACCCCGACGTCCGCCACCAGCTCGCACGCACCTATCGCCAGGGCTGGTCCGTCTACAAGCGCATTCTGCGGAGCCGTTGGAGCGACGACGCCCTCCTCGAGGACCGGCAATGGCAGTCCGACCACTTCGAGGACGTACCCGTCCTGGTGGTGGCGTGCCTGCCGGGCCGCCGCCCCCTGTTCCCGGCGGTCGGCGCGGCGGCCTTCTACGGCATGGCCTTCCCGGCGGTGCAGAACCTCCTGCTCGGGGCCGCCGCCCGCGGTCTCGGCGCCTCGGCCACGACGTTGCCGTTGTGGTCGGTGTGGGAGGCACGCCGGACCCTCGGCTTGCCGAGGAATGTCACGCCGGTCTCGGTGGTCGCTCTCGGGTGGCCGCGCGGGACGACGAACCGAGCGTTGAACGGCGCGCCGACGCCGTTCGTCGGCAACGTCGTCCACCTCGATCGCTGGGGTCACCTGCCCTTTCGCGCCCGGCGCGACCCCGGCCTGTGAGAAACGGCATAATGGGCGTCACGACTTCGAGGCAGGTGACGACGTGCCCAGAAAAGGACGAGCACGCCGCTTTCGTGAAGCGCGTCAGCTCAAGCAGGGGTTCGACGATGGGCTCTTCAAAGAAGGCTCCGGCACCCTCGCGGATCTGAGCGACAAAGCGGACAGCGACGAGGATTCCGACGACGACTTCGACGACGAGTTCGAAGACGAAGAGGAAGACTGGGACCCGGACCACAACCTGAACCGTTAGACCGCACCCGGAACCCGGCGGCACCGGGCGCCGGCCGCGAGGCATCGCCTCGGCCGCGAACGGGACTCAGGCGGTCCGGGGGTCCGGTGCGTCGGCGTCGATCTCGTAACGCTCGATGGCCTCGGCGACGGTCTCGGCCTTCATGTCGCCCGTCTGGGCCAGTCCGTCGAGCACCCCGACGACCACGTGCGCGGCGTCGACCTCGAAGTGACGCCGGAGCGCGTCCCTGACGTCGGAGAAGCCGTAGCCATCGGTCCCGAGCACCACGTAGGGCTGTGGCACGAACCGGGCGATGCTGTCGGGGACGGCACGGACCCAGTCCGAGACCGCGACGACCGGGCCGGCCGACTCCGCCAGGAGATCGGTGATGTAGGGCGTGCGGGGCGGGTCGGCGGGGTGCAGCCGGTTCCAGCGCTCGCATTCGATCGCGTCATCCCGTAGCTGCTTCCAGCCGGGGACGCTCCAGACGTCGGCGTCGACGTCGTACTGCTCGGCCAACATCTTCTGCGCCTCGAGCGCCTGCAACACCATCGGCCCGCTCGCGAGGATCTGCGCCCGGTGCGTGTGCCCGCCGGGACCAGCCTTCAGCAGGTACATGCCGCGCACGATGCCGTCCTCCACGCCCTCGGGCATGGGTGGCTGCACGTAGTTCTCGTTGTAGAGGGTGACGTAATAGAAGCAGTCCTCGGCCTCGGGGCCGTACATGCGCCGGATGCCGTCGCGCACGATGACACCGAGCTCGTAGGCGAACGCGGGGTCGTACGCGCGGCAGTTCGGATACGCGAGCGCGTACAGCTGCGATTGCCCGTCGCAGTGCTGCAGTCCTTCGCCGGACAACGTCGTGCGACCCGCGGTGGCGCCCAGCAGGAATCCGCGCCCGCGTTGATCACCGAGTGACCAGATCATGTCGCCGACGCGCTGGAAACCGAACATCGAATAGAAGATGTAGAAGGGGATCATCGGCTGACCCCACGACGCGTACGCGGTCGACGCCGCGGTCAGCGACGCCATCGCACCCGCCTCCGTGATCCCCTCCTCGAGGATCTGCCCGTTGGTCGCTTCGCGGTACGAGAGCATGAGTCCCGCGTCGACGGGCTCGTACTGCTGACCGAACGGCGCGTAGATCTTGAACTCGGCGAAGAGCGCGTCAAGGCCGAAGGTGCGCGCCTCGTCGGGGATGATCGGCACCACACGCGGGCCGATCTCGGGCTCTTTCAACAAGACGCGCAGAAGGCGCGCGAATGCCATCGTCGTCGACGCGGGCACCTTCTCGCCGGTTCCGGCCGTGAGCTGGTCGATGATCCCGTCGCGTGGGAAGACGATCGTCTTCGACCGTTCCACGCGATCGGGCAGGAAGCCGTCGAGCGCCCGCCGACGCTCCATCATGTACTCGTATTCGGGCGACTTGTAGCCGGGGTGGAAGTACGGCGCCATCCCCGACTCGAGATCCTTGTCGGGGATCTCCATGTAGAGCCGATCGCGCAACGCCTTCAGCTGGTTGGGCGACATCTTCTTGATCTGGTGCGTCGCGTTGCGGGCCTCGAAGTCGGGGCCGAGCGTCCAACCCTTGACCGTCTTGGCGAGGATGACCGTCGGTGTCCCTTGGTGCTCGACCGCGGTCTTGTACGCGGCGTAGATCTTGCGGTAGTCGTGCCCGCCGCGCGGGAGACGTTGCAGCTCGTCGTCGGAGAGATGCTCCACCATCTTGCGCAGGCGGGGATCGCCGCCGAAGAAGTGCTCGCGAATGTACGCGCCTGACTCGACGGCGTACTTCTGGAACTCGCCGTCGACCGTCGTGTTCATCTTGTTCACGAGCACGCCGTCGATGTCGCGGGCGAGCAGCTCGTCCCATTGGCGGCCCCAGATGACCTTCAACACGTTCCACCCCATGCCGCGGAACGTCGACTCGAACTCCTGGATGACCTTGCCGTTGCCGCGTACCGGCCCGTCGAGCCGTTGGAGGTTGCAGTTGACGACGAAGATCAGGTTGTCGAGCCGCTCGCGCGCCGCGAGATCGAGCGCAGCCGTCGCCTCCGGCTCGTCGAGCTCACCGTCGCCGACGAAGCACCAGACCCGCGCGTTCGACGTGTCGACGATCTTGCGGTCGTAGAGGTAGCGGTTGAAGCGAGCCTGGTACACCGCGTTGAGCGGACCGAGCCCCATCGACACGGTCGGGTACTCCCAGAACGTCGGGAGCCGGCGCGGGTGCGGGTACGACGGGAGGCCGCGGCCGGACGTCTCGCGCCGGAAGTGGTCGAGCTGGTCCTCGGTCAGGCGTCCCTCGAGGAAGGCGCGGGCGTAGATGCCCGGCGCCGCGTGACCCTGGAAGTAGATCTGGTCGCCGAAGCCGCCGTCGCCCTTGCCCCGGAAGAAGTGGTTGTACCCGACCTCGTACAACGACGCCGCCGACGCGTAGGTCGAGAGGTGACCCCCCAGCCCGTCGAACCGGTGATTGGCGCGGTCGACCATCGCCACCGCGTTCCAACGCACGAACGCCCGGATGCGACGCTCGATGTCTTCGTTGCCCGGGAACCACGGCTCCTGCTCGGGCGGGATCGAGTTGATGTAGTCGGTCGTGACCATCGCGGGCACGAACGCGCCCTTCTCGCGGGCGCGCTCCATGAGGCGCGCCAGCAGGTAGTGCGCGCGCGACCTGCCCTTGACGTCGATGACCGCGTCGAGCGACTCCAGCCATTCATTCGTCTCTTGGGGATCGACATCGGGGAGCTGATGGATCGAACCGTCGCTGAACATTGTGTCTCCGCCCCTCGAACGGAGCATCGGCCGTTCCGACCGGATGCGTGAGCTATCTGCGAGAGCCGCGTGCGTTGACCCGTCCGGGGGCGCGACCCATTTCACCACTCAGGCTATGACCGGTCCCGACTCCTGCGGTGCCAGGTACTGGGTCACTTTGATTTTCCGGCCGCCGCGGATTCCAGCAGTTCGCATAGCTGAGTGATCGCCCACGGGGCCGACTCGACACCAGCGGCCATTGCCGGGGTTGTCTTCCGGCCCGCGGCCTTGGTCAGCGTCTCATGCGGACGGCAGAGGTTGTAGTAGGCGAAGTAGAGCGCGATCGCCGCGGCGTGGTTCTCGATCCGCTTGCTGTGCGCGTTCGTCAAGCGGGTAAACCGGCGCATCGACATGCGCATCGTGAGGTTCTGGCGCTCAACGTAGCTGGTGCTCACCATGGCCTCATCGGGGTCGCCCGAGATGAGGTGCTTCTGGATCGAGCTGCACGTCGCCGGGCTGTACTTCCGGGCCTCATCACCCGTCGCGCCCTTGTACTCCTTCACCACGATCGCGTAGTCGATCTTGTCGCCCCACAACGCGTGCACGACCGGCTGGTACGCGCCGAGGCCGTCTGTCGTGAACTGGAACCGATGACCCGGCACCATGCGCGCACGCAGGTCGCGGAGGAAGTCGTAGCAGTCCTCGGTCGACCGGTCACCCACGAGCCACGACGGGATCAGCTTCGTCACCGCGTCGATCGCGGTCCACGTCCACACCGATCCGTAGTTCGGGTCGTCCTGGTGGTCAGCGGGAC
>JAODBI010000054.1 GCA_025463875.1 Actinomycetes bacterium
AGCGACGACATCGTCCGCGACGTTGTCGCCATCTCCCACGAAATCGGTTGCTCACCCGCGCAGGTCGCCATTGCTTGGGTGCGCCAGCAACCCGGCTCGGTCATCCCGCTGATCGCCGCCCGCACCGAGGAACAGTTCCGCGACAACCTTGCCGCCACCGACGTGCACCTCAGCCAGCAGCACCTGGACCGTCTCGACGCACTGAGCCGTCCCACGCTCGGCTTCCCCGCAGATGTCATGCGGGACGCCTCCGTCGTCGCCGGCGTCTACGGCGCCCAGCTCCCCGACATCGACGACCCCCGCGCGCAGGCCGTGCGCCGCACCAGCATCGTCACCTAGGGCCTCGCGCCCGAGACTGAGAGGCTTCGACGTCCGGGGCGGCTTGAATTCTCAAGATTCAGTGTTCGCTCAACCTTGGCCGGTGGCATCGCAATCAAGGGAGAAGGAGACCAGCATGTACAAGGCAGCGGTTCGGATGTTGATCCGCCGCAACATCCGGGAGCTCAACGAGGGTCGCTACCGCCCGGCGCTTGCCATGTTCGCCCCCGACGCGGTGTTGAGCTTCCCCGGCGACAACACCTGGTCCCGCCAGCACCGCCGTTCCCAGGCCGGCCGAGCCGCGTTCCCGACCCATCAGGGAAAAGCCGAGATCGAAGACTTCCTCCGGCGCTACGTCGACAATCACATCCACATGGAGGTGGAAGACATACTGGTCAACGGCCCCCCGTGGAACACAAGAGCGGCCGTGCGCGTCCACCACTGGATTACCGGCCCCGAGGGCAACGACCTCTACTCGAATCGGGCCGTACTCATGGTTCGCACAGCGTGGGGCAAGATTCGGAGCCAGGAGGACTACGAAGACACCGAGCGCGTGTCGGCCTTCGACGCCAGCCACCCCACCACTGCCGCGCTCGACACCCAGTGAGACACCCATCTTCCTCGAAGGTACGACGATCGACCCTGCGGTGGGGGCTGGCGACCGCAGTGCGGTGTTCCCGATCGCGGGAGTCCGGGCCGCGACAGAACGCTCACGGATCGACCGTGACAGCGTGCTCCTACCGCGCCCGAGTCGGCGTTCGGCAGAGCCGCTCACTGGATGACTTCGACCAGAACGTGCGCGCAGATCATCGACTCGTTTGACTCGTTCTGGCGCGGCGATCGGTGAGCGTCCCTTCCTCGCCAAATAACAACTCCTCGTCGAGACGCAGGCCATTGAGCGCAGCGTCCAGCGCACGGAAGCCGGCCTCGACACCGCGGCCTCCCGGGCACCATGAGCAAGCTGCGGTCGTATCGCGCGAGTCGTGGCGATGACGACGTGCGACTCGTCGCCGAAGGGATCGTCGCGGGCTACGGCGACGTCGAGGTACTTCACGGTGTGGATCTGCGGATCCGCGCCGGTGAGGTTGTCGCGTTGCTCGGTGCAAACCGTGCGGCCAAGTCGAGTTGCGCGGCGTCGCGTTGGGCGCGGTCGTCGCGACCTCCGGGTCCGTCCGCTTGCAGGGTTGCGACGTCACCTCGCAGCGGGGGACGGTACGGCACTAGGTCGGCTCATAACTCGATGAGGTCGCGTGCGGGGACGGCTCCGCTCGAGTCTCGGTGTTGGCAGCAGGGGGCTCAGTCTCCGGACCTGGTCGTTCGTCGAGATGTCATAAAACGATTTGCGCTCACGACCGTTCACGCGCCACCGATGAACACGCCGGGGGCGGTCGCGCGGCGATAGGACACGACGCACGGCTGCGCGCTGCGGGCAACCCCGCCGATCTGCGCCGGGAGCGGCATCACCTCGGTGAAGGCGGGCGTCATGTCGAAGGTCGCCAGGAGGCGCCCGACGGTGCGGACGATCGCCGACACCGAGAAGCGCTGGGCCGGGCAGCGGTGCGCACCGTGTCCGAACGTCGTCACCGTGACATCGTGGTGCAGCGCGCGGTCCCGCCAGCGTTCGGGTTCGTAGCCCGACCCGAGGCGTTCCGAGTTCGTCAGCGGCAGCATCGTCGCAAGTTGCACGCCCCGCTCGACCTGATACTCGTGGTCGCCGTCGGAGAACGTGATCGGGCGAAGTACCTCGCGCAGCATGATCGACCGCTGTCCGAGTCGAGTCGCCTCGAACGCGCACTGCTCGAGCGAAGCCGGCGACGGATGGAGGAGTACCTGCGCGAGCGTCCACGCCAGCGCGGCGAACAAGTTCGTCATCGTCGCGATGTGCAACAACACCACGTCACCCGCGACGCCCGGAGCGGGATCCTCGACGTCCTGCCAACGGTGCGCGATGTCGTCGAGGAAGCTCGATTCGCGGTCGGTGCGTTCGAGCAGCCGGCGTACGACGAGCTCCACCCGCGCGAGCGCGGCGCGTTCGTCGTCCTTCGTCGCACTCTTCGACCGGGACGGACGTACGAACGCCTCCGCTCCGTCGAGAATCTCGAATTCGGGAATCAGCTCGTCGATCGGCGCTTCGCGGCCCAGCCAGCACGCGATCCCGAGCCGGTGACCGACTCGCCGCGACAGTTCGAACACGTCGAGCGAGCCCGCATCGGCCAGCTCCGCGATCTGCGCGTCGATCGCCCAATCGAGGTTGTCGAGATAGCCCTGGACCTCTTCCGCCCCGAACAGGTCGTGCGCGAACGTACGCCGCTCGGCGAACAGCTCGTCGGGCATCTTGCGAACGAGCATGCGGTAGTCGGCGAGCCCCTTGCTCGCATCGCGCTCCGCGACCGCGTAGAACGCGCGCAGTCCGCCCTCGCCGAAGGTGAACAGATACGTCACTCCCCCGGACTCGACGACGAACGTATCGCCAAGTCGCGCCCGGGCTTCGGTGAGCGCGACGACCGGGTCGGTGATGTCGACCGAATCCCAGGGCAGCTCGAAACCGGCACGGGGCGGGCTCGGTTCGATCGGCGGCATCCGGCCAGTCTGACGGGACGTGTGCACCCCGGGAAAACCCGCGCCGGAGCCGAGGGCGGGCCGCCGCTCCCCCCAACGGGACATTCCACTCGTCCGACCTGACACCGAGCCTCATTGCACGGCCGCGGGCCGGAGCCCGGCGAACTTTCGAACTCATCGGGTCGTAGCCATCGTCGGGCGAGCACGTTCGGAATCGCGAATCGAAGGAGCATGGCCTTGATACGAAAACTGACTCTGGCGAGCATCACCGCCCTCGCGGCGACCGCGGCCGTTGCCACGTACGCGACGCAGGCGAGTTCCGCGTCGCCGAAAGAGCACGGGTCCTCGGATCCGCACGTCGTCGTGCAACACAAAGTCATCTCGCTCGCCTCGGCGCAAAAGCTCGCGAACGCGGCCCAGGCCGCCTGCACGAAGCGTGGATTCGCGGTGACGGTCGCAGTCGTCGATCCGGACGGCGTCGATGTCCTCGTGCAGCGGGCCGACGGCGCAACGGGGGCGACGGTCGTGGTCGCGCGCGACAAGGCGCATGCCTCGGCGGGATTCCAGAGCCCGAGCGGTGCACTGCAGGAGCAGGCCAAGTCGAATCCCGGCTTCGTTTCGTTGCCCGACTTCGTCATCCTCCCCGGGGGCGAGCCGATCTTCGTCGACAAGGCCCTGGCCGGCGGGGTCGGCGTGAGCGGCGCACCCAGCGGCGACATCGACGACCAGTGTGCGAAGACGGGTCTGGCCGCGATCGGCCTGAACTCGTAGAGATTTCGAACGGCACGCCGCGGTCG
>JAODBI010000066.1 GCA_025463875.1 Actinomycetes bacterium
CGCGGAGGTCGTCGACGATGGCCCGCATCACGGGCGCGGCGTCGATCCCGCCACCCTCGGTACCGAACCGGTACTCGCGCGGCCGGTCGGAAGACGCGGCCGCGATCGCCTCCAACTCGGTCGCGGCCTGAGCCTCGTACGACACGACGGCGCGCACCCCCACGAGCGCGCTCACCGCGTCGAACAGTCGACCCATGCTCGACGACGGCACACAGTGCACGCCCCGCTCGAGCTGCCGCGCGAGCACCGCGCGCTCCGAGGGCGGCGCGGCTTGCACGGGCGGGAGATCGGGCTGCCAGTCCACGTCTGCAGCCCACAGGTGCGCGAGCGCGGTCCGGTAGGGCTTCCGAATCGTCGCGTCACCGCCGGGCAGCGACACGTAGCGCAGGTGCCTGACCCGTTCGAGATGCGCGTACCCGCCGACGAACACCTCGCCGCCCCAGATCGCCCTGTCCGTGCCGAAGCCCGTGCCGTCGAAGGCGAAGCCGATCACGGCATCGGTGCTGCGCAGGCCGTGTTCGACCATCACCGCCGCGACGTGCGCGTGATGATGATGCACCGAGACGACTTCGGTCCCCGTCTGCCGCTCGGCCCACGCCCGCGTGTGGTATCCGGGATGGGCGTCGGCCGCGACGACCTCGACGTCCACCTGATACATCGCAGCGAACTGCCGGGTGGAGCGTTCGAACGCATCGAGGGTCTCGAGACTGCCCATGTCGCCGATGTGCTGACTCATCCACGCGTCGCGACCCGATGCGAGACAGAACGCGTTCTTGAGCTCGCCCCCGACGGCGAGCATCGGCGGGACGTCGAACGGAAGCCGAATCGGCACCGGCGCGAAACCGCGCGAACGACGAATGGGAAGCTCCAGCCCATTGACGACGCGCACAACCGAGTCGTCGCAGGGTACGTGGATCGGGCGGTCGTGCAACAACCACGCGTCGGCGATCGCGCCCAGGCGCCGGCGCGCTTCCTCGTCGTCGAAACAGATCGGCTCGTCACTCAGATTGCCGCTCGTCATCACGAGTGCCTCGGGCACAGGTGCGTCGCTCCCCGGAACTTCTCGGAACAGGAGATGGTGCAGCGGCGTGTAGGCGAGGAGTACGCCCACGAAAGGATTCGCGGGCGCGACGCCCGGCGCGAGGTCACCGTCGTGGCGGCGGTGCAGCAGGACGATCGGCCGGCCCGCGCCGGTAAGTAGCGCGGCCTCGTCGTCGTCGACCGATGCGATGCGTCGAGCAGACTCGACATCGACCACCATGACCGCCAACGGCTTCTCGGGACGCCGCTTTCGGCGCCGCAACCGGGCGACCGCCGACGCGGAACGCGCGTCACAGGCGAGGTGGTAACCGCCAAGACCCTTGATCGCGACGATGCGCCCATCTGCGATCGCGCGTTGGGCGGCGACGATCGCGGCATCGGTTCCGTGCACGACGCCCGCGTGCCCCTCAAACCACTGTCGCGGTCCGCACGCCGGACACGCGATCGGCTGCGCGTGGAACCGCCGATCGGCGGGGTCGTCGTACTGGGCCCGGCATGCGGCACACATCGGAAACGTGCGCATCGTCGTGTTGGGCCGGTCGTACGGAAGGCGGACCGTGATCGTGAAGCGCGGGCCGCAGTTGGTGCAGTTGATGAAGGGGTACCGGTAGCGGTGGTCGAAAGGATCCAAGACCTCGCGCAGGCAGTCGTCACACACGGCGGAGTCGGGCGCGACGAACGTGCGCGCCACGGCCGATACCGCACCCTCGTCGCTTCGGCCGGCGACGATCGGGCGAGCGCCGATCGGACTCCGGACGATCCGGAACTCGGGCTCGCACCGGGGCGCGACGGCGTCGACCTCCACGCTGTCGACGCGCGCCAGCGACGGCGCCTCCGCAACCAGCCGCGTCTCGAAGATGGCTACTGCTGAAGCCCCGCCCTCGATCTCGACGAGAACCCCTTCGTGGTCGTTGCCGACCCGGCCGGTGAGCGACAGCTCCAACGCGAGCCGAAACACGAACGGCCGGAATCCGACGCCCTGCACGACGCCGCGCACGCGGATGCGCCGACGCACGACGGGACCGACCTCGGCGTCTCGGACCTTGTCCGAAGTTCGCGCGGCCGGCGACGTCCGCACCGGAATCACACCGGACGACCGAGCGCGACCGCGGTCTCCCGGTGCAGTCGGCCGAAGTTGTAATACGCGGCGCATGCACCTTCCGACGACACCATGCAGGTCCCGATCGGCGTCTCGGGCGTACAGGCGGTACCGAACACCTTGCATTCCCAGGGCTTGATGACACCCTTCAGCACCTCTCCGCACTGGCACGCCTTCGGATCGGCGACGCGCACGCCCGGCACCGAGTAGCGCAGCTCGGCGTCGTGCGCCGCGAACTCGGGCCGCAACTTGAGCGCGCTCTGAGAGATGAAGCCCAGGCCTCGCCATTCGAAGTGGGGTCGCAGCTCGAAGACCTCGGCCAGGAGCCGCAAGGCGCGGGGATTTCCGTCTTCCTTGACGACCCGCGTGTACTGATTCTCGACTTCGCAGCGTCCGTCCCGAATTTGGGCGAGGAGCATCGCGATTGCCTGCAGGATGTCGAGGGGCTCGAACCCGGCCGTCACCAGCGGCTTGCCGTATTGCGCGGGAACGAATCGGTACGGTCGCTGGCCGACGACCGTCGACACGTGGCCCGGTCCGAGGAAGCCGTCGAGGCGCAGGTCGGGTGATTCGAGGATGGCCTTGATCGGCGGCACGATCGTCACGTGGTTGCAGAACACGCTGAAGTTGGTGACGTTCTGTTCGCGCGCCTGGAGCAGGGTGAGCGCGGTCGATGGCGCCGTCGTCTCGAAGCCCACGGCGAAGAACACCACCTCCCGTTCGGGCGACTCGATCGCGATGCGCAGCGCGTCGAGCGGCGAGTAGACGAACCGGACATCAGCTCCGCGCGCCTTGGCCTGGAGCAGGTTCCCCTCGCCGCCCGGGACGCGCATCATGTCGCCGAACGAGGTGAACACGACGTCGCGGGTCTCCGCGACCGCGATCGCGTCGTCGATACGGCCCATCGGAATCACGCAGACCGGACACCCCGGGCCGTGCACGAGCTCGACGGACTGCGGAAGGACGTGCTCGATCCCGTGCCGGTAGATCGTGTGAGTGTGTCCTCCGCACACTTCCATGAACTTGAAGTGGTCGTCGCCCGCCAGCTCGGTGATCTGCGACACCAGCGCCCGCGCCGCGGCGGGGTCGCGGTACTCGTCGACGAAGCGCATCGCTACCGACCTCCCGCCTCGTTCGTGATCCTCGACGACCAGAACGCTTCGAGCTCCTCGTCGAAGGTCCGGCCCATCAGCTGCAGCGAGGCGAGCGCCAGCGCGGCCTCGGCCTCGTCGATCTTCGACATCGCGAACCCGACGTGGATCAGGACCCAATCGCCGACGGCAAGGGCCTCGTCTTCGAGCAAGCCGATGTTGACGATCCGACCGACCCCCGACACGTCGACACGCGCCAGCTGATCGCTCACTTCGAGGAACTCGACCACTTGACCCGGTATCCCGAGGCACATCGCGAACCTCCTACCTCTCGATCTCGGCAACGATGTCGACGCGGACGACGACGTCGGGCTCGATCTTGAACATCAAGATGCGCGGTGGCTCCATACCGAAGTCACGGATGTCGAACGTCGACTCTCCGTCGAAGCGAAGCGTGTGCGGATCGACGACGGTCACGGTCATCTCGTCGCGGCACGGCCGGATCACGCCCCGGAACGCCACGTTGCCACTCACGTGGTAGCGGCCCTCGCCATCGGCCCGCTCGATCGCGGTGAGGACACCCTTGATGGTCGGAAACCGACGTGCGGCAAGCCGCTTGTGCAGCTCCCGGTCTTCGAAGCGGTTGCCCGACGACAGGCGCGTGACGGGGAGCGAGACCGTTCCCTCCGGCGGCGCGGAGAGATCGAGCGTACCCGCGTCCTCCATCGTCAGCTCGACGTAGCCCTCGAGACCGTCCATCGACGACCGGATCGGGTGCACGTTCGACCGCGCGTCGATCCACACCTTCGACTGCTCGGGGACGATGCGGTAGCGCGTCACTCCCTACATCTTCCGAACGCGGCGATAGCGATTGATGTCCGGGATCGATGCGAGCAAGAGGACGAGCGCACCCAGCACGACCAGACCGAAGAGAATCACGGCTATGACTCCGACGACTCGCATCACATCTCCCGCATCTTGAGGTAGCGCGCCAGATCCGGCAGCGACTTCGCGACCACACTCGCGACGAGCGCGAGCGCGCCGGTCACAAGGAGCTTCTTGATCATCGTTCGCTCTCCTTCTCCACGAGGGCCACGACCTCGTCCAACAGCTGACTGCACAGCTCCACCGCGGGGTCGATCGCGGCGGCCACGGACGGCGAGAGGCCCATGCCTTCGTCGAGGTCGGCCGGCTGGCAACCGATCACGTACACGTTCTCGATCGCGCCGCCGAGGTGAGCCAGCACACCCAACACCACATCGGGATTCATGCTGTGCGCGTCGAGGCCCGACTCGGGAATGTCTTCTTCCTCGTCGTCGGCGGGCCGGCCCGGCGCGTCGGGTTGCATCACGACCAACGTGCCAGGAGGTTCGCCCATCGGCACCGCGTCGATCAGCACGAGCGCGTCATACCCATCGAGCAGCTCGTACGCGAGATGGATGCCGCGGATGCCGAACTCGTCGACGCGCACCCCTTCTGGCATCGACATCCGCATCGTGAGCATGCGGTTGGCGACCTCGACCCCGAAGCCGTCGTCACCGAGGAGCACGTTGCCGATACCGGCGACGAGCACGCGCGGCACCCTCATCCGCGGCTGCTCACCGGGCGGTGCCACATCGTCGACGACCTCGAGCTCGTCGGGGTGGAAGAAGAGCGCGCGCCCCTGCCACGCGAGCTCCGCGCTCGCGGGATCGTCGTCGACGCGCACCGCGACCAGCACCTCCCGGTCGACATCGGTGAACACACCGGTCACGGTCGCGGTCAACCCCACGAGGAACATGTCGTGCGCGTCGGCGCGTCGGCTGGGGTGCAACACCACGGCAGTACCCGCGCCGACCGTCCGGCCGTTCATCACGAGGGTGTCGGTGAACGGGTCGTACATCTCGTCGACGGCCGGCTCCCACCAGGGCACCGACTCCGGCGTATCGTCGTCGTCATCGTCTTCGTCGTCGCGTTGGTCGTCGGCTGTCCCGGCGCTCCCACCGATCCGGTCGATGGGGCGCATGGTGCCGTGCATCCGCGCCCAGACATCGGGCGTGAACCCGTCGATGCGATCGACGATTGCGGCCGCGCGTGGGTCCGTACCGCGCGCCTCGGCCTTCTCCTCGTCCGTGAGCGTGAGCACGCGCAGCGCGAGGATCTCGTCGATCTCGGTCGCGTCGAAGAGATCACCCTCACTCTCGCCCGCGACGGCGGGGTGGTCGTAGAGGATGATCGGCGACGACAGGATGACGTCGTGGACGCCGTCGCCGACGAGCACGGGATGCGTGCCCTCGCTTCGGCAACCCTGCACCGCTCCCACCGCGTCGCCGGGCGGATCGAGCAACGAGACGAACCGGCCGTCGTCGACCGCGAGCAGCATGTGCACCGCGACCAGCGACCGACGCATCGCCTCGGCGCGACCCTGCACGGGTTCGGCGCACGGCGACCGGTTCTCGACGGTCACGATCACCTTGACGAACGCGCCGGAGCCTTGGGCCGATTCCGCGCCGACGCGGACGATGCCGTCGATCGGCTCCCGCCGCCGCAGCACACCGTCGGTCACTACTTCGCTCCCGTCGAGGTGCACCTGCACCTCACGATGGGCGCGCTCCAACGGCAGGAGCGCGACATCTTCGATGTCGATCTGTTCCTCGACCGCCTCGTCCCACGGTTCCGCAGCCCCGCCGATACGCCGCTGCACGTGCAGGAATCGGACCCGCACCGTCAACCGGGGCGACCGTCCCGGGTCGACGATGCATTCGGTACGCGCGACCGAGCGCTCCGAATCGTCGGCCGCCGCGAACTCCGGCGGAGCGAGAACGCCGAACTGCCACCGGATCCGGTTCTTCGTCGCCGACGCCCGGTAGGGGTAGAGGACGTACCCCTCGTAGATCACCGCGTCGGCAACCGCGCGCGCCGCGGCGAAGCGATCAGCCACGGCCGCGCGGCCCAGTGCGTTCACGACTGCTCCTCGCTCGCGGCCGCGAGGAGCCGGTCGAAGGCCTGATCCCACGTCGGAAGACCTTGCGTGGCCTTGAAATGCTGGAGCGCGTCGAGCGTGTCGCGCCCGAGACGCAACCATCCGCTGTTCGGGTAGTACATGTCCATCACGCCTCGCCACGTCGCGACCGGAAGCGGAAACGAAGTGTCGCAGTTCCACGCGACCGGTTCCGGCGCGAAGCCCGACCGTCCTCTCGTGAACACCGAGCCGCCGAAGAGGAGCAGCAGCGGGATCTCTCCGCCGTCGAGACCGTGCAGGTACTTGGCAGCGGCCACCTCGAAGTCGTAGGTGCACTCCACCGCCAGGTCGATCTCCTTCGAGCCGGTGAACCCCGTGACCATCGTGGAGACGTGCGTCCACAGGAACGGTCGGAGCGTGTCGCCCCAGCGGGGCGTGTCGCCGAACAGCTCGTAGAGGCGCACCTCCTCGGAGGGGTTGTAGTGCCGCCGTTGCGGCTCGATGCGAATTTGGGTGCGCAGCGCCAGGGCGTGCACCGTCGCGCCCGTCGTCTCCGCGATACGGAGCCGGAGCATGAGGGTAGGTACGGCCGCGTGCGGCTCGGCCCGGGCGCCCAGCACGTCGAAGACGAGCGTGATCGGCTCGGTCATCTTGCCTTCGACCGGACGGTGTCGAAGAAGGCGTC
>JAODBI010000079.1 GCA_025463875.1 Actinomycetes bacterium
TTCCCGCGAGCTGTGGCACCCAGAAGCTGTGCACGACGTTGTCGGAGTCGAGCCCGATCTCGACCGGCCGCCCCGCCGGAAGCCGGATCTCGTTCGCGGTGGTGACCGACGTACCGGGATAGCTCACCGCCCACCACCATCGCTTCCCGACGACCTCGACCCGGAGTGCGCCGGCTTCGGGCTTTCGCAGCTCGGATGTCGCCTGCACGGTGACGACCGCGAGCACGGCCAGGATGAGCACCGGGACGACGACTCCGCCCCAGACGATCCACAAGTTGTCGCTGACCCGGCCTTCGCTTGCCTCCGCGCGCCGACCGCGCACGATCGCCCAGACGATGAAGAACGCGACGACCGCGTACACACCTGCACCGAGGCCGAACATCAACCACCAGATGCCGGCGATGCGCGACGCCTCGGAGCCGTGCGTCTTCAACATCGACGGCGACTTGTCGCCACAACCGGCGGCGACCACCGTGGTCGCGAGCACTACGACGGCGACGCGCGTGCTCCGGATCACGACTTGCGGTTCCAGTTCGCCGGTCCGGGTGGTTCACTGAATCCGCCGGTTGCGTACACGCGACCGGTCGGGTCGACGGCCAATGGCAGCTGCGGGAGTCGAAGGGCCGCCGGACCGAACACCGGCTTGGCGCCATCCAGGACGTCGAACGTCGACTGGTGGCACGGACACAACAGCTGATGCGACGAGGCCTCGTACAGACCGACCGGGCAACCGGCATGGGTGCAGACCTTCGAATAGGCGATGAGGCCCTGCGGCGTCCAGCTTTCACGCCCGGGGAGCGGGCGGAGCAGCGTCGGGTCCACGCGCATCAACACGGCCTGACCGTTCTCCGAATTCAGCGCGCCTTCGGGGAAGACCGTCACGAGTCCGTTGGCCGGCACGTCGGCCGCGAGCACCGGCGCGCCGCCTTCGGTCACGAGCCGCGTGCCGAACTTCCACGGCGTGTCGTCGAGCTCGCGATCGGTCGGACGAGGTCCGAGGGAACGCAACGGGAACAGGAACGCGGCACCCACCGCGACGAGCGACGCCATGAGGAACCGGCGCAGGAGCCGGCGCCGCGACAACACATTTCCGTAGTCGAGATCGTCGTCGAACACCTGGCGCTCGCTCGACGAGCTGCCCGGGTCGTCGAGCTCCTCCGACTCCGGCTCGTTCGGCATGAGTCGGTGCGACCACGTGATGAGGCCGACTGCGATGCCGGCAGCCGCGACCGCGAGCAACGCGCCTTCGAGTTGCGGCTGACCGCCTTGCCAATACAACACCGCGAGGCCGAGCGCGGCCAGGACCGAGACCGTGAACGACGTTGCGATGACGGTCTCGAAGGGCCGTTCGGGATCACCTCCGGTATTGCGCGGCGCGGTCATCCGCGTGATCCGATCCAACGGCTCGCGAGCAGCAGGGCCGCGAGGCCGAACAGGATCGCGACGCCGCCCTCGGCGACCGGCCCGAGATACCAGAGGGGTTCGCCGCCGTGGTTGTCGGGATGATCGAGATACCGGACGTAAGCAACGACGTCGTCGACCTGATCGGCCGGGATCGCAGCCGTCCCGAACGCCGGCATCTGGCCCGGCCCGGTCCGAACGGCTTCGGCGATCTGCGTGGGCGTCGCCGAGTGCAAGCTCGGCGCCGCGCGCTGGTAGAGGGCACCACCCACACCCGACCACGCGTGACACGCCGCGCACTGGAGTCGGAAGATCTGGCCGCCGTCGGGAAGGCTCGAGTGCGCGAGATCGACCGAGGGCACCGGCGGGCCGCCGGGCGCGATGCGCGACACGTACGTGACGAGCGCGTCGATCATCACGGGTGGGTAGAAGGGCGGGTGACGCGCGATCTGTGCGTTCGGATCGGCGACATACTGCCCGGGGGGCGCCCGTCCCTGAGGCGATTTCGGGGGTCGACCCTGGTCGACCAACGGCATACGACCGGTCGACACCCAGTAGTCGACGGACGCGGCGCCCACGCCTTGCAGCGACGGCCCGAAAGGAGTTCCGCGCGCGTCAGCTCCGTGACACGTCGCGCAGTCGCGCAGATACACGAGGTGCGCCTCGTTCGACGACACCGCGGTCGACGCGGTGGTCGACGACGCGGTGGTCGACGAGACGGCGGTGGGCGCGGCGCCGGCCGCGGCGACTGCGTGAGTGGCCGCGCCCGCGTGCAGGAACCCGACGACGCCGAAGCACGCGACCGCGGCGAACGGCAGCGCGCGCGCCAACGCGCGGCAACTGCGCTCAGCGCCGAGGTAGGCCATCGTTCGGCGCAGCGCGCTTGCGCGCGTCGAGTCGTTCACGTTGCGGCACGATCGTGTACCTCGGATCACGGGCCGATTCGACCCCCGCCTCGAAGATGGCAAAGCGCGTGCATGCGGAGCCGGCGAGAAGTGCCGCTCCCGCGGCACGGGACAGTAGACCTCCGCGTTCACGCGCGACGAGGGTTCCGAGCACTCCCGCGCCGACGAGTGAGCGCGCCGCGCGGCGATACTTGCCGGCTCGTCCGGCGCGAAAGCTTTCCCCCACCATTCCCGCGCGCCGCTCCATCGTTTCCGCCAGAGCCAACTCGGCGACACCCGCGCCGATGCCGAGCCTGCGCACCGCGGCGGTCTCCGCGCGGGGCGCGGCCAGAAGACCCAGCCCCGCGGCCGCCATCGCACCGGATGCGACGAACACGAACGGCATCTCGTGCCGTCCCTCGTGCCATGAAGGCACCGCCGTGTTGCTGATGAGCGCGGCCGTGTACGAGGCGAGGGCCGGCGCGAGCACCGCGGCGCCGCCGGTCGCAAGCGCACCGGCGGTGGGGAGCCGGTCGGCGAGGTCGAGCACGGTCGCGCCGGTAGACGCCGGCACGTATGCGAAGAGAATCCACGAGCCGACGCTCATCGGCGATGTCGGTTTGAACATGCGCAGCATGTTCAAGAACCGAGTCGGTCTCCCGAGGTCGTGAATCAGCGCTAGGAGCGACAGCGCGGCGGCGGTCGTCGAACCGATCTTTGCGACGCGGGCGAGGTCGCGCTGCCCGGTGGCCTGTGCGCCCGCGGCGACGAGCGACGACCCGCCGGCCAGTCCGCCGAGAAAGAGGTAGCCGGCGATATCGAGCGCTTCCCATGTCGGCGCGTTCAGTACGGGCTTGCCGTAGTACGACGTGAAGTCGGCGTCGGGCACCATGAGGTCGTCCCGGCTCCGTCGCGGGCGGCGATCACGGTCTCCGTTCCGCGCGGCTCCCACGTCAGCGTCGTCCGAACGCGAAGGATGCCGACACACCCGCCACGAGCGCGGCCGCGGCCACGGCCACGGCCTTCCACGTAGAGACCAGGTCGCGCGTCGTGACCACCGGATCCGGGGGCAACCCGTAGACCTCCGGCTCGTCGAGCAGGAGGAAGAACGCACCGTCGCCACCCACGCCGTCTTCCGGATCGTGCCCGTACAGGCGCGCTTCGACGACACCCTCGTCATGGAGACCGCCGAGACGCCGGCCGGCTCGCTCGCGCAGCTCGTCGAGCGGCCCGAACTGGATCGACGCCGTCGGGCAAGCCTGCGCGCACGCCGGTTCGGAACCGACCTTCAAACGGTCGTAGCAGAGGGTGCACTTGAAGACCCGACCGTCATCCGGCCGTTGGTCGATGACACCGTACGGACATGCCGGGACGCAGTACCCGCAGCCATTGCAGATGTCCTGCTGGACGACGACGGTGCCGAACTCGGTGCGGAAGAGCGAACCGGTCGGACACACGTCGAGGCAGGCCGCCTCCGTGCAGTGCTTGCAGACGTCCGACGACATCAGCCAGCGGAATTGAGCTGCCGCCGGGGCGACGCCGACATCTTCTCCGGCGGTCGCGGGCACTTCGATCCGCTTCGGTTGCTCGATGAACGCGACGTGTCGCCACGTATTCGCGCTCAAGGCCTGCGTGTTGTCGTACGACATGCCCGTGAAGACGAGGCCGTCCTCCGGGACCAGGTTCCACTCCTTGCACGCGACCTCGCAGGCCTTACAGCCGATGCACACCGACGTGTCGGTGAAGAAGCCCATGCGCGGAGGCGCGTCGACGTAACCGCTCGCGCCCGCCGGGTCCGGGCCGTTCTCGAAACCCCGGCCCGGGCGTGCCACGCTCATCCCCTGACCTCCATACCGGTGTGCGCGGTGATACCGGCGCGGCGCCGGTACTCCGCGACGAGCTCCAGTCGCTCCGGTCCTCTCGGCCGCCGGCCGGGGCGAATGTCGGCGGCGAGCGCCTTGACCTCTTGGATGTGCACGTTCGGGTCGAGCGCGATCGCGGTGAGCTCGTTTGCCGAATCGCCGGTCGACAGACCGTTCGGGCCCCAGTGGAACGGAATGCCGATCTGATGCAGCGCTCGCCCGGTCACGGCGAGCGGCGCCATGCGCTCGGTAACCAGCACGCGCGCTTCGATCGCACTCCGCGCCGTGATGATCGTTGCCCACCCGGTGTGTTCGAGCCCTCGTTCCGCGGCGAGCTCGGGTGAAACCTCGCAGAAAAACTCCGGTTGCAGCTCGGCGAGGTAAGGCGTCCACCGACTCATTCCGCCGGCGGTGAAGTGCTCGGTGAGCCGGTAGGTGGTGAGCACGAACGGGTACACCGCGGCGCCCGGCTCGTTGCCGCTGGGTTGATACCGGTTCTGCTCGTGCGAGTACACCTGCCGGACCGGGCTGCGCTGTTGGGGGTACATCGGATTCTCGACCGGAGATTCCTGGGGCTCGTAGTGCGCAGGAAGCGGACCGTCGATGAGGCCCGCCGGCACGTACAGCCAACCCTTGCCGTCGGATTGCATGACGAACGGGTCGATGCCTGAGAGCGCGTCGGCTCCCCTAGCTCCGGCGGGCGGCCGGTAGGCCGGCGACTTCGTCGCGACGAAGTCGGGAACGTCTTCTCCCGTCCACTTCTGCTCGCCGTCGTCCCACCAGACAAGTGCCTTGCGCGGGCTCCACGGTCTGCCTTCGAGGTCGGCCGAGCTGCGGTTGTAGAGGACGCGACGGTTCGCGGGCCACGACCAACACCACTCGGGTCCGAGCCAGTTCTGCTCGGATCCAGGTTTACGGCGCGCCGCCTGGTTCACGCCGTCCGCGTACACACCGCAATAGATCCAACAGCCACACGTCGTGGAACCGTCGTCTTTCAGCTGCGTATACGCATCGAGCGCCTCGCCGTCGCGGTCGCGGCCGTTGATCTCCGCGAGTACGGCATCGGCGCTCGGTTCCGCCCGGCGCCCCTGGGTGGGATAGTCCCACGTGAGATCGAGAAGTGGTCGGTCCATCTCGTCCGTCGAGTCTTCGAGTTTCTCGCGCAGCTTGCGCCCGAGGTGGTACATGAACCACAGATCGCTACGCGCGTCGCCGGCCGGTTCGACGGCCTCGTAGTGCCACTGCACCATGCGATTCGTGTTCGTGAAGCTGCCACTCTTCTCGGTGTGCGCGGCGGCCGGGAAGAAGAACACCTCGGTCGCAATGTCCTCGGTTACGAGTTCACCGCTGTCGATCTCCGGACCGTCCTTCCACCACGTCGCGCTCTCGATCAGTGAGAAGTCGCGCACCACGAGCCAATCGAGGTTTGCCATCCCGAGTCGTTGCATGCGTCCGTTCGCGGAGCCGACCGCCGGGTTCTCGCCGAGGATCATGAAGCCCTTGCACACACCGGCGAGTTGCGCCATCACCGTGTCGTAGGTGCTGTGCGTGCCGGTGAGCCGCGGCAGATAGTCGAAGCAGAAGTCGTTGTCCGCCGTTGCCGCGTCCCTCCACCACGCCTTGAGGAGACTGACGGTGTACGACTTCATCTCGGCCCAGAATCCCTTTTCGGCCGACTCGTCCTTCACGTAGCTAGCAAGATCGTCCTGCTCTCGTTCTCGCGCCTGCGGCATCGGCAGATACCCGGGCAGGAGGTTGTAGAGCGTCGGGATGTCGGTCGAGCCCTGGATGCTCGCGTGTCCCCGCAACGCCATGATCCCGCCCCCTGGGCGCCCGATGTTGCCGAGCAAAAGTTGCAGGATCGACGCGGCCCGGATCGTCTGCGCGCCGTCGGTGTGCTGGGTCCAGCCGAGCGCGAACACGAACGCGCTCGTGCGGTCGCGATTCGAGTTCTCCGTCAGGTGGCGGCAGACGAGCTCGAACAGCTCGGTGGGTACGCCGCACGTCTCGGCGACTTTGTCGGGCGTGTACCGCGCGTAGTGGCGCTTGAGGATCTGGAAGACGCAGCGCGGATTCTGCAGAGTCGGGTCGGTCTCGGGCTCGCCGCGCAACGCGGGTCCGCCGGAACCGTGTGACTCCGACCGCCCGGAATGCTTGTGACTGGAGCGGCCACCGACACCGGTCGACGCCTGCGCCGACATTCCCTCGTACTGCCAACCGTCGCCGTCGTACGAACGATCTTCCACGGACAGCCCCGAGAACACGCCGTCGAGATCTTCCGTGTCGCGAAAGTCGGGGCGGATCAGAGTCGACGCGTTCGTGTAGTTCAGCACGTACTCGTGGAACCACTTGTCGTTCGCGAGGACGTAGTTGACGAGACCACCGAGGAAGGTGATGTCGCTGCCCGCGCGGATCGGTACGTGCACGTCGGCGAGCGCGCTCGTGCGGGTAAAGCGCGGATCGACATGGATGACGGTCGCCCCGCGCTCCTTCGCTTCCACGACCCACTGGAAGCCCACGGGATGCGCCTCCGCGAAGTTCGAACCCTCGATGACGATGCAGTCGGCGTTTTGTAGATCGTGCAGGCATGTCGTCGATCCGCCCCGCCCGAACGACGTGCCGAGTCCCGCGACCGTCGAACTGTGGCTCACGCGCGCCTGGTTCTCGATCTGGACGATGGCGAGCGCGGTCA
>JAODBI010000087.1 GCA_025463875.1 Actinomycetes bacterium
CCTCGTAGCATCCGCGCCGATGCCGAGCCTCCTCGTCACGAACGACTTTCCCCCGAAGCTCGGCGGCATCCAGTCGTATCTCTACGAGCTGTGGCGCCGGCTTCCGCCCCCCGAGACGACTGTCTTCACGACCATGCATCCCGACGCGGCCGCATGGGACGCGCAACAGTCGTTCCGCATCGTGCGCGCGCGCCAGAGGGTGTTGCTCCCGTCGGCCGCGCTCGCGCGCGACGTCGACGCGCTCGCGCGGGAGGTCGGCGCCGACGTCATCTTCCTCGACCCGATGCTGCCCCTCGGGTTGATCGGACCGCGCCTGCGGAGCGCGCCGTACGTGGTGATCGCGCACGGCGCCGAGATCACCGTGCCCGCGACCTTGCCCGGCCTCCGCCGTCTCGGACGCCGCGTCATGAGCGGCGCGGCGGCCGTGGTCGCCGCGGGCGGCTATCCGGCCCGCCAGGCGAGCAGGATCGCGGGTGGTGACGTACGGGGTGTCATCGTGCCGCCCGGCGTCGACGCCGAGCGGTTTCGTCCCGCCGACGAGCAGGCCCGCGACGAATCTCGCTCGGCCTTCGGTCTGCGACCGGATCGGCCTCTTGTACTCGGCTTGTCGCGCCTCGTCCCGCGCAAGGGCTTCGACGTGGTGATCGACGCGGTCGCGGGCCTGCCGGGTACGCAGCTCGCGCTTGCGGGTACCGGCCGCGACCGGGGCCGATTGGAGCGACGGGCGCGGCGGAGCGGCGCCGACGTGACCTTCCTCGGGCGCATCTCCGAGGACGAGCTGGCCCGCGTGTACGCGAGCGCGGACGTGTTCGCGATGTCGTGTCGCGATCGGTGGGCGGGCGCCGAGGCCGAGGGTTTCGGCATCGTCTTCCTCGAGGCGGCCGCGTGTGGAGTTCCTTCCGTGGCCGGACGCAGCGGCGGCGCGCACGAAGCCGTCGCCGACGGGGAGACCGGCTTCGTCGTCGAGCCGCGCGACGTGCACGCGGTTCGGGTCGCGCTCACCGCGCTCTGCGACGATCCGGCGCTGCGGGATCGGATGGGGCACGCGGCTCGGGCGCGGGCGATGGGGGAGTACTCGTATGACCGGCTCCTTGCGCGCCTGTTGCCGATTGCCCGCGGCGACCTTTCGGCGGCCGGGACGCTTCCTCGCTGACCGCTACTCCCCGGTAGATTGGCCGCCGTGACCGGGAAGGCGATCGTCGTTGCGTCGTGGTCGACGCTCGCCGTGTTCGCGCTCGTCGCCATCCCCGACGCGCTCGGCGTGCATGCGCTGAACACGCCCGCGACCATCCTCAGTGTCGTCCTGTTCGCCGCGTCGCTGCCGATCTGGATCTACGCGTTCGGTCTGGCGTTGGTGCGCTCCACCCGCGGCGACGACATCGCCGTGGCGTCGTGGGTGTTCCTGACGCCGTCCGCGCCGAAGGAGATCCGACGCCACCTCCTCGGCGCCACCGTGGTGTGTGTCGCGCTCGCGCTCACGACCGGTTGGGCAAACCCGTTCGGCGTTCTCGTCCCGATGCTCCAGCTGGGTTGCGCAGCGCTGTGGGGCGCGCGGCACGGCGTCTATCCCGCCCGGCGCGCGCCGGCCGTCGTGAAAGGAGCGCGGCGATGACCGAGACCGCGAACGAACGCATCCGGATCGAAGCCCCCGCCGACCGGTGTTGGGACGTCGCAGTCGACTTCGAGTCGTACCCCGAGTGGGTGCGCGACGTGAAGGACGTACACGTCCTCGAGCGCGACGACGAGGGCCGGGGCAAGCGCGTCGAGTACCGCGCCGCGGCGCTCGGCAAGAGCATCCGCTACGTGCTCGACTACGACTTCTCCGAGGCGCCGACCGCGTTCTCGTGGAAGTTCACCGAGGGTGACATGCTGCGTCGCCTCGACGGCCGCTATCAGTTCGATCCCGACGGTCCCGCGTCGACGCGTGTGCACTACGAGCTCGCCGTCGAGCTCGCGGTGCCGTTGCCCGGACTCCTGAAGCGCCGCGCCGCCGGCCTCATCATGGGCAGCGCGCTCAAGGAGCTGAAGAAACAGGTCGAGGCCGTCGCCTGAACCGCGCGGGACGCCCCACGCGGGGTCGCAGCTCGGATCGGGCCTTGATTCGGAAGCTAGCCTCGCCCTCTGATGCGCATTCTGCTGTTCACCGGCAAAGGTGGTGTCGGCAAGACCACCGTCGCCGCCGCGACCGCCGCGCGGGCCGCCGAGTTCGGGTTGCGCACGATCGTCTGCTCGACCGACCCCGCGCACTCGCTGGCGGATGCCTTCGACGTTCCGCTCGGTGATCGCCCGACGCCGATCGCACACGGCCTGTTCGGCCAGCAGCTGAACGCGCGGGTGCGGTTCGAAGAGGCGTGGGACGACGTGCGGACCTACCTCGTCGACGTGCTCGACTGGGCCGGGGCCGACGCCGTCGAGGCCGAGGAACTGGCCGTCATCCCCGGGCTCGACGAGGTGTTCGCCCTCGGCGACATCAAGGAGTTCGCGACCAACGGCGAGTACGACCTCGTCGTGGTCGACTGTGCGCCCACGGCCGAGACCATCCGGCTGCTCTCGCTGCCTGACGTCCTCGGTTGGTACATGGACCGGATGTTCGACACCCAGCGCCGCTTGACGCGCCTGGCCCGCCCGATCCTGCAGCGGGTGTCGGGCGTTCCCATCGCCGGCGACGGGGTGTTCGGCGCGATCCGGCGGTTCTACGAACGGCTCGACGGTGTGCGCGAGTTGCTGACCGACGGCGACATCACCAGCGCGCGGCTGGTGGTCAACCCCGAACGGCTCGTCGTCGCGGAAGCCCGCCGCACGTTCACGGATCTGTCACTGTTCGGCTTCCTCGTCGACGCGGTGATCGCGAATCGAATCCTTCCCGCCGAGCTCGACCATCCGTGGATGACGCAGTGGCGCGCCACGCAATCCGCCCACCTCGATGTGATCGCCGAGACGTTCGCGCCGCTCCCCGTCCTCGAAGCCGAGCTGGCGAACGAAGAAGTCGTGGGCATGCCCGCGTTGTCGATCTTTGCCAAGCACCTCTACGGCGACACCGACGTCGCGGCGCGGCTCTCGCACACCGAACCGTTCACCGTCGACGCCGAGGGCGACGCGTTGCTGCTGTCGGTGCAGCTGCCGTTCACCGACCAGAGCGAGGTGCGGCTCGGGCGCACCGGCGACGAGCTCGTGCTCACCGTCGGTCCTCACCGCCGCGCGCTGATGCTGCCCGACAGCCTCGTGCGCCGCGACGTTGCCGGCGCGCGTTTCGTCGACGATCGTCTCGTCGTGGAGTTCGTCTGATGGGAGCGAACACCTCGGACGACCCGCACTCGCAATCGCACTCGTACGGTGCCGACGACGCGCACGTCTCGGGCGAAGCACCGGTCGACGGCGATCCCCTCGACCATCTGTGGAACGCGGCGCACGAGATGCTGCGCGCGCTGCGCGGCCTGATCGAAGCGGCGGACGAATTCGTCGAGACGCAACGCGCCCGACCCGCGCGCCCTCCCGACGAGCCTCGCGAGGGGCGCGTCCATCACATCGACATCGACGCGCCGGACGACTCGGCGCGCTCCGACACCCACACCGACGCCCGAGCCGACTCGTAGCGCTGTCCATGAGTACGACGATCGGTCTCGACATCGGTGGTACGAAGGTGCTCGGCGTGCTCCTCGCCGCCGACGGCGGAATCGAGCGCGAGGACCGCCTCGCGTCGCCGCACACCGGACTCGACGCGCTGGTGGCCACCGGCGCGTCGATCGTCGAGCAGCTCGACGCGCCCGGGGCGCCGGTCGGCGTCGGGGCGGCGGGACTCGTCGATCGTAAAGGAGTGCTGCGCTACGCGCCCAACCTTCCGAACGTGCGGGAGGCGCCGCTGGGCGACGCCCTCGCCCGGGCGACCGGCCGTCATGTCGTCGTCGACAACGACGCAAGCGTGGCGACTCTCGGCGAGGTGACCTACGGCGCCGCGGTGGGTCGGCGCGATGTGCTGCTGGTCACGCTCGGCACGGGCATCGGTGGAGGCTTCCTCTTCGACGGACGCCCGTACCGCGGCGCGCACAACTTCGGCGCGGAGATCGGTCACTTCACGGTCGATCCCAACGGGCCCTTGTGCGCCTGCGGCGAACGCGGGCACTGGGAGTCGATCGCCTCGGGTACCGCGCTCGGGCGCATGGCCCGGGATCTCGTTGCGAAAGGTGGTGGCGCGGCGCTGGTCGCGGCCGCGGGCGGCGACCCCACCGCGGTCACCGGAACCCATGTGGGCATCGCGGCCGCGAAGGCCGACCCCGACGCACGCGACCTGCTCGTGCAGTACTCGGAGAATGTCGCGCTCGGGCTGGCGGGGCTCGCGAACATCCTCGATCCCGAGTGTGTGGTCATCGCGGGCGGTCTCGTGGAGCTCGGGCCGTTGCTGTTCGGGCCACTGCGCGACGCCTTCGCGCGGCACGTCGAAGGCGCCGCCTACCGGCCGGCGGTCGCGATCATTCCCGCGCTGCTCGGCGAGCGAGCCGGGGCGATCGGCGCCGCGGTGTTGGCCCGGAAACTTCTCCCGTGACGATCCACGTCGGCCTCACGCTCCCGTCGTTCGTCGACGATCCGGAGGTCCCGATCGCGGTCGCGCGCGCCGCCGAGGACGCCGATCTCGACGGCGTCTTCGTGTACGACCATCTCTGGCGGGGCGATCACCCGAACCGGCGCCCCGCGCTCGAGTGCTTTGCGATGCTCGGCGCGATCGCGGCCGAGACCCGTCGTATCCAGATCGGTCCACTGGTCGCCCGCGCCACCTTGCGGCCGGCGGCGACGCTCGCCAACTCGTTGGCGACCGTGCAACGCGTGAGCGGGGGCCGCCTGATCGCTGCGATCGGCGCCGGTGACTCACTGAGCCGCGACGAGAACGAGGCGTACGGCCTCGAGTTCGGATCGATGGTCGACCGCGTGAACGCCTTGCACGCCGCGGTGCGCGCCGCGGCGCAGCACGACTATCCCGTGTGGGTCGCGGGACGCGCCGCGCCGGTTCGTCAGATGGTCGCCGTGGCCGACGGTTGGAACTCATGGGGAACCGATCCGGTCCGGTTCGAGCGCGCCGCCGCGCGCGTGCGTGATGTGGCGCCGCACGCCGTGCTCACGTGGGGCGGATTGGCTCGTCCGTTGGAAGAGGGCGCGGATGCGCTCGCGGCGCGCCTGCAGCCGTACGTCGACGCGGGCGCGACCTGGATCATCGTCGGGCCCGTCGACTCGGGCAATCCCGCGAACGCGGCGGTTGTCGCCGAGATGCGCGCCCGACTCGTCGACTGACGCGCCCTCGCGTCAGCCGAGCAGCAGCTGCGCCGCCGACGCGAGGTTGTCACCCATCGACGACGACGACGGGTTCAGCCCGTTGCTCCAATAGGTGAGCTCCGCGAACCACACCGATCCGAGCACGCGCACGATGCCGTCGAGATCGGCGAACGTCGCGCAGTGACCGTCGTCGACGACGTCGGCGATGATCGCGCGCAACGTCGTGTCGATCTCGTACTTCAACGGAGTCGCGGCTTCCTCCGACGTCGACATCGCGGCAACCATCGCCTTGGTGACGAGCGGCGAACGCTCGAGCGAGCGCGACGCGCGGCGCAGCACATCGGAGACACGTGCCGCGGGCGTGTCGCCGTTGGGTGGTCGTTGTACCAACCGCTCGCGAAGTGTCGCGGCTTGTTGCGCCATGGCGGCGAGCAACAGTTGGTCCTTCGACGCGTAGTGCCGGTAGAGCGTTCCGAGCGCGACCTCGGCGCGCGCCGCGACGTCGCGCATCTGCACCGCGTCGTAACCACCCTCCGCGGCCAGCGCCGTAGCGGCCGCGATGAGGCGAACTTTTCGGGCGGCGGTTTCCGCGGCACGGGTTCCGGTCATGAGAACTCCCTCGCACGGGTGCAGCACGTGCGCCCCGCGGCACCCGGCCCATACCCGGAGCGGACCGTAGCGCGAACCTAGAACGTGTTGCAGGTGTGGTCTATGGGTTCCTACCATCGGAGCGATGCGCACTCAGCTCGCCCGGGACCTCGGCCTCGAATTCCCGATCTTCGCCTTCAGCCACTGTCGGGACGTCGTCGCCGCGGTCAGCCGGGCCGGTGGGATGGGCGTTCTCGGTGCGCTCTACTTCACGCCCGAGGAGCTCGAGATCGAGCTGAAGTGGATCGACGAGCACGTCGACGGCAAGCCCTACGGGGTGGATCTGGTAATGCCGGCGAAGGTCGAGCTGCCGGAAGGGGTCAACGCCGACGAGCTCGAGAGCCAGCTCGAGAACATGATCAGCGCCGAGCATCGCGAGTGGGTCGAGAAGGTGCTCGCGGAACACGGCGTGCCGCCCCTGCCCGAGGCATCGGCGGGCGGCCACCATCTGCTCGGTTGGACCGACGCAACCGCGCGTCCGCAGATAGACATCGCCTTCCAGCATTCGCCGGCGCTGCTCGTCAACGCGCTCGGTCCGCCGCCGAAGGACATCGTCGACGCGTCGCACGAGCGCGGGATCAAGGTTGCCGCGCTCGCGAGCAGTCCGCGCCACGCGCAGAAG
>JAODBI010000118.1 GCA_025463875.1 Actinomycetes bacterium
GTTCCAGCACTACGCCGCGTTCAAGCACATGACCGTCTTCAAGAACGTGGCGTTCGGACTCGAGATCCGCAAGCGGCCCAAAGCTGAAGTCCGCAAGAAGGTCAACGAGCTGCTCGAGCTCGTGCACATCGAAAAGTTCGCCGACCGCCTCCCGTCGGAGCTCTCCGGCGGGCAACGGCAACGCATGGCCCTGGCCCGCGCGCTCGCTGTCGAACCCGAGGTCCTTCTGCTCGACGAACCCTTCGGCGCCCTGGACGCGCAGGTCCGCAAAGAGCTGCGGGCGTGGCTCCGCCGCCTGCACGACGAGGTGCACGTCACGACGGTGTTCGTCACCCACGATCAGGAAGAGGCGATGGAGGTCGCCGACTCCATCGCCATCATCTCCGCGGGACGACTCGAACAGGTCGGTACGCCCGACGAGCTCTACGACCACCCCGCCAACAACTTCGTCATGACCTTCCTCGGTCCGGTCACCACATTGTCGGGCGACCTCGTGCGGCCGCACGACCTCGAGCTCCGGGCGGGTCCGGCCGCCGATACGAGGGAGGCCACCGTCGTGCGCGTCATGCGGCTCGGTTTCGAAGTACGCGTCGAGCTCGTGATCGACGGGCAGGATCTCTGGGCCCAGACCACACGCGAGAACGCCGATCTTCTCGACCTGCAGGCCGGCCGAACGGTCTACGTCGCCCGCGCGACCACCGCGACGCGCGCCCCGGATCCCCAGACGCAAGGCGCCGGCTCGCAGACGGGCGGTTAGCGCCGATCCGCCGAATCCATCAATCTCGCTTGATGTACCTCGGGCGCGCCATCTAGCGTGCCTCTCTGTGAGAGCGGAGACGGAGGCATCGGCTCCGCCGGCGTTCGTGCAGCTCGCGGCGCATCCGATCCGGTGGCGCATCCTGGGCGAGCTGGCGCGGAGCGACCGGCGTGTCCGCGAGCTGACCGACGTGATCGCCGAGCCGCAGAGCTTGGTGTCGTATCACCTCGGTCGCCTGCGGACGGGCGGACTCGTGACGGCGCGCCGGAGCTCCGCCGATGGTCGCGATGCCTACTACTCGGTCGATCTGGCCCGGTGCGGGGATCTGGTGGCCTCTACCGCCGCGTCGTTACACCCGGGCTTACGCCTCGGTCCCGTCACCGGGGATCGCGAACACTCGACGCGCTCGGCGCAGCGTGCACCGAGCGTCCTGTTCCTGTGCACGGGCAACAGCGCGCGTTCCCAGATGGCTGAAGCGCTCATGGTCCAGCACGCTGCCTTCCCGGTGAAGGCCTTCAGTGCGGGCAGTCGTCCCAAAGCGCTGCATCCGAATGCCGTGCGCGTCATGCGGACCCGCGGCATCGACATTCGCGATCACCGTCCGAAGCATCTCGACGAGTTCGCACGGCGTCGGTTCGACTACGTCGTCACGCTGTGCGATCGACTCCGGGAGGAATGCCCCGAGTTCCCGGGACAGCCCGACGTCACGCACTGGAGCATGCCCGATCCGTCGGCGGCGGGCGCGACCGACGCCGAGACGTATCCGGTGTTCGCGCGCGTAGCCGACGAGATCGAACGCCGCATTCACTTCCTGCTCGCACTGATCGAGCAATAGGCCCCGAGAGAGGAGGGCTCACGCCCATGACCGACGAAACTGTCAACGTCCGCTACATGGTCGACGACGTCGACGCAGCAGTCGCCTTCTACACGACCCATCTCGGCTTCACGCTCATGTCGAACGCGGCGCCCGCGTTCGCGGACGTCACCCGAGGCCGGCTCCGCCTCCTGCTCAGCGGCCCGACGAGCTCTGCGGGCCGGGCCATGCCCGACGGACGAGAACCTCGACCGGGAGGGTGGAACCGGATCCATCTCATCGTCGACGACATCGACGCGGAGACCGCGCGCCTTCGAGCCGCGGGACTTCCGTTCCGCAACGACGTCATCACCGGTCCCGGTGGCTCCCAGGTGCTCTTCGAGGACCCGTCCGGGAATCCGATCGAGCTCTTCCAACCCCGCGCACCGCAGCCACCGGTGTGACCGATGCGAGCCCCGACGCGGAACCGCCGGTTCCGACGTTGCGCACCGTTGCGCGCGAGTGGGGCCGCATCGGTTGCATCGGATTCGGCGGGCCGCCCACGCACATTGCGCTCCTACGTGAGCTGTGCGTCACGCGCCGGAGGTGGCTGACAGCCGACGAATTCGAAGATGCGATCGCCGCCTGCAACCTGCTCCCCGGACCGGCGTCGACGCAGCTCGCGATCTACTGCGCCCGCCGCGTTCGTGGGCGTGCGGGCGCGATAGTCGGAGGCGCGGCGTTCATCGTCCCGGGGCTGGGGTTGATCCTCGTACTCGCCGCGGTGTTCCTGTCCGGTTCGACACCGAGATGGGTGCGTGGTGCCGCGGCCGGTGCCGGGGCCGCGGTCGCAGCCGTCGCGGTACACGCCGGCGTGGGCCTCCTACCGGCGAGTTGGCGCCGTGGGCGAGACGCGAACCGTGTCCGCTGGATCGCGTATCTCGCGGCGGGTGCCACCGCAGCCGCCGTGCTCGGACCCTGGCTCGTGTTCGTGTTGCTCGGTTGCGGCGGTATCGAACTCGCCGCTCGACGGTGGCGACGCACAGGAACCAGTCCGATCGTCTTCGCTCCCATCATGTTCGTTGGTTCGACGGCTGTTGCCGGCGGTCTGGCGTCGCTCGTCTGGGTCGCCCTCAAGGTTGGCGCGCTGTCGTACGGTGGCGGGTTCGTCATCATTCCGTTGATGCGCGCCGATGCCGTGCATCGCTATCACTGGATGACCAACGCTGAATTCCTCAACGCGGTCGCGCTCGGCCAGATAACGCCGGGACCGGTGGTGCAAACCATCGCCGTCGTCGGCTTCGCGGCAGCCGGCGTCGGGGGTGGCCTCGTCGCGGCCGCGGTCGCGTTCTCGCCTTCGTTTCTCTTCGTCCTCATTGGTGCGCATCACTTCGATCGATTGCGCACCAACCAACACGCTCGCTCCTTTCTCGACGGCGCCGGACCGGCCGCGATCGGAGCAATCCTCGGCTCGGCGGTCCCGCTTGCCGTCGCCCTACGCGAACCATGGCAGTACGCAGTCCTCGGTGCCGCGGCGATCGTCCTGCTCCTGCTGCGCCGCAGCGTGGTGTTCACGCTGCTCGCGGCGGGAGTCGTCGGAACGACTGCGGCACTCGCCGGCGTCTCGATCCCTCGCTGACCCGCGCCAAGTGCCGGGGCTTGCTCGCAACCTCGATCGTCAAAGGCGGTGTCCTCATTCGTCGGCGAGGCCGACCCGGTGTGCGACCGCGGCCGCTTCTCCGCGGTTGGCGACACCCAGTTTCGACAGGATGTTCGAGACATGCACG
Organism: Actinomycetes bacterium; assembly: GCA_025463875.1. Lineage (GTDB taxonomy): Bacteria > Actinomycetota > Acidimicrobiia > IMCC26256 > PALSA-610 > PALSA-610. The sequence goes on from JAODBI010000118.1 coordinate 3,338, forward strand.
CTGGCGGTCTTCTCGTTGATGAAGAGGGCTTCGGCGATCTGGCGGTTGGTACGTCCGTCGGCGACGAGCGCGAGCACCTGGCGCTCGCGGGGCGTCAGGCCGAACGGCGCGGGGACGCGCTCGGCGTCGTCGGCGTCGATGCCCGGCGACGCGGAGTCCAGGTCGACCCGCGCCCGACGCGCGAGCCGACCGATCTCCGCCCGGAGTGGAGCGGCCCGCAATGCGTCTGCGATCGCGGTGCTCGTGCGCAGCTGCGCTTCGATCTCCGCTTTCGGGCCGCGCGTCTCGAGCAACGCCTCGGCGAGCCGGGTACGCGCCCGCGCCTCCGGATAGGGCTCACCGATGTCGTGCCACACATCGACCGCGGCGCGACACGCGTCGACGTCGTCGACACCGCCGAGCCGGCAGCGCTCGGCCGCGATGGACGCGAGCTCCCCTCGGGTTCGCGGGGAGACGCCGGTACTCGTCAAATCCCGCGCCGCGAGCCGGTCGGCGCGGGCAATGAATAGTGCGGCGAGCGCAACCGCGTCGAGCACACCCGGCTCGTCATGCCGGGCGCGCGCTTCCTCGGCGAGATCGGCGGCCAGCTCGACGCCGAGCCGGGTCGCAGGCTCCGCGAAGAAGGCGTCGTCGCTGTCGTCGGCGGCATGAACAGCATGGGCGGCAACCGCGATCGCCTGGTGCCGCTCGCCGCGCGCGGCCAGCAGCTCGGCTCTCGCCACGTGCGCGAGCGCACCGTGTTGAACGTCGTCGGCCTGCTCCGCGATGGTGAGCGCCGGCGCGAGATGGCGCTCGGCCGCGTCGAGGTCGCCCCGAGCGGTCAGGAGCCGGGCCCGGACGACGTTCACCCGCAGCTTGGACATGCTCTGCGCGTCGAGCGCGAGCGCGGCGCTCGTCGCCTCGTCGACGTCGTCCCAATCGCCGCGCTGGAACGAGATCATCGCGGCGTTCGCCAGCAGGTAGCTGCCGTACGCGCGGTGGAAGCCCAGCCGGCGCGCGAATGCCGCGCCCTCGCGCGCCACGGTCAGTCCTTCCTCGAGCCGACCACCCTGCAGCAGACACTCCGACAGGTTCGTGTACGCGCGACATCGGTCGTCGACGTCGTCGACCTCCTGCGCGATCACCAGCGCTTCTCGAAGCAGCGCGATGCCTTCGTCGAATTGCTCGAGTGAGGTAAGGGCGGTGCCGAGCGTGTTGCGCGCGTGGCCGCCGGTCGCGCGGTCGACGGTGGCCGCCGCGACGTCGATCGCCTCGCGACAGGCCACGACGGCCTCGGCGTTGCGCGACACGAGCATGAGTGCCTGGCCGTATGCGGCGAGCGCTCGGGCCCGATGCACCGTTGGCGGCGAAGCCGGGCACGTGGCCAACGCCTGTTCGTAGGTGGCGAGCGCAGGCGCGGGCGCGCCGCCCGCCCACAGGTATCGACCGCGGCGAACGAGAAGAGCGCTGATCCGCAACGGATCGCCGATCTCGTTGGCCTCGGCGATTGCGATGTCGATGAGATTCAGCGCCCGGTCGTAATCGGCCATCATGTACACGGCGTGGGCGAGCCGCTGGAGTACCTCGAGATGGTCGAGGGGGAGGTCGGCCCGGTCGCCGGGCGCACTCGACCACAGACTCAATGCCCGCTCGTAGTGCCCGCGCGCCTCCGGAACGGCGGCGACGCGTTCCGCCTCCATCGCAGCGTCGATCGACGTCGCGAGCGCCGCCGTGAGCTCGTGCGCCGCGTACCAGTGGTGCGCGAGCAATGCCGAGACACTCGCCCGGTCACCGTCGGCCAGCTCGGGTTGCTCGCCGAGCGCACGCGCGTACGCGGCATGCACGTCGACGCGTTCGCCCGGCAGCAACTCGTCGTACAGCGCCTCTTGCAGCAACGCGTGCCGGAACGTGTACTCCCGTTCACCGACCGGTTCGATGAGCTGTTGCGCGATCGCCTCTCGTAGCTGTTCGCTGAGTCGCGCTTCGTCGCGGTCGGCGACGGCCGCGAGCAAGCTGTGATGCACGGTGCGTCCGGCCGCGGCCGCGACCCGTAGCAATTGTTGCGTCTCCTCGGAACACGACTCGACGCGTACCAGCAGCACGTCGCGCAACGATGGCGGCAACTCGCTCGACCGAAGGTCGCGGCCGGCCGCGACGAGCTCTTCGGTGAAGAACGCGTTCCCGTCCGAACGGGCGAAGACGGCCTCGACCACGTCGGGGGTCGGCGGTTCGCCGAGAATGCCGAGTAGCTGCGCCGCGACGTCGTCGCGACCGAAGCGATCGAGGTCGATCCGCTCCGCGCGGCCACTGCGCTCGAGCTCGGCGAGGAACGGCCGCAACGGGTGCCGGCGACTCAGCTCGTCGGTGCGGAACGTCATCACGATCGTGACCGGCGCGTGCCCGAGCTGATGGATCAGGTAGGCGAGCACGTCGCGTGTCGAGCGGTCGGCCCAGTGGAGGTCTTCGATGAGCAACAACACCGGGCGATCGAGCGCGAGCCGTTCCAGCAGGCCGAGCATCACCTCGAACAGGCGCGTCGCCCCACCGGGAGGCTCGACCGCGACGTTCCCGCCCGGCGCCGCGAGCTCGGAGACGAGACGGCCGAGCTCGGCCGCGGCCGGGCCCGCGTACGACAGAATCGTGTCCGGGCCGTCCTCGCGCACGAGAGTGCGCAGCATCTCGACGATGGGCCCGTACGGGGGCCCGCCCTCCCCGAGGTCGATGCAGGATCCGCTGAGCACGCGGGTCCCGGCCGCGGCCCGACGCGCCACCTCACGCACGAGCCGGGTCTTGCCGACCCCGGCCTCGCCGCCGACCACGACGGCGCCGGCCTCACCCGCCGCGCCGCGGGCTACCGCAGCTTCGAGCCGGTGGAGCGGCTCGACACGACCGATGAACGCAGGACTCGAAACCCTCGTCGCCAAGGGCGGCATTCTCCCACGCGAGGCTCACGCCACCGTCAAGGCCGCCGCGCCCGGAGTGGAGCCGACGCGGGAATCGCCGGCGGTCGTCGCCAAGGGGCGCGCGACCGGCGCTTCGTTGGCCGCTTCGTAGACAGCACGCCGCGAGAGCATGCGCAGGCGGCGGCGCGAGGCGAACCCCTCGTACGACGCCCGCCGATCGGCGACAAGCTGCTGGGCAACGTTCATCGGCATTGCGTTCATGGTGGCCTCCCTCGGCGCGGTGGTGCGTTGTTCCACCAGCGTGCGCCTAAGGCGGCCCGGCCACATCGGGCGAATGCCCACGCGTCGGCCCCCCGCCTCCTTAGATCTGTAGATCCCGGGTGCTCGCGGCCTTAGATCGGCCGCCCGCGCCTCAGATGGTTCGGAAATGACGCGAATCTGAGTGGGCGTGCAGGTCGGGTCGACCAAACGGGCGGGCCGTCGGCGCGCCTGTGGGCACCGCTTTCGCGATGCCCACAGCCGTGCGGCTTGCTCTTTGATCCGGGACTATTTGTCCGCGTTGGCGGAGCCGGCGGAGACCGTCTCTTCGCCGGTGCCGAGCGCCACCTTCAGCTTCTCGATGACGTCGTCGCCGATCTCGTACCGCAGCACGTGGGTCGGGTGGTACTGCTCGAACGCACGCGACATCTCGTCGACGTCGCCGCGGGCACCCATGAGCAGGAGGGCGGAGGTCCCCGGCTTCAGCTCGGACTTGATCTCCTCGACCATCGGTTTGTCGAGGCCCGCTTTGGCCATCGCTTCTCCGATGAGCGCGCCGATCCCGAGACCGGCGAGCCAGCCGCCGAAGAACCACGCCGGCGGGAACCACCAGAACAGCAACAGACCGAGCAGGCCGCCCAACCATGCGCCGGTTGCCGGCGAGCCGTGCGGGCTGTGGATGGTGACGAACCCGGCCTTGTGCTTTTCGATGACGGCGACGTCGTCGATCCAGGCGTAGTGCAACTCTTCGAGCGCTCGCACGCCCGCGAGGGCCCGCGTGCCGCCGTAGGGGGTGTCGAACGTGAGCACAATCAGGTCGGCCATCTTTCCTCCGCGAATCGTTGGGCGTTCTCTCGCTACAGCGTGAGCTTTCGACCGCACCCCGACACCACGCGTCCGCGTATGGAAGCGCGGAATGGCGACGAAACTCGACCCCCCCGTCAGATGGCCGGCCGGCGAGGAAGATGCTCGCGTCAGATATTCGTCTCGTCGGCCGGGACGTCCGGCAGGGGAGGAGCGCCGCGCCGTGAGTCGATCTCGAGCTCCTGGCCGCCGATCGTGTACGAGGCCATCGACAACGATCCCATCGCGTAGCCGTCGACGAGCACGTCAGCCGTTTGTCCGGCCGCGGCCGCGAGACCGGCGGCGTACAGCAATGGGATGAAGTGGTCCGGGGTCGGGGCCGCACGGACGAAGTCGGGGTGCTCGTCCAGCTTCGCCGCGTCGGCGGGGGACGCAGTCATGACCGCGGCGGCCGCGTCGTCGAACCTCTGTGCCCAGTCGAATGCGGAGTCGGGGCGGCGCGGATCGATCCGCTGGAGGTTGTGTACGACGTTTCCGCTGCCCACGATCAGCACACCGCTCGCGCGCAGCGGCGCGAGTCTCGCCCCCAGGTCGAGGTGGTAGTCGAACGGCTTCGTCGCGTTGACCGAGAGCTGCACGACCGGGATGTCGGCGTCGGGGAAAGCGTGCACGAGTACCGACCAGGCGCCGTGGTCGATGCCCCAGCTGTCGACGTCGATCCCGATCCAAGTCGGTTGCACGAGTTCGGCGATCTCCTCGGCGAGCTGCGGGTCGCCGGGCGCGGGATAACGCACTGCGAACAGTTCGTCGGGGAAGCCGTAGAAGTCGTGAATCGTCTTCGGGCGCGCCATCGCAGTCACCGCCGACGCGTTGATGTACCAGTGCGCGGACACCACGAGGATCGCCCTCGGGCGTGTTACCTCGGAACCGAACGCACGCCACGATTCGGTGTAGCGGTTGCTGTCGAGCGCGTTCATGGGCGAGCCGTGACCGAAGAACACTGCCGGCATCGTGGTCATGCACCGCACGCTAGACCGGCGCCCCCGTCGGCCGGCACGCGAGACTCTCGGACATGGACGACTCACCCGCGCGCATCGATGCCGAGCTGCGAACGGCGTATCTGCATCGACTCGGGTTGGATGCGGAACCCCCGTCGGTCGAGGCGTTGCAGCGACTGCATCGTCGTCATGTGGAACGCGTTCCGTACGAGACGATGTGGCTGCACGCCGGTGAGGCGTGGGGAATCGATCCCCTCGACTCGGCGGCGCGGATCGCGCGGCAGGGCCGCGGTGGCTACTGCTACCACCTCAACGGCGCGTTCTCGGAGTTGCTGCGATCGTTGGGCTATTCGGTTGTCCGGCATGTCGGCGGAGTGCACGGCCCCGGTGGTCCCGACGTCGAGGCGCTCGGCAACCATCTCGTGCTCACAGTGCGGGGTCTCCCGGCCGACGGGAACCCGGCGGGGATCTGGTACGTCGATGTCGGGCTCGGTGACGCGCTGCACGAGGCGTTGCCGCTCATCGGCGGCGACTACGAACAGGCTCCCTTCCGTCTCGCGCTCGAGGAAACGGAAGCCGGCATCGGCGACTGGCACCTCGTGCACGATCCGACGGGTGGATTCCCCGGCATGAGTTGGATGACGGCCGACGCGGAGATGAACGCGTTCGTCGCGAAGCACGAGTGGCTGTCGACATCCCCCGACTCGCCTTTTTTGCAGGTCGCCATGGCGGAACATCGAGACGCCACCGGTGTCGACGTCGTGCGCGGCCTGGTACTCGCCCGGGTCGGCGCGGACGCCGCATCGTCGGAACCGCTCACCGCGAGGAGCGATTGGTTCGCGGTGCTCGCCGACGAGTTCGGCCTTCGCTTCGACGCCAGCGCACCCGGAACGCTCGACCGGTTGTGGGACGGAGTTCTGGCGACCCACCGGGCGTGGGAGGAAGCCGGCCGACCGTGATCGGCTGACTGTGATCTGCGCGCAGGCGTTCAACCCTTTGCCCTGAATCCGGACAGCTGGTCCTGCGTCCGCGACGGCGACTACGCGGTCACGGGATTCGACCAGGATCGGATACTCGTAACGTGCGGTTATGACGCCCCACGATCCGCGCGGGAACGGCAGCACTGACGCCCCACCCGGCGTCGTCACCCTCGAGAGCCGGGACGGTGTCGACGAGCTCCTGCGCCGCGTCGTGGCGCGCGTCCAGAGCCTCGGACTCGACATCTTCACCGTCATCGACCACAGCGGTGAGGCCGACGAGGTCGGTCTCACGATGCCCGACACCAAGGTCATCATGTTCGGCAATCCGAGAGGCGGGACGCCGTTGATGCTCGCGCACCCGCTCATCGCGCTCGACCTGCCACTCAAACTGCTCATCTGGGCCGGCGACGACGGCCGGGCGTTCCTCAGCTACAACGCGCCCGGCTACCTCTCGGAGCGATTCGACCTGTCGAGCCGGGAAGCCGAGGCACTCCGTGTCGTCGAAGACATCGCACGCGTGGTCGCCGACTGAGCGACGACCGATCCCGGTGGGCGACCGCGCTTGCGTTCTGGTTGTGATCGTCGTCCGTCATGGCTCGGACGTCTGTTTGCGCCGGCGTTTCGGACGCCGGGTGACGCCGATGTTCCTGTCGGCGCGCCGGCGAGTGGGTGAACCCGGTCGAAGAAGTGACGCCGTGCCCGCGGTCGTGTTCGAATGGTTCATGGTCGGCGCCGGCGGACTTCCGTGACCCCGGTCGAGCGGCTGCTGGCGTACGAGGAGATCCGTCAGCTCGCGTCCCGTTACGCGCTCGCAGTCGACTCCCGCAACCTCGACGACCTCGACTCCGACATCGCACCGGTCGCGGTGTTCCTTGCGAGCGACGACAGCCGCTACCTCACCGGCAACACGCTGTTCGTCGACGGCGGGTCGCACATCAACGGCGCGCCCTGGGCCCCCGATCTCCCGGATGAGTCGAATGGGTGAGGGCCGGTGCAACCCGGACGTCGACGCGCGCACGATCGTGCTGGTCGAGGGAACGAGCGATCAGCAGGCACTGGAGGCGCTCGCGGTGCGCCGGGGTCGCGATCTCGCCGTGGAAGGTGTCTCGATCGTGCCGATGGGCGGTGCGTCGAACATCCGACGATTCCTGGAGCGCCTCGGTCCGCACGGGGCGAACGTCCGGTTGGCGGGCCTGTGCGACGCGGGCGAGGTCGACGATTTCCGGCGCGAGCTGGAACGGGCGGGCATCGGCGCGGAACTCGGCCGCCGAATGAGCCGAGACGAGATGGAGGCGCACGGCTTCTTCGTCTGCGACGCCGATCTCGAGGACGAGCTGATCCGCGCGCTCGGCGGCGACGTCGTCGAACGTGTCATCGAAGCTCAGGGCGAGACGGGAGCGTTCCGGACGTTGCAGAAACAGGCCGCGCAACAGGATCGGAGTCACGCCGCACAACTGCGCCGCTTCATGGGCACCCGCGGCGGCCGCAAGATCCGGTACGCACGTCTCCTCGTCGACGCGCTCGACCCGGCGGCCGTCCCCCGTCCGCTCGACCGTCTTCTCGCATACCTCTGAGCCGGCGCGTCACGCGCCCCGGGTAACTAGGCTGCGACGCGGTGCGCCGGGAAGTCTGGTCGGCAATCGTCCGATCAATTCCGAGGTGCTGTGCGACCGAGTAAGGAACGACGGAATCCGGAACGAGCCGATCCGGGACAAAGGTGAGCGGGCGTCGCTCGCTGGTAACGGCCGCGATTCGCGTTTCCAGCGTGTCGGTGGTGTGGTCGCTGCTCGTCGGCACCCTCGCAGTTATCGCGGGCGTGTCGGCCCACGCGCTCGCGCTCGTCGCGCTGGGTCTGGAGTCGATCGTCGACGGCTCGGCTTCGGTGGTTCTCGTGTGGCGCTTCGAGGTCGAGCGGCGCGACCCGGATCGTGCCCGGCGCGTCGAACGGGTGGCGCACTGGTTCATCGCGGTGACGTTGCTGGTCGTGGCGGTGTACGTCGCGGCCCAGGCGATCCGAGCGCTCGCGACGGGAGCCGAGCCCGATGGCGTGACGGCCGGCATCGTCATCGCCGTCGCTTCGATGGTCGTACTGCCTTTTCTCGCGGTGGCGAAGCTGCGGCTCGCGCGTCGCTTGCAGAGTGCGGCGCTGCGGGGAGACGGCATCCTCACGGCGACGGGCGCAGTCCTCGCCTTCGCCGTGTTGCTCGGCCTCGTTGTGAACGAGACATTTGGCTGGTGGTGGTCGGACGCGGGCGCGGCCGTGCTCATCGCCGCGTTCCTCGGCCGCGAGGCCTGGAACTCCTTCTCGAACTGAACAGTCGACCCTACGCAAAGACTCCGTCGCGACTTGCCGGCGTCCCACAAAGAACGCGTAAGGACCGATGACCGGCGGTGACTGACGGCGTACAACGGTCGTAGAGCTGTGGTCGTTGCGCAGCCGCGAAAGGGGTCTTCGATGCTTGGATTTTCGGGAGCCGACTTCCGGGACGCGCCGGCCACCGAGCCGATCGTCCACGCCAGGATCGCACAACTCGTCGCCGTCTTCGGGCTCCGCGCCTGCTGGTACGAGCCGTTCCCGTTCGACACACTGCTCCCTCGGATCGAGGAGGGACGGATCGTCCTGCCGGCGGACGAACCCGGAGTCGAAGGCTGGTCGCTCGGCGCCGGCGTCGAGTTGCCCGTCCGCCACTCCGGGCTCACGGTCGGCCGGTTCGTCCTGGTGCTCGAGGCGGGATCGTCGCCGACGGGAACGGGTCTCGCGCCGACCCGCCGCGCCGAGGCAATCTCGATCGCGACGCGCGTCGGCTCACTCATCGCGGCGGCGATGCCGGCCGAACCGTCGGGAGCGGTTGTGCCACGCGATGAGGCGCCGACGGGCGCGGGCGCGCGGCGGCCGCGGCGAGACCCGATGCTCCAGCTCCGTCGTTCCACCCGACGAGGGGAAGGGCATCACGAATGACGGACAGGCGCGACGCTCAGCTCCCGACGAGTGCAGGCGCGATCTCGCGCCAATCCGCGCGCGGCATCTGGTCGTCGGGTCGGATGACCTGGATGCAGACGTGGTCGGCTCCGGCCCCGCGCATCGCCGAGACGCGCCGCGCGATGGTGTCGAGATCTCCCCACGCGACGATCGCGTCGACAAGGCGATCGCTGCCGCGTTCGGCGAAGTCGTCGTCACCGAAGCCGAAGTCGCGCAAATTGTTCGTGTAGTTCGGCAGGTTCACGTACACCGCGGTGTGCCGGCGCGCGGTTTCGCGCGCGGTTCCCGGGTCGGAGTCGAGCACCACTGCGAGCTCGACCGCGATGAGCTTGTCCGGGCCGACCGCCTCCCGCGCCTTCGCGACGTGTTCGACGGGTACGAAGTAGGGGTGCACGCCCGCCGCGCGGTCGCGGGCGAGCCGGAGCATCCGCGGGCGCAGCGCGGCGAGGACGCGCCGGTCGACCGGGAACGGAACTTCGGCTCGGTCGAGCGCGTCGAGGAATTCCACCATCTTCGAATAGGGCTTCCGATAGCGGCCCGGATTCTCGTGATCGATCAGCGGCGCGTGGCTCACGCCGAGACCCAGCAGGAAGCGCCGCTGCCAGTCGTCCTCCCACGAGGCGCGCCGGTCGGCGACCTCGGCCGCCTCGTGCATCCAGATGTTCAGGATCCCCGTCGCGACGGTGATGCGCGCGGTGGCACGCAGGAGTTCTTCGACGGACCCGAGTACGTCTCCGCCGACGTCGGGTATCCAGACCGCGCTGTATCCGAGCTCCTCGAGCTCCGCGGCCGCCTCCGAGACGAGTCGCGCGTCGCCGTACCGCAGGTGTCCGGACCAGACGCCCGTACCGATGAGTCGCATGTCGGTTCCGATCGCTCGTGAATCGCCGCATGAATCGCGGTGTTCACCTCCCGCCCGTCGGCAAGCTACGCGCCCGTGAGCGGCGCGCGGTCCTCGTGTCCGGGAGTGCGGCTCAGAGCCGGGCGTCGTCGAAGGGCTCTCTCCGGCCCCGCTCGAGGTCCGCCGCGTCGGGCGTCTCGGCGAGGAGTCGGACGAAACCATCGGCGCTGCGGTGCGCGCACGCGAAGTAGGAGCGGGTTCGCCGACCCGACCAGCGCTCGGGGCGCCGGGCCCGGGGCCGGATCAGCAGTTGGGTGTCGATCGACGACCACGCGCTGATCTCGATCTCGACGGCGCCGAGGGATCGCCGGCGGCCGTCGAGCAGGCGTCCGACCGCGCGCCATACGGGCTCGGAGTAGGCGTCGATCCGGTGAAATCGTTCGTCGAGCACGAACGCGCCCTGGGCATCGTCGGTCAGGAAGATGCCGGGCCCGAACAGCTCCGGGTTGGCGATCGCGCGCAGCACGTGCTCCGACGGCCGGTTGATGCGTCGTTGCAACACGTACGTCTGCCAATCGAGGAGCATCGTGACCTCCACGTCCTCTCGTTGCGTTCGTACCTCACCGATATGTTCGGCCCGTTGTGTTGCGGACCGGGTGCGATACGTCGAACGCGACGAGAACGGCGTGTGAGAGGTGGGTGACGGCCCGGCGGGCAGTGCGACCGCTGCGGCGCGCGGCATGGATCCCCGACTTCGAGAAGTTCACCGTCAGTCGTCGTCCGCGCCGTAGGGCCGGGTGATCACCTCCATGAGGTGGTCGTCGGGGTCGTCGAAATAGAAACCCCGGCCGCCAGAGTGGTGGTTGATCTCGCCGGGCCGACTCCGATGCGGATCGGCGTAGTACTCGACGCCGGCCGCGCGCACGCGCCCGAAGATCGGGTCGAACTCGGCTTC
>JAODBI010000124.1 GCA_025463875.1 Actinomycetes bacterium
CTCTACTTCACGCCCGAGGAGCTCGAGATCGAGCTGAAGTGGATCGACGAGCACGTCGACGGCAAGCCCTACGGGGTCGATCTCGTGATGCCGGCGAAGGTCGAGTTGCCCGAGGGGGTCAACGCCAACGAGCTCGAGAGCCAGCTCGAGAACATGATCAGCAACGAGCACCGCGAGTGGGTCGAGAAGGTGCTCGCCGAACACGGCGTGCCGCCGCTCCCCGAGGAATCCGCGGGCGGCCATCATCTGCTCGGTTGGACCGACGCCACCGCGCGTCCGCAGATCGACATCGCGTTCCGGCACTCGCCCGCGCTGCTCGTGAACGCGCTCGGTCCGCCGCCGAAGGACATCGTCGACGCGTCGCACGCGCGGGGCATCAAGGTCGCCGCGCTTGCGAGCAGTCCGCGCCACGCGCAGAAGCACGTCGACATCGGCGTCGACATCGTCGTGGCCCAGGGTACCGAAGCCGGTGGTCACACCGGCGAGATCAGTTCCGTCGTGCTGTGGCCGCAGGTCATCGACGCGATCGCACCGACTCCGGTGCTCGCGGCGGGCGGTATCGCGCAGGGTTCGCAGATCGCGGGTGCGCTCGCGATGGGCGCGCAAGGCGTGTGGACCGGATCGATCTGGTTGACGGTCGCCGAGAGCGACATGACCCCGCTCGTCATCGAAAAGCTCCTCGCGGCCGACTCCACGCAGACGGTTCGCTCCCGCGCGCTCTCGGGCAAGCCGGCTCGCCAGCTGCGGACGGAATGGACCGACGCGTGGGACCGCCCCGATTGCCCGGGCTATCTCCCGATGCCGCTGCAGTACATGCTCGTCGCCGACGTGATGGCCCGCGTGAACCGCGCCCAGAACCGCGAGCTCACCGGTATGCCCGTGGGTCAGGTCGTCGGCATGATGGATCGCGTCCGCTCGTCCCGCGACGTCATCCGTCGCCTGGTGGAGGAATACGTCGAAGCCGTAGACCGCCTCGAAGCCCTCAACACCTGACGTCAATTCCGTTGCAAACAGTGAGCAACATTTCGGACCGTATGCGGTCACTTTTGTTGCAAACAGTTTGCAACTTTCCGGACCGTGGGCGGTGGGTTTTGTTGCAAACTGTTTGCGGTTAGAGGGCGGCGGTGACGGCCTCGGCGAAGCGGGTGGGCGACTCGAGCATGGGGTAGTGGCCGACGCCGTCGAGGACGCTGAGCGACGCGTCGGGACGAGCGCGCTGCAGCTCGGCGGTCATCGGCAGCACGGCGATCGGATCGTCGGCGCCCCACACGACCGTGAGGGGCGACGGATGGGTCTCGATCGCGCCGGTGAATCGTCGTTCCTCGGCGCGGCGGTCCTCGATGTAGCGGATCGTGCGGGACAGGAGCCGGTTCCCGCCGTCGCGCTCGGAGAAGAGCCACTGCGCCTCGAGCTCGTCGGGATCGACGGTGCTCTGGGGCGAGAACGTCCCCGCGAGCCCGGCCTTGAACCCGTCGGCGACGACGAAATCGGTGGGCGCGTCGTCGAGCGACAACAACAGCTGTTGCCCGTTGGTCAGATGCGCCATGTCGATGTAGATGCTGCCGTTGGTGAGCACGCGTCGGGTGACCGCGAAACCGAGCGTCCCTTCGAGGCTGCGCGCGAGCAACTCGCCGCCGACAGTGTCACCCATGTCGTGCGTGAGCAACGCGACCGAGGACAGTCCGAGATCGCGCGCCACGGCCTCGATGACGTCGGCCTGCAACCTCATGCTGTAGCGCACGTCGGGCTTGTCCGAGAGGCCGAAGCCGAGGAAGTCGACTGCGACCACGCGCCGCCGCGACCGCAGCGCGTCGAGTACCAGGTGCCAGTCGAACGAACACGACGGAAAGCCGTGCAGCATGAGCAGCGGGTCGAGCCCGTCGTCGACGGCGGCGGGCACGTCGAGAACCCAGACCGATCGGCCGTCGAGGAGCAGACGCCGCCCCCGGGCTTCCCATTCGCGTACGTCGTCGGCCGCGCTCACGGCGGTGACGCTATCCGTTCAACCGGTGGAGTCGGGGAGGTCGGATGCGGCGCCCCCGGGCTCGCTCGACCAACCCTGCGCGGGCGCGTCGACCGCCGCGCACGACCGCTCGTGGCCCATCGTCACGTACCGGGGAGGCGCGCCGGTCGACCACTGACCGAATGCGCAGACGTCGTGGTTCGACGCCGCGACCGCCATGGTCACGACACCACCCGTCTGCGCCACCGACACCGTGTGGGCATCAGTCGACGGCGTGTCGCTCGCCACCCAATGGAAGGCGGGCTGCGCCGCGGCCAGCCGGGCGATGTCGCCACCGCCTGTCTCCTCTGCGGTCTGCATGGCCGTGCGACGGGTCGACTCGGCTTGGATGCGCACGACGGTGCCGAGCCCGGAGGGCAAGCCTTCGGATGCGGGGCGCGGCGGAAGCACAATCGGAGTTTGTGCTCCGGCCGTCGAGCCGGGCTTGATCGTCAACCATGCCGTGGCGATCGCGGCGACGAAGAACAACAACATCGCGGCGAGGACGATCCACTTCCCGGCGTCGCGACCGACGCTGCTCCCGCCCGGGGCGGAGCGCGCGGACCCGTTCGAAAGCGGCGGAAGTTGCACGATCGGTTGCAGCACCGCGGGGGCGAAGAACTGCTCGTCCGCCGACAGCACGCCGTTCGCCGAACCCGAGGTCGGTCCCGCGCCGGCAGCCGACACGGTCGACGTCACCGGCGCGGGCGGCGCCATCAGCAGCGTGCCGCAGGAACGACATGTCGGCCAGAGCGGCCGCACATCGGTGCCGCATCCCGGACACGTGCCGATCACGACCTCCATCCCTCAGCGGGCGCCGCGATCGCAGCGCAGTTCGCGCTCGCGACGATCGCGAACCGCGTCTTCGAGCCGCCGTCGCGCGCAAACGCACAGCGACCACTGTCGACCGGCGTCGCCAACGTCAACGTCAGCGTCGCCGTCACGCGCATCGAGACTTCGCCGACCCGCGCCGACGTGGTGTTCGCGACCACCGGTACGTCGTACGAGCGCGCGCTGAGCAACGCCGGCGAGACGTTCGCATACGAGTGCCGAACCGCGAGGAGCGCGCGTCCACCGCCGAGCACTGTTCGCAACAACGCCGTGGCGCGCGCTTCGGAGGTGGTACCCGACGCGGGCGCGGTCGACGGCGGGGAGCCCGTGAACAACACGGGCCGAACGGCGAGCACGCTCATCGTCAGCGCGACGGCGATGATCGCGAGGACGACCACACGGTGCCACTGCCGGCGCGCGTATCCCAGGACGGCGAGGGGAGTGGAGCGCGGTCGCGCCGTCCGCGGTGCGACCGGCCGCGCCGTCGACTCCGCAGCCCGACCGGCGCGCGTCGCCCGCGGCAACAGGTGATCGGGGCGGGGCATCGCGCCCGGGAGGAGCGTGTCCGGTGCCGACGAGGTGACGGCCGCGCCGTAAGGCGCGGACCTCGTGGGAGGCGTCGGCATCCGTGTCGTCGTCTTGGCTACCGCGCCCCGGGCGCCTCCCGTCGCCACCCGGCGGCGGCGCAGGGTCGACGGCACGGTGAGCCGGCGCGCCTCGGGCTCGGCGGGCACGGGCGTGCCGCAGCGCCGGCACCGAGACCACTCGGCCGGGACTGGATACCTGCAGGTCGGGCACTCCACGGCGCGCTCCGGGACGTCAGACTTCCCCCACCGGATCATCGGCGCCGGAGCGCGCGATCTTCACTCCCCCGAAGGGATCCGCCCGCCGGCGTCAGTCCCGAGGCCCGAAGTACCGTTCGGCCAACTCCGGGCGGGGCTGCACGAACAGCCCTTCGGCCTCCGCGGTCAGCACCTCGCCGTCGTAGATCTCGGCGCGCGACATGATCCGGCGGCCCTCGATCCGGTCGACCCACGCCTTCAGGCGCAGCTCGCGGAACAACGGGGTCGGGCGGCGGTAGTGGACGATCAGCCGCGCGGTCATGCCCGGATTCCCCGCGACGATGTTCGCGATGCCGAGCACTTCGTCGAAGGCGCACGCGATCCAACCGCCGTGCACGAAGCTCGGCGGTCCTTCGTACGCGGCGCCGAACGTGCCGCGCGCTTCGACCGCGGGTGTGCCGTCGTCGCGCGTCACGACCTCCCAGTCGAGTCGCGGTGAGAGCGGACTCGCCTCGCCGACGATCGGCGAACGCGGCAGGTAGTCGCCGTGGGTGCGCGGCGTGTAACCCGCGCCCTCGTCGCGTCCTCGGCCGAGCCGGAACGTCAACTTCTCGACTTCCTGCGCGACCTCGTGCAACACGTCGGGCGCGACGTCCTCCACGGACATGACCGTGTCGATCAACGCCCGGATCGCGCTCGCGAGCTCGGCGCGCTCGGGCGTTGCGAACGCGGCGGAATCGGGAATTCCCGGTGCAGCTTCGGACACCCGGTCACTTGCCCTTGAACACGGGCGGACGCTTCTCGCCGAAGGCCTTCGGGCCTTCCTGGGCGTCCTCACTTGCGAAGACCTCCCAGCCGATGCCGTCCTGATGCTGCATCGCGTCGGCGTCGCTCATGTGCTCGGTCTCGCGCCACGCGCGCAGGATCGCCTTCGTCGACAGCGGCGCCATCTCCGCGACCTCGGCCGCGAGCTCCATCGCGCGGGGAAGCGCCTGACCGTCGGGGACGACGTGGCCGATGAGCCCGATCTCGCGCGCTTTGGGAGCGGGCACCGGCGGGCATCGCAACAAGATGTCCATCGCGAGCGTGTACGGGATCTGGCGCGGCAGCCGGCACGCCGAACCACCCAACGGGAAGAGTCCGCGCTTGGCCTCCCACACGCCGAAGATCGCGCCCTCGCCTGCGACCCGGATGTCGGTGCCCTGCAGGATCTCGCTCCCGCCCGCGACCGCGTAGCCCTCGACGGCCGCGATCAACGGCTTCGAGAGGCGGTAGTCGCGCAGCAACGCCTTCCAGTGCGGGTTGTTGCCGCGCGCCATGACGGCCTGCACGTTCGGGTCGTCCGACTGCTGGCCCATCGAGGTGAGGTCCATGCCGGAGCAGAAGTTGCCGCCCGCCCCGGTGAGGATCGCGCAGCGGATCTCCGGGTCATCGTCGACGTACTCGTAGCCGAGCACGAGCCCGGCGAGCATGTCGGGGGAGAGCGCGTTCTTCTTCTCGGGACGGTTCATCGTGAAGATCACGACGCGCCCCTCGCGTTCGATGGTGCAGTGCTTGGTGCTGATGTCGAGTCGTTCGGTCACGGCGGGAGGCTAGAACACGTTCCAGGCTCTCCGCCCCGAGCCGCCCTTGGATCGAAACTGGAACGTGTTCTAGTCTGCGGCCGACGCCACCCCGTCGGAGGGAGCCCGGCAATGGGATTCTGGAAGCACGCGCAGGACGATCCGGGGTATCTCGCGATCGTCGATCCGGACGGCACCGAGCACACCGCCGGCCCGGTCCTCGCCCGCGCCAACCAGCTTGCGCGCGCACTGCGCGCGCTCGGGTTGCGCAAGGGCGACTCGGTCGCCGCGGTGCTGCCCAACGGCGCGCATCCGTTCACCCTGTACCTCGCCGCGCTCCAGACCGGCCTCTACTACGTCCCGATCAACTACCGCCTGAGCGCACCGGAGATCGCGTACATCCTGCAGGACTCCGAGGCGAAGGCCTTCGTCAGCCACGAGCGGTTCGCCAAGCTGGTGAGCGCCGCCGCCGACCTGACCGACATTCCCGCCGCGGCCCGGCTCGCGCACGGAACGATTCCCGGCTTCAGCTCCTTCGACGAGCTCGTCGACCCGCAGTCGACGGAGTTGCCCGACGACCGTTCGAACGGCGCGGCGATGCACTACACGTCGGGTACGACCGGCAAGCCGAAGGGTGTGAAGCGCGAACTCGTCGACCTCGAGCCCGACGTCAGCGCGGAGCTGTTCACGTTCTTGTTGCAGCTGTTCGGAATTACGCCCGGCAACGGCGAAGTGCATCTCTGCACCTCGCCGAACTACCACACGGCCGTCACCACGTTCGCGGGAAACGCGCTGCACATGAAACACACGGTCGTATGCATGGACAAGTGGGACGCGGAGGAGACGCTGCGGCTCATCGAGCGCTACGGCTGCTCGCACACCCACATGGTGCCGACGCAGTTCATCCGCATGCTGCAGCTTCCGGACGAGACGAAGAAGAAGTACGACGTGTCCGCGATGAAGTGGGCGATCCACGCCGCGGCGCCGTGTCCGGTCGACACCAAGCGCAAGATGCTCGAGTGGTGGGGACCGGTGATCTGGGAGTACTACGCCGCAACCGAAGGCGGCGGCACGATCGCACCGCCCGACGAGTGGCTGAAGTATCCGGGCACCGTGGGCCGCGTCTGGCCGAACTCCGAGCTCAAGATCACCGACGACGACGGCACCGTCATGCCAGCCGGTGAGCCGGGCACCGTGTGGATGAAGATGGGCAGCGGCCGCACCTTCGAATACAAGGGCGACGACGCCAAGACGAACAGTTCGCACGACGCCGACGGGTTCTTCACCGTCGGCGACGTCGGCTATCTCAACGAGGACGGCTACCTGTTCCTCTGCGATCGCAAGAGCGACATGATCATCGCGGGCGGCATCAACATCTACCCGGCCGAGATCGAAGGGTGCATCCACGAGCACCCGCAGGTCGCCGACATCGCCGTCTTCGGTGTCCCCGACGACGAGATGGGCGAGCAGATCAAGGCGGTGGTCCAACCGTTACCGGGCGTTCCGGGCGACGACGCGTTGCGCGCGTCCATCATGGAGCACGTGCAGACGCGGCTCGGGAAGTACAAGTGGCCGCGCAGCATCGACTTCATGGACGAACTGCCGCGCGAACCGACCGGGAAATTGTTGAAGCGCACCTTGCGCGACCCCTACTGGGAAGGGCGCGACCGCGCCATCTAGGTGGCGGCTGCTCGCACCGCTGTCCCGAACCCGTCTTCGAAGGACATGTTGTCGAAGGAGAAGTGTTGACCGACGTCTTTACGGCCCATCACGTCATCGAGTATCCGGGTGGCTACACCCGTTCGGTCGGCCCCGTCATCGGCCGGTTCCTCACCGGTCTGCGCGACGGCCGACTGCTCGCGGTGAGGTTGGACGACGGCCGCGTGCTCGTGCCGCCGACTGAGTACGACCCGACGACGAGCGCCGCGGTCGCGCCCGACGGCGACCATTGGGTCGAGGTCGGGCCCCGGGGCACCGTGCAGTCGTTCACGTGGGTGTCGCATCCGCGTCCGGGCAAGCACCTGCTCGACACGCCGTTCGCGTTCGCGTTGATCCGTCCCGACGGCGCCGACACGGCGATCCTGCATGTGGTCGATTGCGGCAGCGCCGACGCGATCCGGGTCGGCTCGCGGGTCGCGCCCAGATGGCGGGCCGAGCGCACCGGCTCGATCACCGACATCGAGGCCTGGACCCCGCTGGGCGACGGCGAGGAACCCGAACCCGCGACCCTGCACGTGCCGGCCGAGGACGAGCAGCCGGTGACGGGCATCACGGTGCCGATCCGGCTCGAGTACGAGCTCACCGCCGGGATCGCGACCACGCGCTACCTGAAGGGTCTCGGCGAGGGGAAGATCATCGGCGGCCGGGCGCCCTCGAGTGACGAGGTCTACGCCGCGTCGCGCGGCACCGACCCGAAATCGGGTGAGCCGACCTCGGTCGAGGTCGAGGTGCGCGACACCGGCGTGATCACCACGTTCTGTGTCGTGAACGTTCCGGGCCTGTCGGAGCTGGCACCGGAGATCCCGTACGTCTCCGCGCAGATCCTGCTCGACGGCGCGAACAACACGTTCTTCGGCCTGATCCGCGGTTGCCCGGTGGACGAGGTGCACATGGGGCAACGGGTCAGGGCGCACTGGGCCGACGAGTTGAAGCCCGATCACACGTCGATCCAATGGTTCGAGCCGACGGGGGAGCCGGATGCCTCCTACGAGATCTACAAGGACTACCTCTGATGCGTGATGTCGCAGTGGTGTCGTACGCGTGCAGCAACGTCGCGCGCGACGCGTCGCACAACGAGACCGAGATGATCGTGCCGGTGCTGCACGAGGCGATCGAGAAGTCGGGCCTTGCGCATGACGACATCGGCTTCGTCTGCTCGGGCAGCCTCGACTACCTGCAGGGCGGCCCGTTCGCGTTCGTCGCGGGTCTCGACGCGGTGGGCGCGTGGCCGCCGGTGCGCGAGAGCCACGTGGAGATGGACGCGGCGTGGGCGCTCTACGAAGCGTGGGTCGCGATCCAGACGGGTGAGGTCGACAGCGCGCTCGTCTACGGCTTCGGAAAGTCGTCGCCCGGAGACCTGCACGAGATCATGGCGCTGCAGCTCGATCCGTACTACCTGCTCCCGCTGTGGCCGTCGATGGTCGACGTCGCCGCGTTGCAAGCGTGCGCGTACCTCGAGGCGAACGATGCGACCGAGCGCAACCTCGCCGAGGTTTCGGCCCGGTCACAGCGCAACGCCCGGGAGAACCCGAATGCGCTGCGCAAGGGCGACGTCACCGCCGAAGAGATCCTGCAGCAACCGGTGACGCATCGCCCCCTGCGCGACGCCGACATCTTCCCGATCACCGACGGTTCGGCTGCCGTCGTGCTCGCGGCCGGTGATGTCGCCCGCAGGGTGTCGAAGCGACCGGCCTGGATCCGGGGCATCGAGCATCGCATGGAGGCACACGGTCTCGGCGTGCGCGATCTGACGCGTTCGGAGTCCACGCGGGCGGCCGGCGCCGCGGCGGGCGTCGCGCCGGGCAACGTCGACGTCGCCGAGCTCCACGCCCAGTTCAGTCACGAGGAGCTGATCCTCGCCGAGGCGCTCGGTCTCGACGGCGCGACGACCAACATCAACCCGTCGGGCGGCGCGCTCGCGGCCAACGCGGTCATGTCGGCGGGTCTCGTGCGCATCGGCGAGGTTGCCCGGCGCATCACGAATGGCGAAGCCGACCGCGGGGTCGCGCACGCGACCAGCGGCCCGGCCCTGCAGCAGAACCTCGTTTGCGTTATGGAGGGTGAGTAGTTCAATGGCCGGCGAACGGGTTGCAGTAGTAGGTGTCGGGCAGACCGTCCATCGCACGGCGCGCAAGGACGTGTCGATGGCAGGGCTCGTGCGCGAGGCCGCGCAGGAAGCGCTCGACGACGCGGGCATGACGTGGTCCGACATCGACGCGGTCGTGATCGGCAAGGCGCCGGACATGTTCGAGGGCGTCGCGATGCCGGAGCTCTACCTCGCCGACGCGTTGGGCGCGGTCGGCAAGCCGATGATGCGGGTGCACACGGCCGGTTCCGTGGGTGGGTCCACGAGCATCGTCGCGGCCAAGCTGATCTCGGCCGGACTGCACGAGCGCGTGCTCACTGTCGCGTACGAGAAGCAGTCGGAGAGCAACGCGACCTGGGGCTTGTCGGTACCGATGCCGTTCGCGGCGCCGCTCGTCGCCGGCGCGGGCGGTTACTTCGCCCCGCTCATCCGCGCGTATATGTACCGGTCGGGCGCACCGCGCCACATCGGTCACCTCGTGGCAGTGAAGGATCGTCGCGCCGCGCTGCGTAACCCGAAGGCGCACCTCCACATCCCCGACATCGACCTGAAGATGGTCGAGGAGTCGTTCCTGCTGTGGGACCCGCTCCGTTACCTCGATGTGTGCCCGAGCTCCGACGGCGCGATGGCGATGGTGCTCGGCAGCGAGAAGGTCGCCGACGCCGCGCCGGGTCCGGTCGCATGGATCCACGGCATGGCAATGCGCAGCGAACCGACGATGTTCGCACGCCGCGATCAGGTGAACCCGCAGGCCGGCAAGGACTGCGCGAAGGACGTGTACGCGCAGGCGGGAGTCACCGATCCCCGCAACGACTTCGACTGCGCCGAGGTGTACGTGCCGTTCTCGTGGTACGAGCCGATGTGGCTAGAGAACCTCGGGTTCTGCGCGGAGGGCGACGGCTGGAAGCTCACCGAAGCCGGCGCGACCGGACCCGACGGCGACATCCCGTGGAACATGTCGGGCGGCGTCCTGTCGTCGAATCCGATCGGTGCGT
>JAODBI010000278.1 GCA_025463875.1 Actinomycetes bacterium
TCCCGCCGTCGCGACCGAGCAGGATGTATCCGTTGCCCTTGGGCGTCGCGGCCATGCCGACGATCGGCGAGTTCAGATGGCGGCCGTTCAAGCCGCCGTGGTAGCGGGCGTCGCCGAAGCTGTACACGGCGCCGTCGGAACCGACGAGCCAGTAGCCCCCGCCGGTACGCGTGCGGGCGGACGCCACGATGGGCGCGCTCAACGAATAGTGGCTCAGGTCTCCGTAGAAGCGCGCGCTGCCATAGTTGCGGACGTGGCCGTCGGCGGTCGTGATCCAGTAGCCGTTGCCCTTGGCGCCGTTGTCGATCTTCTCCGGCGACGCGAGCAGGAGCGCCTGGAGCGGGTTCACGAGTCCGTGGCCGAACGTGTCGTCGCGGCCGCGCGGACCGAGGTCGGAGGCGGTGCCTTCGATCAGGCTCGTGACATCGGTGGCGCTCAGGCTCGGCCTCTCACTGAGCAGGAGCGCGGCGGCCGCGGTCGCGTACGGCGTGGCCATCGAGGTGCCACTCATGAGCGCGTACTGCGCGCGGCCCGTTCCGTACGTCGACCAGATCTGATCGCCCGGCGCGACGACATCGATATACGCGCCGGTGTTGGAGTAGCTCGCGTGGTGCAGCGAGCTGTCGACGGCGCCGACCGCGACCGCTTCCGGATACGCGGCCGGATAGTTGGCCTGGTTGCCGTCCTGGTACGAGTTGCCGCCGGCCGCGAACGTGACGACCTGACGCGAGCGGGCGTATTGGATCGCGGCCTGCATGCCCGGCGACGGACCGCCGCCGAGACTCAGGTTGACCAGGCGCGCGCCGTGGTTGACCGCCCAGATGATTCCTTCGGCGACGTCCGACGACGAGCCGCTGCCCGACTTGTCGAGGATGCGGATCGGCATGATCTTCACGCCGGGCGCGGCGCCCGCGATCCCGACACCGTTGTTCGGATGCGCGGCGATGATGCCGGCGACGTGCGTGCCGTGGCCGCCGGGGTCGACCTCACCATTGCGCGCGGGGTCGTACTGCGCGGCGTCGGACGCGAGATCGATACCGGGGATGACGGAGCCGACGAGATCCTCGTGCGCGCCGAGCACACCGGTGTCGACGACGGCGACGGTGATGCCGGCGCCGTTCGCCAACTTCCAGGCCGCTTGGTACGGGACCGCGTTGAACGCCCACTGCTGCGAGCTCAGGGCGTCGTTCGTCCCCAGCAGGTGGACGGGCTCGTCCTGCTCGCTCGACACCACCTGGGTCGTGGTACGACCGAGATGGTTGTCCATCGTCGCGACCGCGGCGCCCAGCCCGCGGACGACGTGCATCCGCCCGTCGGCGTCCCGGGTGACGGCCCAGAGGCCCTTGGTCTGCTCCGCGGCGGACGCCGTGCCGGTGGCAACCGTGGCCGCCCCGAAGATCGTGATCAAGATCGCGACCACGTACCGCGCGGACTTTCCTGTTGTGCACGAGTATTTCGCGCCTCCCAAACGCATAGCGTGGTCATCGACGCGTCGTACGCGAGACTCAAGACCGAATACCACTTACCGTGGCACGGGGAGGCCAGCGCGCCGCCAAAATCCGGCGAAACGGGCGGAAACCTCGGCGAAGCGGTCCGCGACCCGGCCGCAGACGTCGTCGAATCCGGCGCCGATCCGGGCGAGTGATGCGCCGCGACGACTGTCGCGATCTCCGTGCGCGCCGCACTCCACGAGGAGTTCGCGCTCCGCCACAGCGCGGCCGTAAGAGCCCGGTCGTAGCGGACGATGTCGACGATCTGGGCGAGATCCGGCGATTCACCGCGGCGACGGTCGCCAGCCGGCTCACGCTGGTCGGCAACGGTTCGAAACACCCTGCCGCGCGGGATACGGCGTCGAGATCGATCACGCCAACGGGATCGGCACCCGATCGGCTGTCCTCAGGGCGCGATCGATCTCGAGCTCAACGTACGAGCGACGCGACGAGGCCGGCCTGGCCCAGGTGGTATGTGACCATGATCGCGACCGGCGCCCACGCGAACTTCCTGACGAATCGGTCCCACGCGATCATCGAATCCGACGCGACGAACAGCACCGCGCCGACCGCGGCTACCGCGTTGCCGGTCGCGAGCGCGGTCGCGAGCATCGCGGAGATCACGACCATGTACGCCACGACCGCGATGCGCAGCTCACGCGGTTCTTCCCGGGCCGCGATGGCGGTGAGGACGCGCCTCGCAATCGGCGTCACGGCCGCGGCCGTCACGATCACGCCCACGATCAGCGCCCCGGCCGAAGGCCCGTGCACCCAGAATCCGACGAGGTACGCGAGATGACCGACGAGGAACGCAGCCAGTCCCGGTACGAACAGGTCGCCTGGGAGCATGAGGAACACGTCACCCGCGAGCGAGCAGACCAACGCCGCGACGAACCAGATCCGGCGCGTGTGCGCGTCGGCGGCCGGATCGAGAAGTCCGGCCGCGAAGATCAGCGCGACGAGCGTGGCGGGTTTACAGACGTACTCGAGCGCGAGCAGGCGCCCAGGCCGCGCCACCGCGAACCAATTGCCCACCGCGAACACGAACGCGATTCCGAACGCCACCATGCTCGCCGTGTTCACGGCGCCAACCGCTCCCGCACCCAGCCACTGCGGCCGTCGGCGCGGTAGCGCACGCGGTCGTGCAGGCGATCGGGTCGGCCCTGCCAACATTCGAGCTCGTCGACGCCGACCCGGAATCCACCCCAGAACGGAGGCAGCGGCGGGTCCTGCTTTGCGAAGCGCGCTTCGACCTCGGCGAGCCGCGCCGCCAATTCGGCGCCGTCGACGACCCGGCTCTGCGGCGACGCCCACGCGCTCAGGCGGTGACCGAGCGGGCGGGTCTCCCAGTAACGCGCGGCCTCGGCCGTCTCGACCCGCTGCACCCCACCGACGACGCGCACCTGCCGCTCCTGCTCCCGCCAGTGGAACACGAGCGCGGCGCGTGGGTCCGCCGCCAGCTCGAGCCCCTTGGTGCTCTCCAGGTTCGTGAAGAACGCGAACCCGCGGTCGTCGAGACCCCGCAGTAGCACCGTCCGGGCGGAAACCGCGCCAGCAGATGTCGCAGTGGCGAGGGTCATTGCGTCGGGTTGGCGGACTCCGGCGGCCTCGGCTTCGGCGTACCAGCGCCGGAATTGGGCGATCGGGTCGGCGTCGACCGACTCGGGACTCAGGGGCTCCGGCGTAAGCGACACGGCTGTCAACCGTGCCAGACCGCCGGGGACGGTGCCACAATGGCGACATGGCTTTTCACCACGTCGCCATCGCCACCCGGGACCTCGACGCCACGCACCGGTTCTACAGCGAGGCCATGGGGTTCCAGCTCGTGCGCGTCGAGGCCATGCCGTACGCGGAGACGGGTTGGGCCCGCCATCTGTTCTACGACACCGGCAACGGCGAGATGCTCGCGATCTGGGATCTCAACGGCGACAACGTCCCCGACTTCGATCCCGCGATCTCGACCGGACTCGGACTCCCGAGCTTCGTGAACCACATCGCGTTCTCGGCAACCTTCGATGAGCTCGACGCCAAGCGCGACCGTTGGCTCGACCACGGCTTCGACGTCGTGCGCATCGACCACGGCTGGTGCACCTCGGTCTACGCCAATGATCCGAACGGGATCATGGTCGAGTTCTGCGCGACGACACGCGCGTTCACGCCCGATGATCATCTCGAAGCGCAGGAGATGCTCACGGCCGCCGAGCCGCCGTTGAACAAGATCGAGCCGCCGATCGAGTTCTTCGAAGCGCGCTCACGCGACAACGCCGGCGTCTCGTAGCGCCGCAATCTCCGCGTCGCCACAACCCGCGAGGTCATGGAGCACCGCGTCGGTGTGCTCGCCGAGCGCGGGGCCTACGGCACGGATCGTTCCCGGCGTGCGAGAGAACTTCGGGACGACACCGGCCATCGGCACGTCGCGCTCGAAGCCGGCGGCGAGCCGCACGATCATCTCGCGCGCCGCGATGTGCGGATCGGTCGCGAGATCGGGTGCCCGATTGATCAGGCCGACGGGAACATCGTGTGCCCGCAGGAGCGCCACGAGCGCGTCGGCCGACATCGTGCGCGTCCACTGCGCGATCTCGTCGTCGAGCGCGTCCTGGCACGCGGCCCGCGCTTCGTGCGACACGAGCTGGCGCCCCAGGTCGGGACGATCCATCGCGACGCACAGCCGCGCGAACACTGCATCGGCGTTGCCCGCGATCACGACGTCGTGGCCGTCGAGCGTCGGGTATGCGTTCGCGGGTGCGACGTCCCGCAGGATTCCGCCGGAGCGCGTCCGGGTCACACCGGCCAACTCGTAGTCGGCGACGGTGGATTCCATCAACGCCATCACGGCTTCGTAGATCGCGACGTCGACCTCTTGCCCGCGCCCGCTGCGACTGCGTTCGTTGATCGCGGCCAGCGTTCCCACGACGGCGAACAGACCGGCCAGCGAATCGCCGATCGAGATCCCCGTGCGCGCGGGAGGACGATCGGGCTCGCCGGTGGTGTGGCGGATGCCGCCCATCGCCTCGCCGATCGACCCGAACCCGGGCTCGCTCGACCGCGGGCCGGTCTGACCGAAGCCCGAGACGTGCACGAGCACGACGCCCGGATTGGTCGCGGCCAGGGTCGCGTAGTCGAGCCCCCAGCCGGCGAGCGTGCCGGGCTTGAAGTTCTCGAGCACGACGTCGCACTGCTGCGCGATCCGGCGCGTGACTGCGCGGCCGCGGGCGTCGCGCAGGTCGATCACCGCCGACTGCTTGTTGCGTGCGATCGCCGGCCACCAGAGGCTGTCGCCGTCGACGCGCACGCCGTAGCGACGCATGATGTCGCCCGCTCCCGGCGGCTCGATCTTGACGACCTCCGCACCCAGATCGCCGAGCAGCTGACCGGCGAACGGTCCGGCGATGAAGGCTCCGAGCTCGAGCACGCGCAGGCCGGCCAGCGGGGTCTCGCTCACGGGCCGAAGAGTAGGGTCTCGCCATCCGAGGAGGTGCCCGATGGATTTTGCCCCGAGCGCGCGGAGCGAGGAGCTGAAGGCCAAGCTCATCGATTTCGACAACGAGGTCGTCCGGCCCGCGGAGCCCCTGTACCGCGCGCAACGCGACGAGTCGGGCGACCCGCATTTCCCGCCGCCCCACATGGAGGAGCTCAAGGTCGAGGCCAGCAAGCGCGACCTGTGGAACCTCTTTCTCCCGGAGTCCGAGCACGGTCCCGGGCTCACGAACCTCGAGTACGCGCCCCTCTGCGAGGTGATGGGTACGTCGCCGCTGCTCGGCGAGGCCACGAACTGCTCGGCCCCCGACACCGGCAACATGGAGATCCTCGAGCAGTTCGGCACGCAGCTTCAGCAGGAACAGTGGCTGCGGCCGTTGCTCGACGGCGAGATCCGGTCGTGCTTCGCGATGACCGAACCGTGGGTCGCCTCGAGCGACGCCACCAACATCTCGAGCCGCATCGAGCGCGACGGCGACGACTACGTCATCAACGGCCACAAGTGGTTCACGAGCGGCGCGCTCGACCCGCGCTGCAAGCTCGCCGTGTTCATGGGTGTCACCGATCCCGACACCGACACGTACCACCGCCAGTCGATGATCCTCGTGCCGATGGACGCGCCGGGCGTCACCGTCGTGCGCGGCCTGCCCGTGTTCGGCCACTCCGAGGGCGGCGGCCACGCCGAGACGTTGTGGGAGAACGTGCGGGTGCCGAAGGAGAATCTCCTCGGCGAGGAGGGCGGCGGCTTCGCGATCGCGCAGGCCCGCCTCGGCCCCGGCCGCATCCACCACTGCATGCGTGCGATCGGCATGGCCGAGCGCGCCCTCGACCTCATGTGCATGCGCGCCCAGACCCGCGTCGCGTTCAAGAAGCCGCTCGCGGATCAGGGCGTCGTCCAGTCGAACATCGCCGAATCGCGGATGCAGATCGAGCAGGCGCGCCTGCTCACCATGAAGGCCGCGTGGATGATGGACACCGTCGGCAAGAAGAACGCTCGCACCGAGATCGCCGCGATCAAGGTTGTGGCCGCCCGCGTTGCCACCGACGTGATCGACCGCGCCATCCAGCTCTTCGGCGGCGCGGGGGTCACCGACGACTGGCCGCTCGCGTCGATGTACGCGCACGCACGCACGTTGCATCTCGTCGACGGACCCGACGACGTTCACCTCCGCCAGATCGCCCGCAACGAGCTCGGCAAGTACGCGCAGCTGCGGCCCGCGGGTTTCTGAATATGAAGGTCCGGATCGGCTACGGGCTCGGAAACCTCCGGCCGCTGTCGGGCGACGCGCTCGGCGCGATGGCCGAAGGGCTCGAGGCACACGGGTTCGACTCGCTGTGGCTCTCGGAACGGATCAGCGGTCCCGCGCCCGACCCGGTTGTCGCGCTGACGTACGCGGCGGCCCGCACAAAGAAGATCAAGCTCGGCACGAGCGTGTCGGTGCTGCCCGGTCGCAGCCCCGCGCTGGTGGCGAAGGAGTGGGCGACGCTCGACGTGCTCTCCGGCGGTCGAGCGCTCCCCGCGTTCGGGCTCGGGATCGTGCATCCCGTCGAGCAACAGGCGTTCGGTGTCGAGCGGGGAGATCGTGCGTCGATCTTCGACGAGGCCCTCCCGCTGGTCCGGCGGCTCTGGGCCGAGGACGACGTGAACCACGACGGACGCTGGTTCCACTACGAGCACATGAACGTGCTGCCCAAGCCCGCCCATCCGCTCGACGTCTGGCTCGGCGGCCGCGCGCCGTCGGAGCTGCGCCGGGTGGGCCGGATGGCCGACGGTTGGCTCGCGAGCTTCACGACCCCGGAGCAGTGCAAGGCGGCCCGCGTGACGGTGGAAGAGGCGGCCGACGCTGCCGGCCGCGAGATCGATCCCGAACACTTCGGTGTCATGGCGCTGTACACACACGACGCGATTCCTGACGCGTTCGCGCAGGCCATCAAGACCCGCAATCCCGACGTCGAGATCAACGACCTCGTCGCGCGCGGTTGGTCGGAGCTGCACGACCTGTGCGCGCGCTACATCGCCGTCGGCTTCTCGAAACTGGTGCTCGTCCCGCTGGGCGAGCCCCGGGACTGGAGCGACGAGCTCGCGGCCGGCGCGTCGGTGCTGCTCCCGTTGCAGAGCTAGCGGCGCCTGGGTTCCCCGACCGGGGGGCCTCGGGACGACGCACCATCGAAAAAGTGATGATGCCATTGGTGGTACCACTGGCGGCACCGCGGGCGGTCGCACCGGCGCGCCCGTCACAATTACGCGAGCCGCTTCCCCGACGACGGTGATTCTGGGCGGCTACGCCTCGAGGAAGCGGCGAAGGCCGACGATGGAGCCGACGACACCGATCAGCGCGCCGATCACGAGCACGATCAGGCCGATACCGAGCGCGTCCGACGACGTGACCCGGAACGTCGAGAACAGGTTCTGCGAATGATGGCCCAGCAGGTTCGTGATCACGATCTTGAGGATCCACACGAGCCCGAACGCGAACCCGGCTCCGATCGCGCCCTGCACGAGACCTTCGGCCATGAACGGCACGCGCACGAACCAGTTCGACGCGCCCACGAGCTTCATCACCTCGATCTCGCGCCGGCGGGCGAAGGTGGCGAGGCGGATCGTGTTCACGATGAGGAAGAGCGACGAAGCGAGCAGCACCGTCGCCATCGAGATGAAGACGAGCCGGATCCAGCGGGTCGCCGTCAGCAGGCTCTTGATCTGCTTCGCGGCGGTGATCACCGTGTCGACGCTCGGTCGGTGCTGGTACGCGTCGGCCAACGGTTGGGTCAGTTCCGCCTTGGTCGGCGCGACCCGGAACGACTCGGGTAGGTCGCTCGGCTTCGTCGACTCCACCAACGCCGGCTGGTCGGAGAAATCCTTCTTGAAGATGTTGTACGCGTCCAGCTGACTCAGGTACTTGTAGCTCTTGACCTGCGGGTCGGTCTTCAGCGCATTCTCGATCGTCTGCACTTCAGTGTGCGTCGCGCCGACCTTCATGAAGATCTCGAGCTCGATGCCGTGCTTCCACTGCTGCGTGCCGTGGTCGACCGTGGCGGAAACCAGCAGGATGCCGCCGAAGAGGAACAACGAGATCGCGACCGTGATGATCCCGGCGATCGTCATCAACAGGTTGCGGCGCAGCGAGATCAGCGTCTCTCGCACGAAGTACGCGAGGCGCGACATCAGCTGCCGACTCCGTAGACGCCGCGCACCTGGTCGCGCACCAGCGAACCGTGGTCGAGCTCGACCACCCGCCGGCGCATGGCATCGACGATGCGCTGGTCGTGCGTCGCCATGACAACAGTGGTACCCGTACGGTTGATGCGGTCGAGCAACCGCATGATGCCGACGGTGGTGGCGGGGTCGAGGTTGCCGGTGGGCTCGTCGGCCAGGAGGATGAGCGGCCGGTTCACGAACGCCCGCGCGATCGACACTCGCTGCTGCTCACCACCGGAGAGCTCGGTCGGGAAGTTGTCGGCCTTCTTCGTGAGCCCGACGAGATCGAGGATCTGCGGCACCTGCGTCCGCACGATGTGCTTGGGCCGGCCGATCACCTCGAGCGCGAACGCGACGTTCTCGTACACCGTCTTGTTCGTGAGCAGCTTGAAGTCCTGGAAGACGCAACCGATGTTGCGCCGCAGTTGCGGCACCTTCCACGAACCGAGGCGCCCGATGTCGCGACCGGCGACGAGCACCTTGCCCTCGGTGGCGACCTCGTCGCGCAGCAAGAGCTTGAGGAAGGTCGACTTACCGGAGCCCGACGGGCCCACGAGGAAGACGAACTCGCCCTTCAGGATCTCCAAAGAGAGCTCCCGGAGGGCGACGACATCGCCTTTGTACGCCTTGGTGACGTCTTCGAAACGAATCATGTGGTGCGCAGCATTTGGAGGCGGGACGAGGGTAGCAGCGGGCTTCTCGCCGCGGTGAACAGTACTGGATTAGGACGAATTGCGCGATCGGCGCCAGTGCAGATACGCCTCGACGAACGGATCGAGGTCGCCGTCGAGCACGGCTTGGACGTTGCCGGTCTCGTAGCGCGTTCGTTCGTCCTTCACGAGTTGGTACGGGGCGAGCGTGTAGGTGCGGATCTGGTTGCCGAAGGCAACGTCCTGCTTGTCGCCCGAGAGCCGGTCGAGCTCGCGGCGCTGCTCTTCTCGTTGACGCTCCGCGAGCCGCGCCGCGAGAATCTGCATCGCCTTCGCCCGGTTCTGCAGTTGCGAGCGCTCGTTCTGGCACGACACCACGACGCCGGTCGGAATATGCGTGATGCGCACAGCCGAATCGGTGACGTTGACGTGTTGGCCGCCGGCACCCGACGAGCGGTACGTGTCGATGCGGAGGTCGCTCGGGTCGATCTCGGGTTGCTCCGCCTGCTCGAGCGACGGAACGCAGTCGAGCGACGCGAACGCGGTCTGGCGACGCGCGTTCCCGTCGAACGGTGAGATGCGGATCAGGCGGTGCACGCCGCGCTCACCTTCGAGCATGCCGTAGGCGTAACGGCCCTTCACGATGAAGGTCGCGGACGAGATCCCCGCTTCCTGACCTTCTTGGATCTCGTCGACCTCGACTTCGAAACCCTTCGAGTCGGCCCAACGTCGATACATGCGCAGGAGCATCTGCGCCCAATCCTGCGCGTCGGTACCGCCCGCGCCCGAATGTACTTCGCAGATCGCGTCGCGCTCGTCGTGCTCGCCGCTGAACAACGCACGCAGCTCGAGGCGATCGAGGTCCTTGACCAGCGCGCCGAGGCTGTCGGAGATCTCCGCCTCGTACGAGGCATCGGCTTCTTCGCGCGCGAGCTCGTAGAGCGTCTGCACGTCCTCGACGCGGCGATCGAGCTCGTCGATGAGCTCTACGTCCTCGCGCACCGCCGACATCTCCGACGTCACCTCGCGCGCGTGATCCGGGTCGTCCCAGAGATCAGGGACACTCGCCTGTTCTTCGAGCTGCGCAAGCCGCGCCCGCGCCTCGTCGATGCGCAGATACTTGTGCGCGTCCGCGACACGACGCGCGACATCCGCGATCTCCTCCGAAAAATCCTTCATTCATCTCCCGTGGCAGAGCTTGTACTTCTTGCCACTCCCGCAGAAGCACGGCTCGTTGCGCCCGGGCGTCTTCTCGGCCCGCACCGGCTGCTGCTGCACCTGTTGGGTCGGCAGCGGCATCGGCGCTTCGTCGTCGTCGAACGAGAGCGGCATCTCCGCGGCCTGGGCCGCCATCGCCGCCTCGATCGAGCCCGAACCCTGCACCGGATCGACCGGTGCGCTGTAGGAGACGTTGCGGATCTCGGGCCGCGGCTCCTCGTCGACCACCACCTGCAGGTGGAAGACGTAGCGGACGAAGTCGTCCTCGATCTGGCCCATCATCGCCTCGAACATGTCGAAGCCTTCGCGCTGCCACTCCGAGAGCGGGTCCTGCTGCCCCATGGCCCGCAGGTTGATGCCCTCTTGCAGGTAGTCCATCTCGTAGAGGTGCTCGCGCCAGTGCTGGTCGATCACCGAGAGCATGACGCGGCGCTCGATGTCGCGCAGCGTCTCCTCGCCGATCAGGTCGGCCTTCTCCGCGTACAGCTCCTTGGCGTCGTCGATGAACATGGCCTCGAGCGCTTCTCGGCCGATGACCTCGTCGACGTGCTCCTTGGTGATGCGCGTCGGGTAGTAGAGCCGCGCCGCGTCGAGCAGGCCGGGGACGTCCCAGTCCTCGAAGTACTCGCCGAGGCAGTACTGCTCGACAAGACGGCTGATCGCGGACTCGATCGCGAGCACGGCCTCCTCGCCGAGAGGTTCGCCGTCGAGGATCTGCTGGCGACGCCGGTAGATCACCTTGCGCTGCTCGTTCATCACCTCGTCGTACTTCAGGACGTTCTTGCGGATCTCGAAGTTGCGATCCTCGACCGTTCCCTGCGCGCGCTCGACCGCCTTGGACACCATCTTCGATTCGAGCGGCATGTCGTCGGGGAACGACGCGTTCATGACCCGCGACATCAGACCCGTCGCGAACAGTCGCATCAGCTCGTCCTCGAGCGAGAGGTAGAAGCGGCTCTCGCCCGCGTCGCCCTGCCGTCCGGAACGACCGCGCAGCTGGTTGTCGATACGGCGGGACTCGTGCCGCTCGGTCCCGAGGACGTACAGCCCCCCGAGCTCGCGTACCTTCTCGCCTTCCGCCTTGCACTCGGCGTCGAACTTGGGGAGCAGCTCGGCGTAGCGCGTGTCGTAGTCGGGGGTGCCGACGACCAGGCCCTCCTTCTGGCACTCGCGCCGGGCGAGGCCCTCCGGGTTCCCGCCGAGGAGGATGTCGACACCGCGGCCGGCCATGTTGGTGGCGACGGTCACCGAACCGAGCGTGCCGGCCTGCACGACGATCTCGGCCTCACGTTCGTGCTGCTTGGCGTTCAGCACCTCGTGCTTGATGCCCTTCTTCGCCAGCTCGCGCGACAGGTGCTCCGACTTCTCGACCGAGATCGTTCCGACGAGCACCGGTTGGCCCTGCTCGTTGCGCTCGGCGATGTCTTCGATCGCGGCCGCGTACTTCGCGTCCTCGCTCTTGTAGATGTAATCGGCGTTGTCGATGCGGACCATCGGCCGGTTGGTCGGTATGGACACCACCTGCAGGTCGTAGGTGTGCGCGAATTCGCCCGCTTCGGTCGACGCGGTTCCCGTCATGCCACTGAGCTTCTCGTACATGCGGAAGTAGTTCTGGAGTGTGACGGTCGCGAGGGTCTGGTTCTCCTCC
This sequence comes from Actinomycetes bacterium, assembly GCA_025463875.1. GTDB lineage: Bacteria > Actinomycetota > Acidimicrobiia > IMCC26256 > PALSA-610 > PALSA-610. Next base: position 11,683 of record JAODBI010000278.1, read on the forward strand.
TTGATCTTCACGCCCTCTTTGGCTTCGACGGCCTGGTGCAGACCCTCGCTCCAACGGCGACCTTCGAGGATCCGACCCGTGAACTCGTCGACGATCTTCACCTCGCCTTCCTGGATGATGTAGTCGACGTCGCGCTTGAACAGTTCCTTGCCCCGCAGCGCCTGCTGGAGCTGGTGCACGTAGTTCTGGTGCACGTTCTCGTAGAGGTTCTCGACGCCGAGGGCCTGCTCGACCCGTTCGATGCCCTCTTCGGTCGGGACGACCGTGCGCTTGGCCTCGTAGACCTCGTAGTCGCGGTCGCGTTGCAGACCTTTGGCCACGCGCGCGAACTGGTAGTAGAGCTCGGCCGCGTCGGCGGCGCGGCCCGAGATGATGAGCGGCGTGCGCGCCTCGTCGATGAGGATCGAGTCGACCTCGTCGACGATGCTGAAGAAGTGCGGCGACCACGACTGGTTCCGCAGCCCGCGCTGCACCTGCTCGTTGATGTCGACGACCATGTTGTCGCGCAGGTAGTCGAACCCGACCTCGTTGTTCGTGCCGTAGGTGAGGTCGGCGTTGTATTGGAAGCGCTTCTCGTCGGCGGTCGAGTCGTCGGGAACGACCACCCCGACGGTGAGGCCGAGGAACCGGTGGAGCCGCCCCATCCACTCCGCGTCGCGGCGGGCGAGATAGTCGTTCACCGTCACGAGGTGCACGCCGCGACCCGCGAGCGCATTCAGGTAGGCGGGGAGCGTCGACACGAGCGTCTTGCCCTCGCCGGTCTTCATCTCCGCGACCCAGCCCAGGTGCAGCGCGGCGCCGCCCATGATCTGGACGTCGTAGTGGCGCTGCCCGAGGACCCGACGGCCCGCCTCGCGGACGACCGCGAAGGCCTCCGGGAGGATGTCGTCGAGCGCGTCGGCGACGAGGTCCTTCTCGTGATCGGGGTTCTTGGCCTCGGAGCGCGCGCGGTCGACCCGCTGCTTGAACTCGGCGGTCTTCGCGACGAGTTGGTCGTCGGACAGGCGCTCCGTCTCGGGCTCGAGCGCGTTGACCTCGGGCACGATCGCCTGGACCGCTTTGAGGCGCCGGCCCTCTCCCGCGTGCAGAATTTTATTGAACAATCCCATGCCGCGGTCGAGTCTACCGGCGGTCCCGGGCCCTCCCGGGCCGGGCCCCCGGCTGCACACGGTCCCGGTCAGGGTGCGTCGACGAGCTTCTCCCGCACGGCGTACATGGCGGCCTCGACGCGCGAGCGCACCTGCAGCTTCTCGAGAATGTTCCGCACGTGATTGCGGACCGTGTTCTCGGCGATGACCAGTTCGAGGCCGATGTCCTTGTTCGACATTCCGCGCGCGATCAACCGCAGCACCTCGAGCTCACGGTCGGTGAGGCGCCGGCCGTCGTGCTCCTCCTCGAGCCGGCGTGACAACGCGTTGAACTCCGACAACAGCTTCGTGGTCATCGACGGTGAGACGAGCGCCTGGCCGATCGCCACCGCGCGGATGGCATCGGCGATCTCGTCGATCGCGACCTCCTTCAGGAGGTAGCCGGTCGCGCCGGCGCGCACGGCCGCGTAGAGATCCTCTTCGTCCTCCGACTCGGTGAGCATCAGGATGCGCACCGCGGGTTGCGCGGTCCGGATCCGGCGGGCGGCTTCGATCCCGTTGACGCTGGGCATGCGCACGTCCATGAGCACGACGTCGGGTTGCAGCTCCGCGGCCTGCTCGATCGCCTCCATGCCGTCGCGTGCCTCACCGACCACGATCAGATCGGTCGCCGGCGCGAGCACCTGCAACAGTCCGTGCCGGAAGAGCGCATGATCGTCGACCACCAGCACGCGGACAGGAGATGACTCGGCGTCGCCGACGTCGACGACCCCCACCCGCGGTCAGCCCGTGACTTCGATGAGCCCGAGGGCCCCGTCGCGGCGGCGGTACAACGCTGCCGCGTTGTTCGACTCGACGTTGCGGAACAAGAAGAAGTCGTGACCCAACAGCTCCATCTGCAGCGCGGCTTCCTCCGGCCGCATCGGCTTGACCGCGAACTGCTTGGTCTTCACGATGATCGGACCCGCGCCGTCGGTCCCGTCGACGGTGGCACCTTCGAGATCGGCGTCGTCGAGGCCGGTCTCGGTGATCTCGTCGACCGCGCCGAGCCCGTTGGTCGAGCCGTCGGTGGGCACGCGGTTGGGTCGGGCCCGGCGCCCGCGCTGGATGCGGCGCTCGTGCAGCCGTCGCATCTGGTGCTCGACCTTCTCGAGCGCGAGATCGAGCGCCATCACGTGCTCCACCGCCGACGCGGTGCCCTTCACGAGATGGTTCTTGAGGTGCACCAGGATCTCGCAGGTGCACGAGTCACCGGCGCGACGCGTCTGGTGCAGCCCGTAGTCGACGTCGACGCGGCGTACGTCGCTCGCGAACTTGGTGATGCGGTCGATCTTCTCGAGCGTGACGACCCGGAGGGCCGCATCGACTTCCACATGCTTGCCGAAGACGACGACGTCCACGTGCTCCCCATCGAGTGCATCGAGTGCCGTGCCCGACTACCGGTCGGAGTAGCCGGGAGTATATGCAGGGCCCCGTGACCGGGTCCCGGGGCCGGGGGTAAGGGCGATCGTGGCGGCGAGCACCTCCGACGCGCCGGCCTGCAACAACGCCCGGGCGCCGGCGGCGAGCGTGCCGCCGGTGGTCGCGACGTCGTCGACCACGAGGATCACTACACCCGACACCGGCCCGACCGCGCGCAGGCCCGGACCCGCTCGGCGCGCGCTCGCATCGCGACCGGTCTGCGCCGCGCCCGGAGCGCGGACAAGACACGGTGCAACTCGCGTTCCGACCAATCCCGCGACTGTCCGCGCGAGAACCTCGCCGTGGTCGACGCCCTGGGCACGGATGCGTTGCGCGCTCGCGGGCGCCCACGTGACGCGATCGAACGGAGGCGCGCGCTCGAGCGCGACCGCGAGCTCGCGCGCGAGCAGGGTGAGGAACCGCCGTTCGGCGCGGTACTTGGCGCGGGCGACGAGCTCACGCGCGACTCCTTGATACGCGAAGCATGCCGTCCACCACGCGAGCGGAGGCGGCGGCGCGACGACCGGTGCCGGCGCGAGCGTCGCCGCGCAGGTGTCGCACACCAATACGCCCAGATGTCCGCATCCCGGGCAACGTGCAGGTGAGACCGCGTCGAGCAGATCACCGAACACGTTCCGTACATGATCTCGCTTCGCCATGACCGGCGACCCTACGGACCGGGTGCGACAACCTCCGCCGCCCGCCGGACGTGAGCCGGCAACGATCGGCGGTACGGCGGCCGGGCGGCTCCGCACTCGGTCAGGATCGCGGTGACGAGGCGGGCGGGCGTGACGTCGAACGCGGGATTGAAAGCCGCCACTCCGGGCGGAGCGATACGTCGAGTGCCGATGTGCGTCACCTCGTCCGCATCGCGTTCCTCGACCACGATCGCATCGCCGGTCGCGGTGGCGAGATCCACCGTCGATGCCGGTGCCGCGACGTAGAACGGAATCTGGTGATGGCGGGCGGCGACCGCGAGCCCGTACGTGCCGATCTTGTTCGCGACGTCGCCGTTCGCCGCGATCCGGTCGGCGCCGACGATCACCAGATCGACCTCGCCGCGTTGCATCAAGGAGGCAGCCGCGCCGTCGACGACGAGCCGGGCGTCGATACCGAGCCGGGCGCACTCCCACATCGTGAGTCGTGCGCCCTGGAGCAGAGGTCGGGTCTCGTCGGCCCAGACCGTCGGTCGACGACCGGCTTCGAACGCGGCACGAACGACGCCGAGCGCGGTGCCGTAGCCGACACATGCCAATGACCCTGTGTTGCAATGCGTCAGCACCGCGCCGCCGACCGGAACGAGTGACAGGCCATGCGCGCCGAGTAACCGGTTGCGGCGAACGTCGTCGGCCGCGATCTCCTCCGCGACGACGAGGGCCCCTTCGCGTCCCTCGCGCTCGTACGCGTGCAACGCGCGCCCGACACCCCAACCGAGATTGACGGCGGTCGGACGCGCGCGCGCGACGCGGGTCGCGGCGGCGCGCACCTGGCGTTTGGTTCTCAGCGTGTGCGCGGCGAGCGCGACGCCGAACGCCCCCGTCGCCCCGAGAGCGGGTGCGCCCCGCACCGCGAGTGTCGCGATCGCGTCGACGAGCGAATCGACATCGGCGCAGTCGAGGAACCGCAATCGGCCCGGCAACACCCGCTGATCGATGATCCGCACCGCGCCCCGCCGCCACTCGACCGTGGGCGGGACGGGATCGGTACGGGCCACGGCGATCCCGGCCTCGTCAGAGGGGCAGACCGAGCTGCGGGTTCGTGCGCGCTTCGAGCGATCGCAGACGCGCGTTCACACCGTCGACCCAGAAGTCGCCCTCGTCGTCGTGTGTGAGCACCCAGAAGCGTTCGTCGCGCATCGCGTCGCGCACCTTGCCTGCGACCTCTTCCGGCGGCATCCCCTTCTCGATCAGACCGCGCAACAACTCGGCTCCCTCGCCGTCGGCAACCGCGTCGTCTTCCTGCAGGTGCTCCGGACGGTTGCGGCCGCTCTCGGCGATCTTGGTGTTGACCCAACCCGGGCACAACACGGAGACCTTCACCTGCGGCGCGACCATCGCGAGCTCGTGGTGCAGCGTCTCGGAGATCGCGACCACGGCGTGTTTGCTCGCGTTGTACGGACCCATGAACGGCGCGGCCACCAGGCCCGCAACCGACGCGGTGTTCACGATGTGCGCCTCGGCCTGTTGCATGAGCAGGGGCACGAAGGTGCGGACGCCGTGGATGACGCCCCACATGTTGACCCCGATCACCCACTCCCACGTCGAGAGCGGCATCTCCCACGACAGGCCGCCACCGCCGACGCCGGCGTTGTTGCAGAACACGTGTACGCCACCGAACCGTTCGACCGCGGCGTCGCCGAGTGCCTGCATCTGCGCGGGATCGGTGACGTCGGTGACGATCCCGACCGCGGGCGCGCCCGACGCGCGCAGCTCCGCGACCGCGCGCTCGAGCGCGTCGGCCTCGATGTCACCGACGACGACCTGCGCACCTTCGGACGCGAAGCGCCGCGCGAGCGCGTTTCCGATCCCGCTCGCTCCCCCGGTGACGACTGCGACCTTGCCGTTGAGATCCTGCACGGGCGGGATGCTAACGCTCCCGCCCGCGCCGGCTCCCGAGCGGCTTCGTGCGTGATCAGTAGCGGTAGTGGTCGGGCTTGAACGGCCCGTTGACCGGCACGCTGATGTAGTCGGCCTGCTCCTCGGTCAGCGTCGTCAGCTTGACGCCGAGCTTGTCGAGGTGCAGACGCGCGACCTTCTCGTCGAGGTGCTTCGGAAGCACGTAGACGCCGATCGGGTACTTCTCAGGCGAGACGTACAGTTCGAGCTGGGCGAGCACCTGGT
>JAODBI010000141.1 GCA_025463875.1 Actinomycetes bacterium
TCGTCGTAGAAACGCAACACCAACGCCGCGCGCTGCCGATACGGCAGCGTCGCCAGCGCGTCCAACAGTTCGTCGCGCACCGGCGCAGCGGAAGCCGCCGACTCCGACGAGCTCAACGCCTTGAACCGTCGCTCACGCGCCGAGCGACGATGATGCGAGCGGCAGCCGTTCACGACTGAGCGATACAGATAGCCCGCCGGATCGCGCAGTAGACCCCAGCGGCGCCACACCCCGACGAACGAGTCCTGCACTACGTCCTGCGCGGTTTCGAGAGATCCGGTCACGAGCACTGCTACCCGAACCATCCGCGGATACTCGAAGCCGTAGAACTCGCCGAACGCGGCCCAGCCGTCCTCGGGCAGCGCCGCGGTCGCGGCCACCGAGTCCGCCACGCCCCGCTCTTCGCCTCGCCCCGACACTGCGGCAGTCTCCATCAATACATCGACGCCCGCCGAGGCCCTCTCCTTGCAACAAATCCGCCGTTCCGCGTGTTCTGACTGCCGGTGGGTACGAGATCACCAACGAAAAGGAGCCCCGTGACCGAGTTCCCCGATTCCCACCGAGATCTCCTCGGCGCTCCCGGGTTCGCGGCCTTCACCGCGCATACGCCCGCCGGCGAGATGCAGTCGACGATGGTGTGGTACCTCCTCGACGACGACGGCCAGTTGAAGATCACTTCGACCGGCGACCGGCAGAAGGTTCACAATCTCGAGGCCGACCCGCGCGTCACGTTGTTGCTGTTCGATCCCGCGAACATGTACCGGACGATGGAACTCCGCGGCCGGGCGTCGATTGCGCTCGACGCCGACCTCGTCGTGCAGAAGAAGATCGGCGTCAAGTACGACGACGACGTGACGAGCCATGACGAGCCGGGGACGGTGCGCTACGTGATCACCATCCTGCCCGAGAAGATCAACACCTTCGGTTGAGCGCAGCCTCGCGGCGCGGTTCACTGTCGCCGCTCAACCATCGAGGTTTCCGATCCCGAGCGATTCGTCGTGCTCGGCGACTGCCGCCGACTGGCTCGAGCCGGCGCCGGGTTCGGGCGGATCATCGAGGAATCCGATGGTCGGAACGAAGAAGAGATTGCCGGTGAGCGCTGTCGAAAAATCGAGGATGCGGTCGTAGGTTCCGGGCGGATTCCCGATGAACATGTTGGAGAGCATCCGCTCGATGACATCCGGGGTCGCGGCGTAGCCAATGAAATACGTGCCGAACTCGCGCGTGCCGACCGCGCCGAACGGCATGTTGTATCGCATGATCTGACGCTCATTCCCGTCGTCGTCCACGATGGTGTTCAGCGCGACGTGCGAGTTCGGAGGCTTGACGTCATCCGGCATTTCGATGTCGCTCAGCTTCGTCCGACCTATTGCTCGCTCCTGCTGCTCGACCGGCAGCGCGTCCCACGCGCCGAGATCGTGCACGTATTTCTGCACGACGACATAGCTCCCGCCGGCGTTCGCAGGCTCGTCCTCGGCGTCGATCAGCACTGCCGTGCTTGCCGAGGCTCCTTCGGGATTCTCCGTGCCGTCGACGAACCCGAGCAGATCACGCTCATCGAACGATCGAAAGCCGTGCACTTCGTCTACGACCCGTGCGTGGCCGGCGAGGCGTTCGGTGAGTCGTTGTGCGAGCTCGAAACAGAGATCCAACCGGTGGGCGCGTAGATGAAAGAAAAGGTCGCCGGGCGTGGCCGGTGCGTGATGTTGCGCGCCGGCCAGCGCGCGGAACGGATGTAAGCCTGCAGGGTGGGGCAGACGGAAGAGGCGATCCCACGCATCCGCACCGATGCCGACGACGCACGTCAGTTCGCCCTCGGGGAGGCGAAAGCCGACCGACCGCTTCAGTCCGCTCATCTCCGAAAGAGCACCGCGGACCTCGTCCTCGGCGCCGGGTTCGACGACCAACGTGAGGAGTATCGCGGCCTCGGTGATCGGGGACAGCACCGCCTGAGGTTCGACGTCTTTCATTGCGTCTCCGTCTCGTCTCCGTCTCGTACCGGATCTGTGGGCCGGATCTGTGGGCCGGATCTCCGGGCCCGAAGCGTACGCGGCCCCGGCCGAACGGACTACGCGTTTACGGGGTGAAGCCGCCGACGAGGAACGTCACCATCGCGGTATGGCCTCGCATGTGCCGCTGCCTCGACGACCGTGCGGAATCGAACGATTCCGCGTCGATGGCGTGCTGGATACGGAACGCGTCCATGCCGAATGGGACGGCAGCTGGCTCGTCGCTTCGGATCCCCTGCTCAGATCGGCAGAGTTGGCGATTGCCGTTGACGAGGCGTTCTCGGAAGCTGGAGTCGGCAATCCAATCGCCCGCGACGGATGGGCTCCGGAACAGTTCATGCTCGCGCTCGTGACGTCTTGCGACGCGATCCATCTCGCCGAGTACCGGTTGCAGGGCCACCGTCGAGTCATCACCCTCTGATCACGGCGGCGCGACCACTGGTGGTGTCGTCGAAAATGCATCCGCCAGTCCGCGGCTCACGGGACATGACGTTGGAGCGAGTCGGGGAGGGGGGATTTGAACCCCCGACCGCCAGCTCCCAAAGCTGGTGCGCTACCGGGCTGCGCTACTCCCCGCGACTACCCGCCAATGGTAGAGGTTCAGGCCGCGGCCGGCTTTTCTTCGCAGGCCGTGCCCTCGCCGAGCACCCGAGTTGCGATCGGTAGCCTCCTCGGATGCACGAGACGCCGGCCGACATCGCCGCGTTGCAACGGCTGCTCGACGACTCCTATGCGCGCATCGGCTCGCACATGAAGTCGATCCACACGCCCGAACGACGGGTCGCGGCGTCCGACCTTGCGCGCGTCCTACGCGGCGTGCGCGTCCTCGACCTTGCCACCGTCACGACGAAATGTGAGCCGCGCGTGAGTCCGGTCGACGGCCTCTTCTTCCGCGGCCGCTTCTATTTCGGCTCGGGAGAGGAGTCGCTGCGCTTCCGCCACGTGCGCAGCCGGCCGCAGGTGAGCGCGTGTCACACGATCGGCGAGACCTTCGCCACGATCGTCCACGGCCGCGCGATCGAGATCGACGTCCGCGCGCCGGAACGGAGCGGCTTTCTCGACTACGTGCACGAGGTGTATCCCGAATGGGAGCAGTGGTACGCGGACAGCACGCCGCCCTACGCCTGGATCGAACCCTCGGCGATGTACGCGTACGCGTTCGAGCCGTCGGTGCTGGAGGGACTGCGGGGCATCCAGGGAATATAGTTGCGCACGCAAGGGTTGTCCCTGACCACGTCCGGAACCTTGGAGGTCGTCATGCCGGCAATCACGCCCACCGATACGTCGGTGCTCCGGGTGCTCGAGGAATCGCACGACTCGCCCCGCCCGGTCCAGTCGATCGTGACCGCGCAGGCCTCGTTCGAAGGCGCGGGATTCCCCGTGAACCGTCCCTTCCCGCAGCCGGGCGCCGACCTGGGTGCCACCGACCCCTTCCTCATGCTCGACGAGATGGGCCCGATCCAGTACGGGCCGGGCGAGGCGGTGGGCGCACCCGACCATCCGCACCGCGGATTCGAGACCGTCACGTATCTCTTCGACGGCGAGATGGAACACCGCGACTCGACCGGGGGTGGCGGATTGCTGCGCGGCGTCGACACCCAGTGGATGACCGCCGGCGCCGGCCTCGTCCACTCCGAGGAGCCGACCGAGGCGATGCTCCGCGATGGCGGCCTCATGCACGGCACGCAGCTCTGGGTCAATCTGCCGCGCGCCGACAAGCTCACGCCGCCGCGGTACCAGAACCTCGACGGCGACAAGCTCACGCTCGCGCGGAGCGCCGACGGACGCGCGGTGGTGCGCATCATCGCCGGTGACCTCGGCGGTCAGTCCGGTCCCGGCACCACGCACACGCCGATCGTGTACGCACACGCGACGATCGACGCCGGCGGGCAGCTCGCGCTTGCCTGGCCGACCGACTACAACGCCCTGGTCTATGTATTGCGCGGACGCGTGCGGGTGGGCGACGACTCGCGCACCGTCGGTGAACACCAGCTCGTCGTTCTCGGACGCGATGGGGAAAGCGTGATCGTCGAGGCGGACGAGACCGCCGACGTGTTGCTGCTCGGCGGTCGCCCGCTGCGCGAACCCGTCGCCTGGTACGGACCGTTCGTGATGAACACGAAGCAGGAGATCGTCGACTCGCTCGAGTTGTTCGAGACCGGCAAGCTCGGTTCGATCCCGCCCCGACCCGAATAGCCCGGATCCGAACCGACGAACGAGCAGTCGCGCGAACTGGCCTACGCGCGGCGCAGGAGTTCGGTGACGGTGTTCGCGATGGCGATGGCAACCTCGTCCTCGCGGCCCGGCCGTCCGACGATGAGGTCGGGATGCAGGCGCCGGCCACGGCCGTCGACCAGTCGGGTGACACTCCCACCGTCTTCGGTGCGATCGCTCAGGATCCGCACGTCGACATCGGCGGCGCGGCCGGTCGACCGCACCCACGGACCGGCTGCCCGCTTGGGAACGAGGTCGCCCCCCGCGGCACTGCCCGGCGCGAAATTGGCGGACCCGAAGTCGGGCTTCGCGGTGTCGGCATTGACGGTGCGGTTGTAGCTGCGGCTCACGGCGAGGTGACTCCTTCGCATCGTCGTTGTCCCCGGCGAGGGTACACAGACGCCGAGGTCAGAGCACCGGGACGCGACTTGAGGGGAGGGGCGGGCAGACCCCGGCGCGCCATGGCAATCCGTCGCGCCGAGGGCCGCCTCTCAGCCCCTTCCCCCGTGCGCAAGTGAACACCCGGTTCACTCTGTGTGGCAAGGGGCGTCCGCCATATCTCGGACGGTGGGGTACTCATTTCGACAAGCTGAACGGCCCCGCCGCGGCGAGGCGGAATGCTCCTCTTTGACGAGGCGGAAAACCCCTATTTGACGAAGCTGAAGACCATCGTCTGGGTGGCGTAGGCAACGAGGCGGGGCGAACCGCCGTCGGCGTCCCAGAGCTCCATGTCGACCGACGCGTAACCGTCGCCCGCGTGCCGGGCGCGGTTGACCGCCAGCACCCAGTCGCAGCGCGCTCGATCGAGGACGTGCACGGTGAAGTCGGCGCTCGGCGGGAGCCAGTTGCGTTTCTGTCCGGCGGGACCGAGGCGTTCGCCGACCGCGCCGGGCATGGTGTCGCAAAGCGCGACGAGCGCGTACGGATCCCAGGTCCCGTCGTCGGCCCGCGGCGGGTCGTCGAAGCGGTACCACTGGGCGCGCAGCGACGACTCGGGCTCGTAGTCCTCCCACGGTGGGTGACCCACGCAGGGCCGGCCCTCGACGTGAAACCAGAACGGGAACGGCTCGTGGTCGAACTGGAAGTCGTCCGGTGGCGGATCGCGGTACGACGGACACTCGAGGGCCGGGGCGATGCCTTCGGGCACGCGGGCGTCGGTGAACGAGAAGCCCTCACGTTCGGATCCGAACACCGCAAGCGCGTCGAAGCCGGCATCCGCTCCGGGGTTGCGCAACGAGACTCGCAACTGCGACATCGATCGACCGCGGCGCAGCACGTCCACCGCGATCTCGATCGGGCCGTGCGCCACCCGGCCTGCGAATACACCATTCAGGCTCCGGAGCTGCTGCGCGGGCTCGCCCAACGCCGCTTCCATCGCGCGCGCCGCCGTCGCCGCGACGATCCCACCCTGGGGGACGATGGGGCAGTTCCAGTGGTCGCCGAGGTCGGCGACGTAGCGCCCCACACCAACGGCTTCGACTGCGGTTCCCCGGCTGAAGAGTGACGTTCCCACGGCCAGTCATTATCGTCGGTGCCCATGAGTGACGCGATTGATTTGATTCAGCGGTTCTGCGACGAGTTCGGAAAGGGTGCCAGCGTCGACGAGATCGTCGCGTACTTCACCGACGATGCGATCTACCACAACATCCCGGTCGAGCCTGCGGTCGGGCCGGAAGCGATCAAAGCCGTCTTCGCGATGTTCACGACGGGCGTGGAACGGATCGAGTTCCGCGTGCTCAACATCGTGGGCGAAGGCGACACTGTCCTGACCGAACGAGTCGACGTGTTCGTACTGCCGAACGTGACGATCGAGTTGCCGGTCATGGGAACGTTCGAGGTACGCGACGGCAAGATCGCGAAGTGGCGCGACTACTTCGACCTCAACCAGTACATGAACCAGCTGGCGGGTGCGGCGGGCTGATCCGTCCGGCGCTCGTCGGCGTCACGGCGCGAGCAGGGCGCGCACCGCGTCGATCGTGTCGGCGTCGGCGGCCGCCTTGTCGGGGCGGTACGCGCGTACACGTGCGAACCGGAGCGCGACGCCGCCCGCGTAGCGCGTTGAGACCTGCGCGCCATCGAGCGCGATCTCCACGACGAGCTCCGGACGCACGTACACGGTGTAGTCGTCGTGGTGCGCCTCGATCTCCTGCAGCCGTTGCGTCTGCCACGTGAGCAACTCGTCGGTGAGCCCTTTGAACGTCTTGCCCACCATTACGAACTCGCCCGTCTCGGGGTCGCGCGCGCCGAGGTGGAGGTTCGACAACCAACCTTGCCGGCGACCGTGTCCCCACTCCGCAGCGAGCACGACGAGATCGAGGGTCTTCACCGGCTTGACCTTGCGCCACGCGGCGCCGCGCCGACCGGCCTCGTAGCGCGAGTCGAGCGCCTTCACCATCACACCCTCGTGACCGGTCGCGAGCGCGTCGGCGAGAAACGCTTCGGCGACTTCCGGGTCGTCGGTCTCGACGGCCGGAACGCGCCATTCGCCCACGAGCCCGGCGAGTATCGCCGCCCGTTCGCCGAGCGGCCGGTCGAGCAGATCCTCGCCGTCGAGGTGCAGCACGTCGAAGAAGAACGGTGCGAGCGTCATGGCATGGCTCGTCGCGTCGTCGGTGCCGAAGCGACTCATCGTGTCCTGGAACCGGCGGGGGAGCGCGTCGTCGGTCAGGCCGATTGCCTCGCCGTCGAGCACGAACTCACGGGCGGGGAACGCCCGCACGACCTCGACGACCTCGGGTACGCGCGCGGTGACGTCGTTGAGGTTGCGCGTGAAGGCGCGTACCTCGCCGTCGGCGCGGTGCACCTGGATCCGCGCGCCGTCGAGCTTCCATTCGACCGACGCGCGCCCGGTCGCCGCCAGCGCCTCGGCAACCGTCGCCGCGCTCGCCGCGAGCATGGGCTGGACCGGGCGCAGCACTTCCAAGCCGACCTCGACGAGCGCCGCCTCACCACCGGTGAGCGCACGCCGGGCGGTATCCGCGAGATCGCCACCCAGCATCGCGGCCCGGCGCACCGTCGTGGCGGGAACCCCGCCCGCGCGCGCGATCGCGTCGGCCATCAGCCCCGCGAGCGCACCTTGGCGGAGCTCGCCCGTCAGGAGGCGGACGACGAAGTCGGCCTCGGCGGGCGTGGCGCGCGCGAAGAGGTCGACGAGGATCTGCCGGCGCGCGCCGGCCGATCCGGAGCCGGTCGTCGCCGCGACGCGGTGGAGCGCGGCGTCGAGCTCGGCCACCGTCACGTTCGGTTCAGGAACATGGACGGGCTGCAGTGCAGCCCCGTCGGAATCGTCACCCGGCGTTGTCGAGGCCTCGGCCGCGCGTCGCACCGCCGAGAGCGTCGCCCACCCGACGCCGATCCGCCCCTGGCGCGGCTCACCCGTCAGCAGGTTGACGACGGTGGCGATCTCGTCCGGGGCGCACGCCCGGAGCACCGTCGCGAGGGCTTCGATCTTGGCCCTGCGCGAACGCGTCGCGCCGACCGCCTCCGAGGTTTCGACGACGACGTTCAGCAGCACGGCGCCAGGGTACGGTCGGCCCATGGAATATCGACGCCTCGGCCGCAGCGGCCTGCAACTCAGTGTGTTGTCCTTCGGTTCTTGGGTTTCGTTCGGCGACCAACTCGGCGTCGACACCGCGATGGAATGCCTCGACGCCGCGTATCAGGTGGGCGTGAATTTCTTCGACAACGCGGAGTCGTACGCGGGCGGCAAGTCCGAGAGCATCATGGGTGAGGCGATCGCCCAGCTCGGCTGGGAGCGCCAGAGCTACGTCATCTCGACCAAGGTGTTCTGGGGCCTCCACGACCAGCCCAACATGAAGAACACGCTCAACCGCAAGTACCTCATGCAGGCGATCGACGGTTCACTCGAGCGACTCGGCCTCGACTTCGTCGACCTGCTGTTCTGCCACCGCGCCGACCCGAACACGCCGATCGAGGAGACGGTGTGGGCGATGAGCGACATCGTCTCGAGCGGGAAGGCGCTCTACTGGGGCACTTCGGAGTGGACGGCCGACGAGATCCGCGCCGCGTGGGATATTGCGGAGCGCCATCACCTCCACAAGCCGATGATGGAGCAACCGCAGTACAACCTGCTCCATCGCATGCGCGTCGAGTTCGAGTACGCGCGGCTCTACGACGACATCGGACTCGGCCTCACGATCTGGAGCCCACTCGCGTCCGGCTTGCTCACGGGCAAATATCTCGACGGGATGCCCGAGGGCTCGCGTGCGAAGTTGCCCGGCTACGAGTGGCTGCAGGGCATGCTCACCGACCCGAAGACGAACGACAGGGTGCGCAAGCTCAAAGTCGTCGCCGACGACTTGGGCTGCACGCTCGCCCAGCTCTCGCTCGCGTGGTGCACGAAGAATCCTCACGTGTCGACGGTGATCACGGGCGCGAGCCGGGCGTCGCAGGTGCACGAGAACATGGCCGCGCTCGATGTTGCTGCCCGGCTCGACGCCGACGTCATGGCGCGCATCGAGGAAGCCGTGCCGTTCAGGGCGTAGCGGTCGGCGCGCTTCCTTCGAGGACCCAGATCTGCATACGCCCGCTCTCGCCGGGCGCTTCGGGGGTGCGGGACTCGACCCGCTGCAAGCTGTAGCCGATGCGTTGCGGGATGGCGGCACTGCGGACGTTCGCTTCGTCGCACACGATGATCATCTGCTTGATGCTGCGTACTCGCCGGCCCGTCGTGGTCAGGGCCCGGGCCGCGCTGGTCGCGTAACCGCGTCCGCCCGAATCGACGTGGAGCCAGTAACCGATCTCCAGAGTGCCGGGACCGCGGCGCGTCATGAGACCGAACGACCCGAGGAGCTGCTCGTCGGCCACACCGAAGAGGCCGTACTGCCATTCCTCGGTGCGTTCGCGTTGCTGGGACTGCTGGCGCAGGCGGTTGCGCTGGAACGTCACGTCGGTCGACTGCGCGTCGGCCCACGGCATCCAGGGCTTCAGGTGGTCGAGGCTCTCGTCGACCGCGCGGGCGACCGCTTCGGCATCACTGACGGTCAGCCAGCGGAGATACGTGTCGGCATCGAGGTCGATGCGTTCGGGCGGTACGGCGACGACGCTCATTGCCCGTCTCGAACGAAGCTGTGTGCGCGTTCGACGCGCGCGATCCGCAACTCGTAGGCGTCATACCAACGGGTGCGGCCCTCGTACTGCGCGAACGCATGATCGGCATTGCGCTTCCACGCCGCGATCGACTCCTCGTCGGCCCAGTACGAGACCGTGATCCCGATGTCGGTCACCGCGGTTTCCACCCCGAGATAACCCGGCTGGCGCGCGGCCAGCGCCATCATCCGTTGGTCGGTCTCGTCGAACTGGTCGCCGGATTGTCGGTTGCGGCGGGCCGAAAAGATGACCGCCCAATACGGCGGCTCCGGGGTGTGCGCGAGGCCGTCGGCCTCGCTCCGCGCGATCGATTCCACGCCCAGCTCCTCTCGCCACTCGCCGGGGCTCATTCTGCCGCTTGACCTCGACAGTCTGAATCCGGATATGTATTATCCGGATTAGCCGCCGGGGAGGAGACGCGCGATGAGGGTGTTCGTTGCGGGCGCGACAGGTGTCGTCGGGCGGCGGGCCGTGAGCCGGCTGGTGGCGGCCGGGCACGAGGTCACCGGGGTTTCGAGATCGCCGGAGAAGGACGCGTTGCTCGAGTCGCTCGGAGCCCGGCCGGTCCGCGTGGATCTGTTCGACGTCGACGCGCTGCGCGTCGCGATCACCGGTCACGACGCGGTGGTCAACGTCACCACGAAGATCCCACCGATCGCGCAGATGGCGCGAGTGCGCGCGTGGGACGAGAACGAGCGCATTCGGCGCGTCGCCTCCGGCAACCTCGTCGATGCCGCGATCGGAGCCGGTGCAGCCGTGTTCGTGCAGGAGTCGCTCGCATTCATGTATGGCGAGCACGGCTCGGAGTGGATCGACGCGGCCTCGACGCCGTTGGTGTCGGCTGCCTTCACCGGCGCGATCGAGACGGCCGAAGCGAACGTCGCCCGGTTCGCTGCGAACGGTGGGCGGGGAGTCGTGTTGCGCTTCGGGCGGTTCTACGCGCCCGAAGCCGACCAGAGCGTCGCGTTGGTGAACTCGGCGCGGCGCGGACTCATGCTCGACCTCGGCGCGGCAGATAGCTACACACCGATGATCGATGCCGATGACGCCGCCGCCGCGGTCGTGCGCGCGCTCGATGCCACCGCCGGCACGTACGACGTCGTCGAGAGTGAACCGCTTCCGCGCCGCGAGCAGGCGGCCGCGCTCGGCGCGGCGGTCGGGCGGCGGCGCCTCCGGCTTCCCCCGAAGGGGCTCGCGCCGAAAAGCGCCGGCTATCTGAGCGCGTCGCAACGGGTGTCGAGCCGCGCGTTCCAGGACGCGACCGGTTGGCGTCCGCTCTCACCGAGCGTGCGGGAGGGATATCGCAAGATCGTCCGGGAGCGGGGCGTCGAACCCGCGCTCCCCGGCCGGGCCCGGCTCATGCTCTGGCTCCTCGCCGCCAGCGCGTTCGCGCTCGGCGTCCAGGCCGAATTCTTTCCGCGGCAGTTCTACTCCGACTTCCCGTTCGGTCGGGGTTGGGTGGCGATGGACGGTCGCTACAACGAGCACCTCATCCGCGACTTCGGCGCGCTCAACCTCGCGATCTTCGTGCTGACGGCCGGCGCGATCTTCGTCGGCACCCGCGCGATCAGTCGCATCGCCGCGGTGTCGTGGATCGTCTATTCGGTGCCGCACCTCGTGTACCACCTGCGGCATCTGACGATGGTCATGCCGGGCGCCGACAAGGTCGGGATGATCGTCTCGCTGTCGGTACCGATCGTCCTCGCCATCGTCGTGTTGTTCGACCGGGTACATGCTTCGGCCCCGACCGTCGATGCCCGCCCACCGACGCCGTTGCCGGGCGCAAACCTGACGCCGATGTCAGCTCGGCGGTAGCGTCCGGAGCGCATGAAGCCTGCGCCGTTCGAGTACCACGCGCCGGAGACGATCGACGAGGTCACGGGGCTGCTCGCCGAGCACGGCGACGAAGCAAAGGTGTTGGCGGGGGGCCAGAGCCTGGTGCCGATGCTGGCGCTGCGCCTGACTCGGTTCGAGCATCTCGTCGACGTCAACCGGGTCGCGGCGCTCGCCGGGTTCGCGCGGGAGAACGGGACGCTGGTCGTGCGCGCCTGCACGCGCCAGCGCGTGATGGAGCGTGATCCTGCGATCGCCGCTGCGGTGCCGCTGCTCGCCCGGGCCACGCCGCTCATCGGGCACTTCCAGATCCGAAACCGCGGCACCGTCGGCGGCTCACTCGCGCACGCGGATCCCGCCTCGGAGTATCCGGCCGTCGCGGTTGCGCTCGGGGCCGAGCTCGAGCTCGCGAGCCCGGGAGGCGCGCGCCGCCGACTCGCGGCCGACGACTTCTTCGTCGGCACCTGGACGACCGCCGCCGAGCCGGACGAGCTCCTCGTTGCGGCCCGCTTTCCGGTGTGGCCCGCCCGCAGTGGGTTCGCGATCGAAGAGGTCGCGCGCCGGCACGGCGATTTCGCGCTGGCCGGGGTTGCGTGCGCGATCACCGACGGCCGCGCCGGCATCGCCCTGTTCGGGGTCGGCTCGACGCCGGTACGAGTCCGCGCCGCGGAGGAAGCGTGGCTCGCGGGCGCGCCCGCGGCCGAGGTCGCGGAGTCGGCCGTGCGCGATCTCGATCCCCCCGCCGACGTGCACGCCAGCGGGTCGACGCGCACCCGCATCGCGCGCCATCTCGTCGAACGCGCGGTAACCCGCGCCCAGGAGGGTCAACGTGTTGCCGGTTGAGATGACAGTGAACGGCGAGCGGCGCCGCGGTGCCGTCGACGCCCGCCGCACGCTCGCCGACTACCTACGCGAGGAGTGCGCCCTCACCGGGACGCACCTCGGGTGCGAGCACGGCGTATGCGGTGCGTGCACGGTGTTGCTCGACGGCGAGGCGGTGCGCGCGTGCCTCATGTTCGCGGTGCAGGCCGACGGCGCCGCGGTCACGACGATCGAGGGCCTGGGTGGGCCCGACGGCGCGTTGTCGCCCGTGCAGGACGCGTTCCGGGAAGAGCACGGATTGCAGTGCGGTTTCTGCACGCCGGGCTTCGTCGTCTCGGTCACCGCGCTGTTGCAGGAGAACCCGAAGCCGTCGGAGACCGAGATCCGTGAGGCTCTGTCGGGCAACCTCTGTCGCTGTACCGGGTACCAAGGCATCATCGGCGCAGTCAAGCGCGCGGCGGACGCGCGATGAGCACGTCGACCGCGGGACGGTTCGTCGGTCAGTCGGTGAAGCGCCGCGAGGACCCGCGTCTGGTCACGGGCCACGGGCGCTACGTCGACGACGTGGTGCTGCCCGGCATGCTGCATTGCACCTTCGTCCGCAGCGACGTCGCCCGCGGCCGCATCGTTCGCGTCGACACGGAAGCCGCCGTCGCGCTCGACGGCGTGACCGCGGTCCTGACCGCGGCCGATCTCAACCCGCACGCCGGAGAGATGCAGCCGACTTTGCTGTTGGCGACGCCGGGTGCACCCCTGCGTCCGCTCGCCGACGGTGACGTCCGGTTCGTCGGCGAACCGATCGTGTTGATCATCGCGTCGAGTCGCTACGTCGCCGAGGATGCCGCGGATCTCGTCGAAGTCGAGATCGACACCGATCCCGCGGTGATCGACGTCGAGCACGCGCTCGACGAAGGCGTCCCCATCGTGCACCCCGAGCTCGGGACGAACCTGGGTGCCGAGATGGAGTTCCCGATCGCCCCCGAGCTCGAAGCATTGCTCGCCGGCGACAACGTCGTCCGCCGCACGTTCCGCCAGCATCGGCACACGCCGGTCCCCATGGAAACGCGAGGCGTGGTGGTCGAGTACGAACCGTCGGTGGGCGAGTTGCACGCATGGATGAGCACGCAGAATCCGCACGAGGCGAAGCAGGCAATGGCGCGCGTCACCGGCGTTCCCGCGCATCTCGTACGGGTCGAGGGCCACGACGTCGGCGGCGGCTTCGGCCAGAAGTTCTTCACGCCCCGTGAGGAGCTGACCGTCACGCTGGCGGCGCGCCGGCTCGGGCGCACGTTGAAGTGGATCGAGGACCGGCGCGAGAACCTCATCGCGTCCAACCACGCGCGCGCCGACGTCGCCGAATGCACGTTCGCGCTCGATGCGGACGGACGGCTCCTCGGGACTTACATCGATCACATCGAGGACGCCGGCGCGTTCCCCGTCGGCGCGACCGGTGGTGCGGGCGCCCTCGTCGGCCTCCTGTTCACCGGCCCGTACAAGTGCGCGCTCGCGTCGCTGCGGACGCGCGCGGTGTGGACCAATACGTGCGGCCGCGGCGCGTACCGCGGACCTTGGATGTTCGAAACGGTCGCGCGCGAGCAGATGGTCGACGCGGCGGCACGTCAGATCGGCATGGATCCACTCGAATGGCGCCGGCGCAACGTCATTCCGACCGCGGAGCTGCCGTACACGCTCCCGACGGGATTACCGCTCGACATGGTGAGTCCCTCGGAGACGCTCGAGCAGGCGGCCGAGATCATCGGCTACGACGCGTTCCGCGCCGAACAACGGCGCGTGTTCACCGAGGAAGGCCGTCTCCTCGGAATCGGGTTGGGTCTCTACGTCGAGCCGAGCACCGGGATGATGGACCCGATGGGCACCGAGACCGCGGTCGTCCGCGTGAACCCGAACGGTCAGGTGACCGTCGCGCTCGGCACCGGCGCGCACGGCCAGGGCATCGAGACGACGATGGCGCAGGTGGTCGCCGAAGAGCTCGGCATCGAATACGACGACGTCACGATTGTGCAGGGCGACAGCGCCGTGACCGCGTACGGACGCGGCACGGGCGGGAGCGGCACCGCGGTCATTGCCGGTAATTCGTGTCGCAACGCCTGCGCGGTCGTACGCGCCAAGGCGATCGAGATCGCCGCGCACGTCATGGAGGCCGCACCGGACGACCTCGAGATCGTCGACGCGCGGATCGCGGTGCGGGGCACACCGACCCGTTCTGTCGCGTGGAGCGAGGTCGCGCGGATCGCGCATCTCGAGACCGCACGGCTGCCCGAAGGCATGGAGGTCGGACTGGAAGCGACGGCCACGTTCAAGGCGCCGCCGTTCTCGTGGTCGAATGCGTGTCACGCGTGCACGGTCGAGATCGACCGGGCGACGGGTGTCGTGTCGATTCTCCGCTACGTGGTGAGCGAGGACTGCGGTGTGATGATCAACCCGATGATCGTCGAAGGTCAGGTCGCGGGCGGAGTCGTGCAGGGCATCGGCGGCACGTTGTACGAGCATTTCGTCTACGACGACGACGGCAATCCATTGACGACGACGTTCATGGACTACCTGCTGCCGACTGCCACGGAAGTGCCGACGATCGAATACGGGCACGTGGAAACGCCGTCGCCCACCCCCGGTGGCCACAAGGGCATGGGTGAGGGCGGCGCGATCGGTTCACCGCCCGCCATCTTCAACGCGGTGGCGGATGCGCTCGCGCTCGTCGGCGCGATCATCGACCGAACGCCGCTGACACCCGACACGATCCTGGACGCGATCGAAACGCAGGCATGACCGCCGGTCGGCGATCGGCACGCCAGGGCAACGGACTGTTGTTCCGCGGCGCGGTGATAAAGGCTCCCGGCCAGGCGACGGATCGAGTGAACGCTGGACGTTGTCTGCACTCAACACAAGAGTTCGCAATGTGACGATTGTCTCTGCCATGTGCGGCGGGCATCATGGGCGTCGTGATCGACGACGAAACTCGTTCCGACTTTCGGGCGCGCGGGTTCGTCGTATTGCGCGCGGTGTTCGATCCCGGGCCCTTGTCGGAAGAGGTCGATCGCGCGTTGGCGGACGGCCTGCGCGCGTCGGCGACGGACAACAACGGCAGCGGCGGTATCGAGTTCCGATACGTGCCGATGATGTGCGAACGCACGCCCGTCAGCATGTCGTTGATCGACGCGCTGGCCGGCACTGCGGCCGGCCTGCTCGGCCGGGCGGTCTTGCCGATGCGCGCCAAGGGCACTCGTTATTTCGGCGGCAGCGAAGCGCACCGTGACAGCGAGATCGACGTGGCGAGTGTCGGATTCCTCGCGTACCTCGAGCCACTCACCGCGGGCTCGGGTGCATTGCGCGTGCGACCCGGTTCGCATGTTTCTTCCGCGAGCGACGCGAGTGACGCGCTCACCGAGGCGGTCGAGACCCGACCGGGCGACGTCATCGCGCTCGACGAGCACCTGATGCACGGGAGCGCCGGCGGCCGCGACCGGCGACAGTGGCGCGTCGACTTCATCGTCGATCCCGTCGACGCGGCGGAGACGGCGCGTGTGCGCGAATGCTTTTCGCTCACCTTCCCCGCCGACTGGGACGGCCGATACGACGTGGAGCGCTATCCGAGCTACGGCGAGTACTGGCGCAGTGCGAACCGGCCGTGGGTGGAGCGGCTGCGGGAGCTCGGCGTCTACGAGCTCGCGGAAGTCCAGGAGCGCGCGAGTCGCCGGTCGCAGGGGTCCGGATAGCCGTGCAGCACGCCCTGTACCTTCCGCCCTTCGGCACGTTCGGCGACGTGAACCTCCTACTGGATCTCGCGGGTGAGGCCGAACGGGCGGGCTGGGACGGTTTCTTCATGTGGGACCACCTCCTCTTCGAGGACGACGTCCCGTTCGTCGACACCTGGCTGGCGCTCGCCGGCATCGCGGTGGCGACGGAGAGGATGCGGCTCGGTCCTTTGGTCACGCCGATCCCGCGCCGGCGCCCGTGGAAGGTCGCGAGGGAGGCGGTCACGCTCGATCACCTGAGCGCCGGTCGCCTCGTGGTCGGCGTCGGTCTGGGCATCGACTTCTGGCGTGAGTTCGCAGCGTTCAGCCGTGAGGCGCGCACCGACGTCGAACGGGCCGAGCTCCTCGACGACGGCATCGAGATCATGCGCCGACTCTGGTCGGGCGAGTCGGTCAGCTATGCCGGCGTCCGTTCGTCGGTCGACGCGGTTCGGTTCCTGCCGGAGCCCTTGCAGCAACCTCGTATCCCGATCTGGTCGGCGGCGCTCGCACCGCTCCGCCGCGGGCCCGCCCGGCGCGCGGCTCGCTGCGATGGCGTCATGCCCTTCGGTCCGGAGCGCCCGCTGACCCCCGACGCTGTCCGAGGCATCGTCGCCGAGATTCTCGGTCAGCGCGTATCGGAGGAGCCGTTCGACGTGTGCGTACACGGACCCCGAGAACAGGCCGCCGATTTCGGGGCCGCGGGTGTCACGTGGTACTGCGAGTCGTTCTTTCCCGACCAACCGATCGACGACGTGCGCCGACGCGTTGCACAAGGGCCGCCCGACGTCTGAGGGTTGTCGACCGGCGTCGAACCCGTCGGGTCAAGTGGCGTTCGTCGTGATTCGGCGTCATCACCGGCGTCGACGAGGGGTGCACGGAGCAGTAGCGCGAGGCGGCGACCAGGGACGTGTCGCCCGCGGTGGGGGTGACGGTCCACGGCACGGCGAAGTCGGTGTTCGCTGGGTAGTCGGCCGTGGTCTGCCGGGTCGCAGGCTGCACCGACACGACCGGCGCGCCCGACGCGGATCCGGTGTGCGGTGCGATCGAGACCGCGGCGCCGATCGCGAAGGCCTTTCGCCACGGCGCGCCGCCGGCTTGGCAAGTTATACCCGCCCTCGGTCTCTGACCGCCGCCGAGAGTCGTCTCGAGCGGCACGTCTCTCGATCGGAGTTCAGTTCGCTCGATCCACGCGAGGTTCCTTCACTGCGTGAACCTCCTGGCGTAGAATTTCGGGCGGCGGTGGTCGCCTACGGCCCGGTACTTCCGCCGAGAGTATGGAGCAGATGCAGTGGACGTCAATCGCGCCACCGAGCTAGCTCTCCCGGTCATGTCGACGGACCGAATGACGTCCGGCGTGGCTGATGGCGAGCTGTCCGGCGACACAACCTCGCAGGAGCGGTATCACGCGTGGCGATCGCGTCAGAAGTTTCCCGCCGAGTATCTCCTTCCGCACATCATGCGCCAGATCCAGCGCCGGAACCCTCCGGCCTTCATGCAACAAGTGAGAGGTCACCTCGGGCTCTCGATGCCCGAACTCCAGAACAAAGTCCGCGAGCTGAACCCGTGGCTCCTTCCCTTCCACATGCGCGGCGACTTCGACACCATGGACACGAGATCGGCGCAGACGGCGGAGAAAGCGTCTCGTATCCAGTTCCGCAGTGACCTGATCGTCGGAACCGCGATCGAGCTTCTTGGCGGCGATGTCGCAGAA
The DNA here is from genome assembly GCA_025463875.1 of Actinomycetes bacterium. GTDB lineage: Bacteria > Actinomycetota > Acidimicrobiia > IMCC26256 > PALSA-610 > PALSA-610. The sequence continues at coordinate 17,454 of JAODBI010000141.1, forward strand.
ACGGACGTGCTCGACATCGGATGCAACGACGGCTTCTTCAGCCTAGACGTCGCGCATCGAGGGGTCAGACACGTCGACGGCTTCGACCTGCGGCCAACGAACATTGCGAAGGCGCGCTTTCTCGCCACGCATTACGGCATCGGGAACGTCGACTTCAGTGTTGCGGACGTGGACGACTTCGAGCACGAACACCAGTGGGATGTCGTACTCAATCTCGGCGTCCTCTATCACGTCGTGAATCCGCTGCAGTTCATGCGTCAGACCTATGAGCTGTGCCGACGGTTTGCCATCATCGACACCATCGTTCACTCCGAACCCATCTCGGCGTACGTCCTCTTCGGCGACAAGAATGTCGATCTGCCGGCCGAAGGGCGGGAGGACTGGGAGTTGCACCCGACTTATCGCGGGGCCATCGATACGATCCGATACGCAGGCTTCTCCGAGGTGTACGAGATTCTCGGTGACGCCGACCCTCCGCACGAGCTCTACGCGCGCGGCAACCGGCGCTGCTTTCTGGCAATCAGGTAAGGGTTCAGCGCTGATCCGGTGCACCGTTCACGCCAGCCGGTGTGAACTTGGACGTGCGGCGTCAGGACGTGGCTAGATGCACCACGTCAATGCTGCTTCATCGGAGCGTCGAGTCCGCGTGCGCCGGGTGCGTCCACGATCGCAGCCGTAGTTCTCTTGACGGGTCGGGACCCGTCGCCGTCGCGGACCGCCATCGACGCCGTTCGTTGGCGGTACGTCGCCGCCGTCGAATAGTGAACGACGAAGCTCTTCCGGGTTTTGTCTGGATTCGTGATCTCGGCACCACCGTGCTGGAGACCGCCGTGCCAGATGAACACGTCACCGCGCCGACAGGTAAACCGTTCGGGATAGACGCGGCCGAGCCGCTCGCGCAACATTTCCTGGTTCCAGTGCCGGTATTCCTCACGCTGGGCGGCCGTTGCCTTTGGGGTGAGTTCGACAGAATCCTCTTCGAACTGGAACCACGGTAGGCGGTGGGAGCCGGGCATGTAGATGAGCGGACCGCTGTCGGGAGTGATGTCTTCGAGTGCGATCCATGCCGCAACCAAGTGCGGGACCGGCTTCGTAATGACATACCAGGGATCGCGATGCAGCGCCTGCGCGGAGCCGTATTCGAAGTACAGCGATTGGAACGCGATGGCGGGCTGATCGAAGATCAACTCGACCATTCGAAAGATGCCCGCGTGCAGGTAGAGAGCCATTGCGTTTGGAGAGAACCCGTGCACGTCGGGCAGTCGGTATCCAATGGGTCGTTCCGGTCCCTCGTAGATCGCAAAAGACTGCGGCCCGCTCCGACCGGGCAACGAGATCGGCTGGTCGGCTGGTCGCTCGCGCCATAGGTGACCGATCTGATCGTCGAAAGCACCCGTCGCGGTTTCGTCGAGATCGATGTGCATGGCGAGATAGCCGTGGTCAACGAACTTGTGCAGAAGTGTCGCGTTGTCCGCGGACACGACGCCGGCTTCGACACGGGTGTCGATGCGGGCGTGCGCGTCGGGCTGGTCCAACCACAGGTCAGATCGCAGGTGTCCAGATTCATCAAGCGTTGATCGATGGTTCGACTCTGTGACCATGTCCTCCCCCGATGACCTAGTCGCCCACGGTAGAGGGCGAAGTATTGATCCCGCGGGGCCGTATCGCTGCAGGAAGATCCCGGTTCAAGAAGTAGGCCTGTTCCACCTCGGGCGACTTGAACGGCGTGTCGGTACCTTTCGAGAAGTGCACCCAGAAGCTCGTGCGGTAGTACTTGATGTCGAGATCAGTGACGCCGAGCGCGTGCGAGAACAGCATGAAGAGTTCGTCGTAGCTGTAGTAGTGCATCCAGTGCGCGTCCACGCTGTTGACATGGTTCCAGCACTCCTCGGCGTAGGACCGCGGGGAGGCCGGCAGATGGTGGACTGACATGAGGTGCAGGGTCCCATGACCACCCGGCTTGAGAATCCGGACAAGTTCCTGCATCGCAAGAAACGCGTGATGCTTCTCGATGTGCTGGATACACGCGACCGAGTACACGTTGTCGAAAGCGTCGTCCTCGAGCGGCACGTGCAGCCCGTCGTACAACACGTATCGGGCGCGCGGATCATCCCAACGTTCCTGCGCGCTCCGGATCATGACCGGCGACACGTCGAGACCGACGATCTCCGCTACCGGGTACTGCGCGAGCACGGCTTCCATGATCCAGCCGACGCCCTGGCCCAGCTCCAACACGCGCGATCCGACAGTCGGGCGTGCGTACGGGAAGAGCAACTCGAAAAACGTGTCTCGCCGGTCCGCGGCCCGCACCGCGAGGTCCTCTATGGGAACCCCGTCGTGAATGCGTCGGTTGAGCCCGTCGAGAGTGCTCGGCCGAACCCACGCCTGCTGGTACCCGGCAGACTCCATGCGACTCCTGTCGAAACAATCGAAGACTCGATTCTCGTCGCCCGATTCTCGCCGCCCGAGTCGGTACTCGCAATCCTGCACGAGGCACAGGATTGCCCGTCCGCCACATATGTCCGGTTCTGGTTGTTCTCGGGGCGAGTGCCTCCGCCGAAGCTCGGTGCCGCCGCTCGTAGCATCGGCGGCGTGAATCCCTATCTCGTCGAGCGACTGCAGCCGTTCGGGACGACGATCTTCGCCGAGATGTCGGCCCTGGCGGTCGAGACCGGCGCGATCAACCTCGGCCAGGGATTTCCCGACACCGACGGCCCCGCGCTGATGAAGCAGGCCGCGACCGACGCGATCGAGGCCGGGTACAACCAGTACCCACCGGGTATCGGCATTCCCGAGTTGCGCACCGCGATCGTCGCGCACCAACGACGGTTCTACGGTCTCGAATACGACTCGGGTACGGAGGTGCTCGTGACGGCGGGCGCGACCGAAGCCATCGCGGCCGCTTTGATGGCGTTGTGTGGTCCCGGCGACGAGGTCGTCACGTTCGAGCCCTATTACGACTCGTACGCCGCGTGCATCGCGATGTCGGGCGCGTCGCGTCGCGTCGTGACGTTGCGCGCGCCCGACTACGCGTTCGATCCCGACGACCTGCGCGCCGCAATCACGCGCCGGACGAAGCTCATCCTGCTCAATAGTCCGCACAACCCGACCGGAAAGGTCTTCTCTCGCGCCGAGCTCGCGCTCGTCGCCGAGCTCGCGCAGGAACACGATCTGCTTGTCGTCACCGACGAGGTGTACGAGCACCTCGTCTACGACGGGGAGCACGTCCCGATCGCGACCTTGCCCGGCATGCGGGATCGCACCGTCGCCATCGGTTCGGGGGGCAAATCGTTCTCGTTCACCGGGTGGAAGGTCGGCTGGGTGTGCGCCCGCCCGGAGCTCGTCGCCGCGGTCAAGACGGCCAAGCAGTTCCTGACGTACGTGAGCAGTGGCCCGTTCCAATACGCGATCGCCGTCGGTCTGGCCCTGCCCGACGAGTACTTCACGGGGTTCCGCGACGAGATGCGCGACAAGCGCGATCGACTGTGCGCGGGTCTGGCCGATGCGGGCTTCGAAGTATTGCGACCGCAAGGCACCTATTTCGCCACCGTCGACATCCGGTCGTTCGGAGAGACCGACGGCCTGGCGTTCTGCCGTTCGTTGCCCCATCGGTGCGGCGTTGTCGCGGTCCCGAGCGTCGTCTTCTACGACGATGTTGTGGCCGGCGCGCCCCTGGTGAGGTTCGCGTGCTGCAAGCGCACCGAGGTGCTCGACGAGGCGTGCACGCGACTGAAGAGTCTCGCGCGGTGATCGTCGCCGGGGTGCAACACGACATCGTCTGGGAGCGACCGGAGGAGAACTTCGCCCTCCTCGCGCCGAGGATCGAACGGGCGGCGGCCGACGGCGCGCGGCTCGTCGTGTTGACGGAGATGTTCTCGACCGGATTCTCCATGAAGACCGATCGCATCGCGGAGCCGGTCGACGGCCCGAGCGCACGATTTCTCGTCGACCAGGCTCGCTCGAACGGTGTCTGGGTGTGCGCATCCGTTTCCGAGCGCACCGACGCGGCCGACCGTCCGTTCAACCAACTGATACTGGCCGCGCCCGACGGTACGACGCATCGGTACGCCAAGATCCATCCGTTCACGTACGGACGCGAGCAGGAGCATTACGCGGCGGGCGAAGATTTCCTGACGGTCGATGTCGAAGGTACGCGCTGCTCGTTCTTCGTCTGTTACGACCTCAGATTCGCGGACGAGTTCTGGGCGCTCGCGGACCGGACCGATTGCTATGTCGTCCCCGCGAACTGGCCCGCGTCTCGCGCCGGCCATTGGACGGCGTTGTTGCAGGCGCGTGCGATCGAGAATCAGGCGTATGTCGTCGGGGTCAACCGAGTCGGCGACGGGGGTCGGTTGCATTACGCGGGCGACTCGATGATCGTCGACCCTCTCGGCGGCTTCATCCAAGCAGGTGACGGCGAGATGGTCATCACTGCAACGGTCGATCCCGACCGCGTGCGGTCGGTGCGCGCCGAGTTCCCGTTCCTGCAGGACCGTCGGTAGGGAGCGGCAGCGGAGCCGACCAGATGTGCGGACGCACGGCGACCGACCAACGGGCACTCGAGGCGGAGCGCGAGCGACCAAGAGTGAGGCCGCGGCCCCGCCGATCACGGTAGCGTCCGGCCATGAAATTCGCGCTCTTCTACGAGATCCCTGTCGCGCGCCCGTGGGCGCCGGACAGTGAGCACATCGCGTACAAGAACACGTTGGAACAAGCCATTGCCGGTGAGCAGGCGGGCTTCCACGCGTTCTGGACGGTCGAGCACCACTTCCTCGAGGAGTACTCGCACTGCTCGAATCCCGAGGTGCTCTACGGCGCGATCGCCAGCCGCACGACGAAGATGCGGCTCGGGTACGGCGTGCGACTCATGCCCAAGCCGTACAACCATCCGGTGCGCACCGCGGAGTCGGTGGCGGTGCTCGACCTGTTGAGCGACGGCCGCGTCGACATGGGTACCGGACGCTCGGCGACGCGCATCGAGTTGGAAGGCTTCGGTGTCGATCCGAAGGACACGCGCGAGATGTGGCGCGAGGCGATCGAGCACGTCGTCGGCTGCTGGACGAACGAGCGCTACTCGATCGACAGCAAGTATTGGACGCTCGCCGATCGTCGCGTGCAGCCCAAGCCGTTGCAGCAGCCACACCCGCCCATCTGGGGCGCGACGACGAGTGACGACGGCCATGCGCAGGTCGGCGAGCTGGGACTCGGGCTGTGCTCGTTCGCGGTCGGCGTCTCGCCCGAGGACGTGAAGAAGAAGATCGATATCTACCGGGCGGCGGTTGCGAGGTGCGCATCCCCGATCGGGAAGTTCGTGAACAACCAGGCGGCGACGTTCACGATGGCGTTGTGCGCGCCGTCGCAGGACGAAGCGTGGGCCTCGGCGCGCGAGTCGTTCGAGTGGTATCCGAAGGTCGGGGCGCGTCAGATCGCGCAGGTCGCGGAATGGATGGCCGAGCGCAACCAGGCACTCGGCAACTACGACTACGCGGCCGACATGAAGGCGCACTCCGACGACGGCTCGCTCGACCTGCTCTCGCTCGAATATCTCGTTGATTCGGGCGCGTGCGTGCTCGGTACGCCCGAGCAGTGCCTCGACGCGTGCAAGCGGTATGAAGCGGCGGGCGTCGACCTGTTGCTCTGCCTCGTGAACCCGTACAAGATCGGCCATGAGGCGGTCATGCAGACCATCGACCTCATGGGGAAGCACGTCATCCCGAGATTCACGTGACGATCACGCGGGTGATCTAGAAGCGCCATCGGGTCGCGCCTCCGGGCTCGACGGTGAGCAGCGCGGTCGCGCTCTTCGGTGTGATGCGGTAGACGAACCAGGGCGGACGGCCGGCCGACGGCGCGCTGTACTCGGCCGTGAGCGCGGAGCCGGTCTCGTCCACGGTGGCGGGCCAGCCCCCGGCCGCCCAACGCGCCGCCATCGCCGCGACGGTCGTCGGATCGGTGATCAGGTCGGCCCGGCCCTCCACGACGAGGTCGAACTCCTGGGTCGCCACGCTCAGGGTGCACCGCGGGTCGCGGGCGATGTTCCTTCCCTTGCGGGTGTTCCTACCCGTCTCGAACCAGAACGTGCTCTCGGCCCAGAGCGCGCCGATTCCGGTGACGTGCGGGCTGCCGTCGGGGTTGATCGTCGCGAGCCAGCACGTGTGCCGATTCGGACCGCCCGCATCAGGGGCCTGGGTCAGGCCCTGTCCGAGCCGCTCCTCGATCTTCGACCACTCGAGCAGCGGCGTCCCGTAGATGTCGGCCAGGTTCATCGGTTCCATAAAAGGTTTGACCCGGGCGGCGACGAGAACTCATCGGGCCCGGTCCGATGCGTCCGGCGCGCGCGGAGGCGACCCGGCTACCGGTCGGCCGGGATCGGCACCGTGTAGGTGTCGCGCCCCGACCGCATCACCTTGCCGGGCAGTGCGCCCGTCTGCTCACCGTCGTTGACGATCGTCGTGCCGTTCACGATCACACGTCGCACGCCGATCGCGTCGGCGAACAGTCGCGCGGTGCCACCGGGCAGGTCCTTGACGAGCTTGACCTCGTCGGTCGCGACCCTCTCGGGATCGAAGAGCACGACGTCGGCGTGGTAGCCCTCGCGGAGCTCGCCCCGATCGCGCAGGCCGAACAACTGCGCGGGAGCCTGGGTCATGAGCTGGACGCACCGCTCGAGCGAGATCAGTTGCCGGCCCCGAAGCGTGTCGGCGAGGAACGAGGTCGTGTAGGGCGCGCCGCACATGCGGTCGAGGTGCGCGCCCGCATCGCTGCCGCCGACCAGCACGAGCGGGTGGTCCCAGGCTTCGGCGCGCATCTGCCAGGACTTCAGGTCGCTGTCGGATGGCAACGGCCACAGGATCGTCCGCAACTCGTCGTTGATGACGATGTCGAGCAGGGTGTCGAACGTGCCCTTGTTCGCCCGCTCGGCCAGATCGCTCACGACCCGGCCCTTCAGACCCTCGTTCGCGGCGGAGTAGGTGTCGCCAATCTGGTAGCGGCCCCACGACGCGAGACGCGAGAACACGCCGGCTTCAGGCGACCTCGCCTTGTCGTTCATCCATTGCCGCACGGCCGGGTCGCGCAGCTTCGCGACGCGCTCGGGGATCGGCAGGCTCATCACGTCCGACCAATCCGGCAGCATGAAGAGCGCGCAGTAGTTGCGGAACGACATGTTCATCTCGACCAGCGTCGGCATCGTCAACGCGATCGCGGTACCGCCCTGGCCGCGCGCGAACTCACACGCGCCCACCTGGTCGTGGTAACGCTGCGGTTCCTTCGAGTCGATGGTCAACACGTTCCAGTTCAACGGCCGCCGGCCCGCGAGCGTCATCGCCGCCATCTGCTCGACTTCGTCGTCGCTGAAACCGCGCAGGCACCCGCTGGTGACGTACTCGAGCGTCGTGCCTTCGTGGTGCGAGACCGCGCGGCACAGCTCGAGGACCTCTTCGTCGGATGCCCAACGCGAGCCGACCGGTTGCCCGTCGCCGTCGGAGTGCGTGAACGAAAGCGTCGTGGAGAATCCGAGACCACCGGCCGCGATGGAATCCTCGAGCAGACGCGTCATAGTCGCGAGCTGTTCGGGCGATGCCTCGTTCCCGATCGCCTCCGCGCCCATCACGTTGCGGCGCAGCGCGCAGTGCCCGACGAGGAAGCCGACGTTCATACCGACGCGGTTGTCGACTGCGTCGAGGTATTCACCGAACGACCGCCACGACCACGGAACACCCGTCTCGAGCGCGGGCAACGGCATTCCTTCGACCTT
>JAODBI010000159.1 GCA_025463875.1 Actinomycetes bacterium
CCGCAGCGGCACGTCGTGCGGCCTCGCCGGATACGTCTCGGTCTACGGGCGGGTCGACGGACAGTGGAGCCTGGTGGAAAGTGTTCCTCTCGGAACGAGCGTCACCAACGGGCCCCGATGGACGGGGATGTTCGACCCGAACCTCACCGCGGTCATCAGCGTCGATCCCACGCCCGCCTTCGACTGCGTCGCGACATCGGCCCGGTCGCACTACACAGGATTGCGGCTCGCGCTGCCGCGGAAGGCGGGCACGATCGACATCGGCACGATCGCGTTCGACGTCACGAACTGCCCGGTGTCGGTCAGCCCGGTCGAGGCCGATAGCCAGGACAGCTGAGCCGCGAGGGTCAGGCGCGCAAACGCGCAGTCAACTCGATCTCGACCGCGATACCGAACGGCAGCTCGGCGAGCCCCACGGCCGAGCGCGTGTGCCGGCCCGCGGCGCCGAAGACCTCGACGAGCAGATCGGAACAACCGTCGATGACGGCCGGAGTGCGGTCGAAGCCGGGCGCGACGTTGACCATCCCGAACACCTTGACGATGCGCTCGACGCGATCGAGGTCGCCGAGCTCGGCCTGCAGCGTCGCGAGAATCGACAGCGCGGTCATGCGCGCCGCGCGCTGCCCGTCCTCCAGCGTGAGGTCGCCGCCGACCTTGCCCAGCACCGTCTCCGCGCCGGCAACCGGACCGTGCCCCCCGACGTACACGAGACCGCCGTCGACGACACAGCCGACGTAGTTCCCCGCCGGAGGAAACACCGGCGGCAAGACGATCCCGAGTGCTTCCAACCGTTCCGTGATCATCACAGCCGGGCGACAGCATCGACGGCGGCGGCGATCGTTTCGGTGATCCCGGCGCGTGTCGCGGGCGGAAAGGGCACGAGGCGGTCGACGCCCAGCTCGGCGAACGTCGCGACGACCTCCGGCGTGAGGCGCACGCGGGGCGTCACCGTGATCTCGAGCGGACCGAGCTCGGCCGGTCGGTCGACGTGCGCCGCGGCGGCGCGGAGGCCGGCGAGGCACGCGGCGACATCGTCCGGCTTCATCGCGAATCCGTACCAACCGTGCCCGCGTGCGACTGCGCGCCGGTACGCCGGGTTCGAATGCCCGCCGTAGACGATCGGAATCGGCCGTTGAACAGGCCGCGGGTACGCGTCGACCCCGGCGAAGTCGGCGAAGCGACCGTGGTACTCGGGGTGCTCGTCATGCCAGAGGTGCTGCATCGCCTCGACGAACTCGTCGGTCACCGCGCCGCGATTCTCGAAGTCGGCGCCGATCGCGCGGAACTCGGGTTCGAGGTAGCCGACGCCGATCCCGAACGTGAAGCGACCGCCGCTGAGCACGTCGAGGCTCGCGATCTCCTTCGCCAGCACGACCGGGTTCCGCTGCGGGAGGATGACGATGCCGGTGGCGAGGCGGATCGTCGTGGTGTGGGCGGCCGCCCACGCGAGGGCCAGCAGCGGGTCGAGCGCGGCGTCCTGGGGCGCCATCGGCGACGGCGGCGCCTGCGGGTCGGGCAGGATGACGTGCTCCCCCGCCCAGACGGAATCGAAGCCCGCGGCTTCCGCGGCCTGCACGGTCACCACGAGGTCGTCCGGTGCCGAAGAGGGACCCATGTTGACGCCGAACAGACCGAGCTTCACCCGACACCTCCGTCCAGGATCTCCTTCGGCACGACGTCAGGCCGTCGCCATTTCCATGAACGTGCGCAACTCCCGGGGAACGTCGGGACCCATCGGCGCGTAGAGGATCTCGGTCGCGCCCGCGGCCCCGAGCGCGTCGATCCGGGGCCGCACCTCGGATGCTTCCCCGGTCCAGGTGAAGGCCTTCAGCAGGTCGCCGTCGAGCAGCGGACGATCCCGCTCGGTCACGCGCACGAGGTGGTCTTCGTGGATCGCAAGGTGTCGTTCGGCCTCCGGTATTTCTTCGAGTCGCTTCCGCCATTCGACTCCGTTGGGCAACGCGTCGACCGACGCGGGATCACCCTCGTACATCGCGTGATATACGACCGTCAGCGCCGCGCCCGCGGCCTCGAGCGCGCGCTCCGAACCGGGTTTCTCGCCCTCGTCGAGCACGGTGCCGAACGCGAGCACCGAGCACCAGTCGAACGCGGGCTCGCCGCTACCGATCGTCATGACGCCGTCGCCCAGCTCGTTCGCGACGGCGAGTCCCTTCGACCCGTTCGCGGCGACGACGATCGGCGTCTCGATCGGGAAGGGCGGCGCGAAGTCGGGCCCGTGGAGCATCTGTACGATCGCGCCGTCGACCTCGACCTTCTCGCCCCGCAACAAGGCGCGCAGCTGCTCGATGTAGCGACGCGTGTAGGCCCACGTGAGCGCCTTGTGTCCCATGGCCATACGACCCGTGAACCCGGTGCCGATGGCCACCGCGACGCGGCCGGGGGCGAGCTGTTCGAGCGTGGCGATCGCGCTCGCCTGGGTGAGCGGGTGGCGCAAGTTGGGGACGAGGACGGCGGGTCCGAGCGCGATGCGACTTGTGCGCTGCGCGGCGAGTGCCGCGACCACCCAGATGTCGCCATACAGCGCGGGCGAATCGAACAACCACGCCCGCTCGTAGCCGAGGCGTTCGGCCTCGACGATGTGGTCGACGACGTGCGGCCCGGGCGGAAACGCGCAGGAGATCTCCACGGCTGCTCCCCTATTTGCCGGTCAGCTCCGCGACGAGCGGCGCGAAGTCGCGCGCCTTGTCGCCAGGAATCACGGTGTACGAATAACCCCAACGTTCTCGCCGCGTACGGAGACGATCGGCGCACTCCGACTGCGAACCGATGAGCGTGAGCGGCGAGGCCAGCACATCGTCGGGATCGGCGCTGAACAGCTCGCCCATCACCTTCGCGAAACCGGCCGTGTCGTCGGTGATCTCCGCGACCGACAGCCACGCGTTGATCTCGATGTCGTCGAAGCGCGCGCCCGCGCCTTCGCGGAGCCAACCGACCTTCTGGTCGATGCGCTCGGGCATGGCGTCGTGCGCGGCTTCGGTGTCGATCTCCCCCGAATGGATCGAAGCGTTCACGCCCACGATGTCGGCGATCCGACCCGCGAAGCGCAGCACCCGCGGCTGGCCCCCACCGATGATGAACGGCGGACCTCCCGGAGTATGCGGACGGGGCGAGCCGGGCAGATCCGTGATCTGGTAGTGCTCGCCCGCGAAGTTCACGGGCGCCTCGTCGGCGAACAGCGCCTTCAAGATCTTGGTGTGCTCGATCATGCGATCGACGCGCACCTTGGGCTTGTCCATCGGGATGCCGGAGCGGTCGTAGTCGAGCTTCTTCCAGCCCGCGCCGACCCCGACCTCGAGCCGCCCTTCCGACAGCAGGTCGATCGCGGCCAACTCCCGCGCGAGCACCGCCGGATGGCGATAGTCGCAGTCGAACACGAGCGCGCCGACCTTCAAGGTGCTGGTGAGTACCGCCGCCGACGCCATCGCCGCGATCGGTCCGAGCCCTTCGTCGAAATGATCGGGGACGAAGAGTGTCGAGTAGCCGAGGCTCTCGAGCTCGCGCACCGTGTCGGCCCACGTGCGGCCCTCGAGGGGTCCGTGGACCTCGACCGCGAACCGAAACGGGTGCTCGGTCATGCGACGACAGGCATCAGTGCGCCACCGGACAGACTCGTTCACCCGGAGGGAACTTCACCGGCATGTGCTTGATGCCCGCGATGAAGTTCGACCGGAGCGGCTCGGCTTCGCCGGTGCGCTCGATAGTCGGCATGCGCTTCGCCATCTCCTCGAGCAGCACGTAGATCTCCATGCGGGCGAGGTTCATCCCGAGGCAGTGGTGCGGACCGCCGCCGCCGAAGCCGACGTGCTCGTTCGGGGTGCGCAGGATGTCGAACTCGAACGGGCGGTCGAACTTCTCCTCGTCGCGGTTCGCGGAGATGTACCACATGCTGACCTTGTCGCCTTCCTTCAGCTGCTGGCCGCGCAGGACGGTGTCCTTCGTGACATTGCGCCGGAAGTACATGACGGGCGAGGCCCAGCGGACGATCTCGTCGGTCGCCGACTGTGCACGCGAGGGGTCGTCGACCAGCAACTGGTACTGCTCGGGGAAGTCGCAGAACGCCTTGATGCCGTGCGAGATCGAGTTGCGGGTGGTCTCGTTGCCTGCAACCGCGATGAGGAGGAAGAAGAGGTTGAAGTCCATCTCGCTGAGGCGGTCACCGTCGACCTCGGCATCGAGCAGCGCGCTGATGATGTCGTCGCGCGGCTCGGCGCGGCGAGCGGCCGCGAGCTCGTTCGCGTCCATGCACATCTCGACCTGTGCGTTCATCACCTCTTCCTCGGAGACGATGTACTCCGGGTCTTCGGAGCCGATCATCCGGTTGCTCCATTCGAACAACTTGTGCCGATCCTCCTGCGGCACGCCGAGCATCTCGGCGATCACCTGCAACGGCACTTCGGCGGCGACGTCGACGACGTAGTCGCAGCCACCCTGCTCGATGACCTCGTCGACGATCTTGGCCGTGAGCTCGCGGATGTGCGGCTCGAGCATGCGCATCTGACGCGGCGTGAAACCGCGGTTGACGAGCTTGCGATAGCGCGTGTGCTCCGGCGCGTCCATCGTGAGCATGAGGTTGCCCCCCTGCTCGAAGTCGTTCATCTGCATCTCCTCGAGCACCACCACGCCGCCGCGCTTCTGGTCGGAGGAGTAGGTCGTGCCGTCGCGGCCGACCGTCACCACGTCGTCGTACTTGGTGATCACCCAAAAGCCGGGGCCGTCGGGCTCGGCGTGCTTGTAGACGGGGTGGTTCGCCCGCAGGTAGGTGAACCACTCGTGGGGGACGCCCTTGGTGAACGCGTCCCGGTCCAGAAGGTTGATGTCGCTCAACTCCATTGCACTGCTCCCTCGATCGTCGTGGGCAAAACTACACGCGTCGACTACCTGGTCGGGCCGGATCGGAACGCCCGAACTACGACGCCCGCGTCGTAGAACTCACGCCAGCGCGCGACCCGGCCGTCGGCGTCGAACGTGAAGAACGTGATGTAGTGATTCCGGTACGGACGGCCGTTCTCGGCAACCACCGCGTTACTGCGGTGCTCGGCGACGACGATGTTCGGATCGGACGTCTCGTGGATCGCTTCGACCGTCATCGAGAACTCGCTGAACGCATCTCGTGCGAACTGCTGGAAGCCGGCGATGGCCGCCTTGCCGTCGTAGCGGCGTGTCATCTTCCCCGGCGCGAAGGGCAGCTCCATCACCGCGTCGTCGGCGAAGAGCTCGACCAACTCGTCGACCCGCATCTCGTCGGCGAGCTTCATGATCTCGCGTACACGGTCGACGTTTGTACTCATCTCGGCGCGTTCACGGCTTCTTGTTCCCGACGACCCACATCGAGAAGAACTGCGACCCGCCGCCGTACGCCTGTCCGAGCGCGCGACCGGTCTTCAGCTCGACCTGGTAATCGCCCGAGCGCTCGCGCACCTGCTGCGCCGCCTCACCGAAGCGCACCATGCCCGACGCACCGATCGGATTCGACGACAGGACGCCGCCCGACATGTTCCACGGGATGTCGCCGTCGGGTCCGGTCGCGCCGGCTTCGGTGAGCTTCCAGCCGTCGCCCTCCGCGCAGAACCCGAGGTTCTC
>JAODBI010000191.1 GCA_025463875.1 Actinomycetes bacterium
GACGACATCCGCTACCTCGACGGACTGGACACGAAGCTGGCCGACGGCGACGTGCTCTCGATCCTGCCTGCGGTCGCCGGCGGCGCGTGAAGCACGACGACATCCTCGGGCTGATCGGGGACACTCCGCTCGTCGGCGTGCACCAGCTGTCGCCGAACCCTGAGGTCCGCATCTGGGCCAAGCTCGAGGGCCAGAACCCCGGCGGTTCGTCCAAGGACCGCATCGCACTCAAGATGATCGAGCTCGCCGAACGAGACGGCGCGCTCCGCCCGGGCGCGACGATCCTCGAACCGTCGTCGGGAAACACGGGCATCGGGCTCGCGCTGGTGGCCAAGCTGCGCGGCTACCAGCTGCGCGTGATCATGCCCGAGAACGTCTCGGTCGAACGCCGGCAACTGCTCGAGATCTTCGGCGCGGAGATCACGCTCTCGCCCGGAGCAGAGGGCAGCAACGGCGCGATCCGCATGGCGGAGAAGATCCACGCCGACGAACCCGAGCGCTACGTCTTCCTCTTCCAGTACGGCAATCCGGCGAACCCGTTGGCGCACTACGAGGGCACCGGCCCCGAAATCCTGCGCGACTGTCCCGAAGTCGACGTGTTCGTCGCCGGACTCGGTACGAGCGGAACGCTCATGGGCGCGGGTCGCTACCTGAAGGAGCACAAGCCCGACGTGAAGGTCATCGCGGTGGAGCCGCCCGCGGGTGAGCTCGTGCAGGGCCTGCGCAACCTCGACGACGGCTTCGTCCCGCCGATCTTCGACGGGTCCGTGCTCGACCGCAAGCTCATCGTGCGGCCCAGGGATTCGATCGAGGGGACGCGCCGGTTGCTCAACGAGTGCGGTGTGTTCGCCGGTATCTCGTCGGGCGCCGCGGTCGCGGGTGCGGTCAAGGCCGCGCAGCAGATGGAGCGGGGAACCATCGTCACCCTGTTGCCCGACGGTGGCTGGAAGTACCTGTCGTCGGGTGCGTGGACCGACCCCATCGACGAGGTCGTCGAACGCGCGACGCGTATCAACTACTGGTGACCGCCGAGGTGGGGCCGATCGCCGAAGCGGTCGAGGTTCTGCGCGCGGGTGGACTGGTCGGGTTCCCGACCGAGACCGTGTACGGACTTGGTGCCGACGCCGCGAATCCCGCGGCGTTGCAACGTCTCTTCGCGGTCAAAGGGCGGCCGACCGATCATCCCGTCATCGTGCACGTAGCGCGCGCCGCGCAGCTCGACGAGCTCGGGCGCGATGTTCCCGACGTCGCGCACGTGCTCGCGACCGCGTGTTGGCCGGGTCCGCTGACACTTGTGGTCGGGCGGCGTGCCGATCGCGTCGCGGCCGCGGCAACGGGAGGTCGTGACACCGTCGGTATCCGGGTTCCGGATCACCCCGTTGCGATCGCCCTCCTCGACGCCTTCGGCGGGGGGATCGCGGCGCCGTCGGCGAATCGCTTCGGCCGCGTGAGCCCGACGACCGCGCAACACGTCCGCGACGACCTCGGGGCCGACGTCGACCTCGTGCTCGACGGCGGCCCTTCGGCCGTCGGTGTGGAGTCGACGATTGTCGACGTCACGGGCGAGAGGCCTGTCATCCTGCGCGTCGGCGGCATCCCGGACGCGCGCCTCGCCGAGCTGGTCGGCGGACGACTGGCGCACCGGACATCGGGAGAGGTTGCGGCGCCCGGAACCCTGCCGTCGCACTACGCGCCGAACGCGCGCGTCGAACTTGTCGCCGCCGAATCGGTCGAAGCGCGCGCCGGCCATCTGCGCGCGGAGGGCCTGAAGGTCGGCGTGCTCGATGCCCCCTCGGATGCGGGCGACTACGCGCGCTCGCTGTACCACCGGCTGCGGGCGCTCGATCGCGACGGGGTCGACGTGATCCTCGCCGTGCCCCCGGACGCCGCCGAAGGCATCGCCGCGGCGGTGGCCGACCGGCTCCGGCGGGCCGCGTCCGCCCGGTAGTTTTCTGCCTAAAGGATGCGAGACGACCGGCCCATCGGCCTCTTCGACAGCGGTCTCGGCGGCCTCACCGTCGTGCGGGCGCTCCTCGACCTGGTTCCCGGCGCCGACGTCGTCTATTTCGGCGATACGGGACGATTTCCCTACGGCTCGAAGCCTCCCGAAGAAGTCTTGAAGTACTCGCTCGAGATTGTCGATCTGCTTCTGGAACAGAATGTCCGGATGGTCGTCGTCGCGTGCAACAGCGCGGCGTCCGTCGCCCTCGAACAACTACGGGAGCAACTCGACGTGCCGGTCGTGGGTGTCATCGGACCGGGTCTGCGGGCGGCGCGGCGCGCAACCCGGACCGGTCGCGTCGGTGTGATCGCCACAGTGGGCACGATCGCCTCCGGTGCGTACCAGCGCGCCGGCGCGCAGCTCGCTGCCGACGCGTCCGACCCGGCCGGCGCAGCCCTCGAGCTCACCTGCGCCGCGTGCCCGGGTTTCGTCGAGTTCGTCGAGCAGGGTGACGTCGACTCCGATCAGGTGCACGTCCTCGCGGAGCGACTGCTCGCGCCGCTCAAGCAGGCGTATGTCGACACGCTCGTGCTCGGCTGCACGCACTACCCGCTCCTCGCGCGCACCATCGCCGACGTCATGGGCCCCGACGTCGTGCTCGTGTCGAGCGCGGAGGAGACTGCGTTCGAAGTGCGCGCCGAGCTGGGCGAGCCCGACCTCGACGTACCCACCGACCGACCGAGACAGGTGAAGTTCATGACGAGCGGCGACCCTACGACGTTCCGCGAGTTGGGCTCGCGATTCCTGGGTCCCGAAGTCGAGCACGTGGAGGCCTGGTCGTGGAGTTGACCGTCCTCGGCTGTTCCGGCAGCTACGGCGCGCCCTCCGGCGGCGCGTGCAGCGGGTACCTCGTGCGCGCCGGCGACGCCGTCATCTGGATGGACTGCGGCAACGGTGCGTTCGCCAACCTGCAACAGCACGCGAACCCCGCCGACCTCACGGCGGTCGTGATCACGCACGGCCATCCCGACCACTCCGTCGACATCTACGGCCTGCACGTGATGTACAAGTACGGGCTGGAGTGCAGTGGCCTACCGGTGTACGCGCCCGAAGGTGTGGAGAAGACGCTCGAAGGGCTCGTCGGCGAGTGGACCGACACGTTCGAGTGGAATCTCGTGGGCGACGGCGACCGCGCCACGATCGGCGATGCGCAGCTGCTGTTCTCGCGCACCGATCACCCGCTGCCGACGATGGGTATCGATCTGGAACAAGGCGGCAAGCGGCTCGTCTACACCGCCGACACCGGTCCGAAGTGGAGCGTGGAGACGTTCCGGCCCGGCGCCGACCTCGTGCTCTCCGAGGCCACGTATCAGCACGACGACATCCGCGCGCCGATCCATCTGTCGGCCCGCCAGGCGGGCGAAGCGGCGCGCGCCGCGAAGGCGCGCCGGCTCATGCTCACCCATTTGTGGCCGACGCTCGACCCGGTAGCCTCCGTCGAAGAGGGCTCCGAAGCCTTCGGGCACGCGGTATCGCTCGCGGCGCCGCACCTCGTCACTCACCTCTAGCGGGCCGTCCATCCGGCTAGGGACGGAAGGATCACCCTTGACCACTCGTGCATCCGGGCGCGCCGTCGACGAATTGCGTCACATCGTGTTCGAACGTGACTTCACCGAGATGGCCGACGGTTCGGTGCTCGTGCAGTTCGGCCGCACGCGTGTCCTGTGCACCGCATCGGTCGAAGAGCGCGTACCGCCGTGGTTGAAGGGATCCGGCAAGGGTTGGGTCACAGCCGAGTACTCGATGCTTCCGGGCTCGTCGCCGGAGCGCGTCGGACGCGAAGCCGCGCGCGGCAAACAGAGCGGGCGGACGCAGGAGATCCAGCGTCTCATCGGCCGTTCACTGCGCGCCGCCGTCGATCTCCGCCTGATGCCCGACGTGCAGATCACCGTCGACTGCGACGTCCTGCAGGCCGACGGCGGCACCCGGACGGCGTCGATCTGCGGCGGATGGATCGCGTTGCACGACGCGTGCAGCCGCCTCGTCGCCAAGCGCACGCTGGCGGTCCATCCGATCATCCAGCCGTGCGCCGCGATCTCGGTGGGTGTGATCGACGGTACGCCGATGCTCGACCTCGAGTACGTCGAGGACGTGCGCGCCGAGGTCGACATGAACGTGGTGATGACGGGCGACGGGCGCTTCGTCGAGGTGCAGGGAACCGCCGAAGGCGTCGCGTTCACGCGCACCGAGCTCGACGCGCTGCTCGGCCTCGCCGAGACGGGGATCCAGGAGATCATCGGCGCCCAGAAGGAAATGGTCGCCGAGCCTCCGGCGCCGCGCGCTCGGTGACGCCGCCGCTCCCGCTCGTCCTCGCGACCCAGAACGCCGACAAGGCACGCGAGATCATCGAGATCTTCGTGACCCTCACCGGTATGCCGCTCGTGGCGTACTCGGTCGACGGCATCGCGTTCCTGGTCGACTCGCCCGAGAGCATCGCGGCATCGGTCGCCGCGCTGCCCGCGCTCGCCGACGCCCCCGACGTGGAGGAGACCGGCTCGACGCTCGAGGAGAACGCGCGCATCAAGGCCCGCGCGCTCGCCGACGCGTTCGGCCTGCTCGCGCTCGCGGACGACACCGGGCTCGAGGTCGACGCGTTGCACGGTGCGCCCGGCGTGTACTCGGCGCGTTACGCGGGCGAGCACGCGTCGTACGCCGACAACGTGACCAAGCTGCTGCGCGAGCTCGAAGGCGTCGCCCCGCCGCAGCGGACGGCGCGCTTCGCCACGGTCGCGATCGCCCGGGCGGCCGACGGCACCGAGGTCGTCTCCCGCGGCGAGGTAGAGGGGATCATCGCGCCCGAGGCGCGGGGCGAAAGAGGGTTCGGCTACGACCCCGTGTTCGTGCCGCTGGAGGGCGACGGCCGCTCGTTTGCGGAGATGGGCGCGGACGAGAAACATGCCATCTCACACCGCGGGCGGGCGTTCCGGGCATTGGCCGCCGCGATCAACGAAGAGGGGTAGTCACATGGCGTTGCATTCGTCGGCCGAGATGATGATCCAGCTGTTGACCGACGCGGGGATGACCTTCACCGCGGATGCCACGCCCGAGAGCCGGCGCGCCGTGATGATCGCGGCCACCACGAACCCCGCTTTCCCGAAGCATCCCGTGCACGAGGTCACCGACCGCACGATCCCCGGACCCGCGGGCGCCATTCCGGTGCGCGTGTTCCGGCCGAGCGCGGCGCCGGGCCTGCCGGTGATCCTCTGGTTCCACGGCGGCGGTTGGGTGACCGGCAACCTCGATACGCACGACCAGCTCGGACGGCTACTGGCCGATCATTCCGGCGCGGTCGTGGTGTCGGTCGACTACCGCCTCGCACCGGAGGCGAAGTTCCCCGCCGCCGCCGACGACTGCCTCGCCGCCTACGAGTGGGCGCTCGAGCACGCGGACGAGGTCGGTGGTGACGCGACCCGGATCGCGATCGGCGGCGACAGCGCGGGCGGCAACCTCGCGGCCGTCGTCGCGCTCGACGCGCGCCACCGCGGACTCCCGCAGCCGAAGCTCCAGCTGCTCGTGTATCCGGTCACCGACTACGAGTTCGACAGCGCGGCGATGATCGACAACGCCAAGGGATACTTCCTCGAGGCCGAAGGCATGCTGTGGTTCTGGGAGCACTACGCGCGCACCGCCGCCGACTATGACGACCCGCGCTTCTCGCCGCTACGCGCGTCCGACCTCTCGGGCCTCGCGCCCGCGGTCGTGATCACTGCGGAGTTCGATCCGTTGCGCGACCAGGGTGAGGAGTACGGCAAGCGGCTCAGCAACGCCAACGTGCCGACCGAAGTGGTCCGCGCCGACGGTCTGATCCACGGCTTCTTCGGCATGCACGCGTTCATGCCACCGGGCCGCGCCGCGTGGGATGTCTCGGTCGCGGCGCTGCGCAGTTCGCTCGGGACCGCCTGATGCCGCTGCACCCGCAAGCCCAAGGGTTGTGCGATCTCGTCAATGCGATGGGCGAGGTCACGCCGGGCAACGCGCGACTCCAGGAGATGCGTGACGGGTTCGCGGGACTGGTCGCGATGGCGGCGGGCGAGGAGGAGGCCGTGTTCGCGATCGAAGCCGTCGACGCCGACGGCGTTCCCGCGCGCGTCTACCGGCCCTCTCCCGAGCCGGACCTTCCCGTCGTCGTCTACTTCCACGGTGGGGGCTGGACCATTGGCACGGCCGATCAGTACGACCTGGTCACGCGCCAGGTCGCCAACGCCACCGACGCGATCGTGGTGTCGGTCGACTACCGGCTCGCGCCCGAGCATCCGTTCCCGGCCGCGCTCGACGATTGTTGGGGCGCACTGGAGTGGACCGCGAAGAACGCATCGTCGTTCGGGGGCGATGCCTCACGGGTCGCGGTGATGGGCGACAGCGCGGGCGGCAACCTCGCCGCGGTGTGCGCGTTGCTGGCGCGCGATGCGGGGACGCCGCAGATCGCGATGCAGGTTCTCGTGTACCCCGTCGTCGACTGCTATCTCGACACATCGTCGTATCACGAGAACGGGAAGGGCTACTTCCTCACCGAGGCGGACATGCGGTGGTTCTTCTCCTGCTACGCCGGCGACGGTGAGGTGCGTACCGAGTGGCGGGTCTCGCCGCTGCGGGCTCCCGATCTGCGCGGGGTCGCACCTGCGGTGGTGCTCACGGCGGAATTCGACCCTTTGCGCGACGAAGGCCGGGCGTACGCGGACGCCCTCGAGCAGGCCGGCGTTCCCGTGGTTCGCCACGAGTACGAAGGCATGATCCACGGATTCTTCGGGCTCTCCGCCGCCTTCGACGCGAGTCGCGACGCGATGCAGCGCGTCAGTGTCGTGCTCCGGCGGGGCTTCGGTACGCTCTCCGACTGACATGGC
>JAODBI010000200.1 GCA_025463875.1 Actinomycetes bacterium
TCGGGATGTCGTGCCCGAGCGGATCCTGCTCGACCGAGAGCGAGCCCGACTTTCCGGCGAGCAGCGAGTTGTACTCCGACTCGATTCCGGCGGCACCCGAGCCGTCGAAGTGCACCTGGCCCAGGACTGACGCGGCAACCGATCCCGCGGGGTAGCTGCGCGCCGACTCCGGCATGAATCCGATGCCCGGGAGTTTCATGGCCTGCACCATCGTCGCGACGCTGTCGTCGACGGTGTGCGCGAGATAGACGAAACGGCGTGGGCTCTTCGCGGTGCCCTTCGCCGACAGCGCGCGCTCGAGTTTCTTGCTGTCCACATTGAGGACCGGCGCGAGCTTGGCGGCCTCGGCGACCGGATCGGTGACCAGGGTGGGGTCGGCGTAGACGGTCGTCCGTTCGATCGACATCGCGAGGTCGCGACCGTTGCGGTCGAAGACGCTGCCCCGCTGCGCGGTCAACGGAATGGTGTGCTGCGCGAGATCTACCGAGAGCTGCTTGTACTTGCCGCCGCTGGCGAGCTGCAGTTGTCCGATGCGTGCGCCGAGGGCGCCGAAGCCGAGCAACAACAGCGCGCTGCAGACGCCCAACCGGCGCGTCGGTCGCGCCGCCCGTACGGCGGGCCGGGCGACGGGTGCCGGCCGGGGCTTGGGTCGCACGAGAGGTCGCGGCCCGGGCCGGGGCGTCGCCACGCGCGTTTGCCGCGGCGGCCGGCGCCGACTCGGATCCGGGCGCCCACTCCCGTCCCGACCGTTCACGTCGCGACCGTTCGGGCCGCGACCGTTCCCGTCACGGTTGCGGGGCAAGGGCATGCTTGGTGTCGAGATAGTTCTTCGCGGTCGACGTCTGCGGTCCCTGGCCGGGCGGACCCGACGCGGGATGCGCAGTCGCGACCCGAAGGGGCACCATCGTGCCGCCGGGGACCATGCCGAGCTTCGTCGCGGCCTGGATCACCGTCTCGGCCGACGACAGCCGGGCAGTCAGCTCGCGCAGGCGCGAATACCGCAACTGCTCGTTCGTCCGCTCCTTCGTCAGCCGTTCCATCGTGAACGCCGACTGCGCCGCGAACACGTGGAATGAGACGAGCGTGAAGAGCGATGCGACTGTGACGAGTGCAGCCGCCCACATGATGAGCCGCGCTCGCAGTCGACGGCGCGCGACCTCGGGCGCAATTGTCAGTCGCGCGCGCGCGCCGTCCCCGCGGTCGGGGTTCTGCCCCGGACGCGGCGCTGCGTTCGGGACGGGTTGCTTCCGCGGGGACGGTTGGGCGCTCATTGCAACCTCAGGCGACATCGTCGGGGAAGTCGGGGTTCGGGAGGTCGGTGAGGTCGACGTCGGGCAAACGCTCCACAGCTCGCAGCCGCGCGCTCTCGGCCCGCGGGTTGGCGGCGACCTCGGCGGCGGACGGACGGAGCGGCCTGCGGGTCAGTACGCGAGCCAGACCGTGCGGCTTCCGCGGACGGACCGGCAACTTGGCGGGCACATCGCGATCGGCGTCGTCGCCGGCCCAACGCCCGAAGGTCTCCTTGACCATGCGGTCCTCCAGCGAGTGGTACGCCAGGACCAGGACCCGACCACGCGGCCCGATGACATGCACCGACTCGTCGAGTCCGTCGGCGAGATTCGGCAGCTCGCGGTTGACTTCCATGCGGATCGCCTGGAACGTGCGCCGGGCGGGATGCGGACCGCGGCGACGGGTCGCGGCCGGGATGGCGTCGCGCACGATCTCCGCGAGCTCGCGTGTGGTGCGTACAGGCCGCGCACCGACGATCGCGTGCGCGATCCGGCGCGCGAAACGTTCCTCGCCGTACTGCGAGATCACCGCCGCGAGCTCCGATTCCTCGTATTCGTTCACGACGTGCGTCGCGGTGAGCAATTGCTTCGAATCCATACGCATGTCGAGCGGCGCGTCGAAGCGATACGAGAAGCCACGCTCGGGTCGATCGAGCTGCGCGCTGCTCACTCCGAGATCCATGAGGATGCCCATCGCCAGTTCTCCTTCGCCGTGCTCCTCGACCATGCGGCCGAGCTGCTCGAATCCCCCGTGCACCACCTTCGCCCGATCGCCGAAGCGAGCGAGTCGTGACCGGGCGGCCTCCACGGCGTCGACGTCACGGTCGAGGCCGAGCACGTGCACGTCGGGTCGCGCGTCCAACAACACGGCCGAGTGGCCACCGCCACCAACCGTGCAGTCGACGATCATCCCGCCGGGCATCGCCGAGAGGAGCTCCACCACCTCCCGGGCCATCACCGGGAGATGCGAGAACTCCTCCACCACCGTTTTCTCCTCGCCGCTTTCGCCGGAACCGCGTCGCCGCCGATCACGTCTTCAGCTCCCCGGTCGACAGGCACCGCCCGGGATGTCTCCCCGAGTCGGCTACGGCTGAAAGCGGGCGGAGTAGGGGCCAACAACCGCGCCGGCCGGGGAGCTGAAGACGAGGCCGGAAGCCGGGCACCGTCGTGTTGTCAAGAGTGCCGAGTTCGGAAGTACGCGGGCTCGGCACAGAGTGCGTTGCAGTCAGAGCTCAGAGGAAGTCGTTGATTCCTTCGCCTTCGACGATCGATGCGATACCGGCGGCGTCGCGTTCGGCGAACATCGCCGCGTCCCAGATCTCGATGTGATCGAAGCTGCCCGAGACGATCACCTCACGGTCGAGGTGCGCGTACTCCCGCAGGTGTTGCGGGACCGCGACCCGGCCCTGCTTGTCCGGGGTGATCTCGACCGCGCCGGCGAAGAAGGTGCGAGCCGCCTGGCGCTCGCGCGATCCGCGTTCGCGTGCTTCGCGCAGCTTGCGGGCCACCCGGTCGAACTCGGGGACGGGATAGACGGCGAGGCACCCGTCCAGAGCTCTTGCCATCACCGCACCCCCCTCGAGCTGTTCGCGGAACCGGACCGGGAGGATGACCCGACCCTTGGCGTCGAGGGAGTGCTGAAACTCCCCCAGGAACATTGCCGATCACCCCTGTGTGTCATTTCGTCGGTACTGCGTTCAGTACTGCGCCCGTTTGCACGTCGTCGGGAAGGATTCACTCCCCTTCCCTCCACTGGCCGCCACCTTATGACACAATCCTCCACTACGTCAACACTCTCCTCCCCCGGCACCCTCTTGAACGCACAACCACCACACGACCCACATGTCCGTTGGAGGCTTTAAATGGCGATCCGCTTCGGCTGGACCCGACCTCAGGCCCGTCCCAAACCGTCCGATGATGAGGCCGTGGAGGAGGTGTCGTCCGCGCCCGCCGAGCACGACGTGCAAGCGGCACCCGATGCGATGGGTCCCGCAGGCACGCCGGTCGAAGTGGCGAACGAGAACGCGGAGGCCAGCAGCTTGGAAACCCACACCACGCCGGGAGAGCTCTCCGGAGCGGGTACATCCGAGGCACATGCCCCGGCCGCGCCGACCTCCGACGCACCGCCCTCAGAGACAACGCCTTCGGACGCACCGACTTCGGACGGACCGACTTCGGACGCGCACGATCGCGGTACAGAGAGCGACGACGCTTCTCCTACCGACGCTTCTCCTACCGACGACACGCCTACCGAAGACACGCCTACCGAAGACGCGCTCGCCGACAACACCGCGACCGACAACACTCTTACCGACGACTCACCTGCGTTCGACACAGGTAGGGACGACACATCAACCGCAGTCGCCGCGGGCGACCCCATCTCGGAGTCCGGCACCGTGACACCGCCGTCACCGGAAATGATCGAAGCGATCTGGAGCATCCACGAACGCGTGCTCGAAGCCGAGCGCCGGACGCATCGCATCATCGGCGCCGCCGCGGCGCGCCGCGTGCACCAACAGACGCTGCTCGAGGAAGTCGACGCGTTGCGCGCACTCGGCTTCGATCGATTCGCGGAGTTCGCCGCGGCCCACGGCGTTCAGCTCGCAGCCGGCGAAACTCCTCCGGCGCCGGCCGACGACGAGCCGGAGACGGCGGGCGAGACGATCGGCCGCATCCGCGTGCTGCTGAGCGAGCTCGGTATCGAACCCGGCGTCGATCCTCTGCAAGCCGCGAAAGAGTTCCTCGACGTCGTGGAGAGTCCGGACGCCGCGCCGGCAGAACTCGAACTGTTGCAAGAGAGCGCGGGTGAACCCGAGCCCGTCGGCGCGAATGGCGACGAATGGGTTACGGCACCCGTTGCCGAGATACCCGTTGCCGAGATACCAGTCGCCGAGGTACCCGTCGCCGAGGTACCGGTTGTCGAGGTACCCGTTGCCGAGGTTCCGGTCGCGGAGACGCCCGTCCTTCCGGTCCCGGATGCCGCGGCGGCGGCAGGCGGGTTTGTTGAATCGTCGGGCGGCGCCCCGTTCGACGAGCAGGGTCTCGAGCTCGCGCTCGCCCGCGCCGAGCGCTGGCATGCCGAGCTGGAGCAGGTGCGTATCGAGCTGCAGACAGCTACCGATGCGAACCAGGTCGCCGAGCACGACAGCGACGAAGCGCGCCGCGAGCTCTCCCGCCTACGGGGCGACCTCGAGCTCGCTCGCGAGGCGGCACGCGTCGCCGAGGCCGAGATCGCGCAACGGACCTCGGAGCGCGACGACGCCGGAGCACGGTGCAGTGATCTGGAGACTCAGCTCGCCGAGCTCCGCGACGAGTCGGACGCGACGCGTTCGGGCGTCGAGCTCCGTCAGCAAGAGCGGGCCGAGATCGAGGCCCGCCTGAACTCGGCGCAGCAACAGATCGACGAGCTCGAAACCCGTCTCGCCGAAGCCGACGCCACACGTTCCGGTGTCGACGCCGAGCTCGATGCCGCCCGCAACCGCGCCGTCGAGCTGGAAGCGACCCGCGACCAGCTCGCGGGACGCATCTCCGAGCTCGAGGCGGCCCTTGCACAACACGCGACGACAGGTGCGGAGCACGAAGCCCGGATCGAAGAGCTGCGGGTGCGCGTCGCGGAGGTCGAGTCGACACTCGCCGAGCGCGAGTCGACTCTTCAGGCGAACGAGCAGTCGCTTTCGGCGACGAGCGCCCGTGCGGATGAGCTCCAAGCCGCACTCGGCGACCGCGAGACAACCCTCCGTCAGCGCGACGACGAACTGTCGACCACCACGGCGCGGCTCCGGGAGCTCGAATCCGCCGTTGCGGAACACGGGAGCACGGTCGGCGAGCAGGAGACGAATCTCGCCGCGGCGAGCGCGCGGGTGAGCGAGCTCGAGTCGACACTCGCCACGCATGAATCCGCGCTGCAGGAGCACGAACAGAACCTGACCGCGGCGACCACGCGCGTCCGGGAGCTCGAGACCTCCCTGGCCAATCGTGAAACCGAGCTGCGCGAGCGCGACGCGAACCTCGCGGCCGCAACCGCACGCGCGCTCGAGCTCGGGCGCGCCGTCGAGGCCGGCACCTCGCACGCCGACACGGTCCGCGAAGATCTCGCGGCCGCGCAGGCGCGCGCCGACGATCTCGAGAACCGGCTCGCGCATCAGGAATCCGAGTGGGAGCGCCTCGGCCACGACCGCCAGGGCGTGCTGCACGAGCTCGAGCAGACGCATGCACGTGTCGCGGAGCTCGACGCGACCCTCACCGAGGCTCACAGCGCCCGCGACGACTTCCGATCCGAGATGCAGACCGCCCAGGCGCGAGTCGGCGAGTTGGAGCAACGGTCGAACGAGCAACAGGCCGAGATCTCCAGCCTGTCCGAAGCGATCGGTGCGACCCGCGCCGAGCTCGATGCAAGCCGCGCCTACGTGGGCTCACTCGAATCGGAGCTCGAGCACCTGCGTCGGGAGCTCCGAACCGCCGAAGTCGACCGAGACGATGCCCGCCGCGCACAACAGATCGCAATCGAGGAGCGCGACGCGGCGATTGCGCACCGCGACGGGACGTCCCGCGAGCGCGACGAAATCGCCCGCCAGCGCGACGCGGCCTTCGTCGAGCGCGACAGAGCCGCCGGCGAACGCGACACCGCGCGGCAGGAGCGCACGGCGGCCCTCGCTGCCCGCGACGACATCTCCGTGGCTCACGACGAAGCCCAACGCACGCTCGCCGATCGGACCGCGGAGCGCGACGACGCGCGCACGACGCTGCAGCAGCGAACGTCCGAGCGCGACGAAGCACTCGAAGCAGTCTCGGAACACGCACGCCGGCGTGACGAGACGAACGTGCTCCTCGGACAAGCCGACACCGAGATCGCGAGGATGGAAGCCCTCGTAGTCGCGCACGAGACCGAGCGGGGCGAGTCACTCGTCGAGCTCGAAACCGCCCGGGTTCGGGTCGCCGAGCTCGACGCTGCACTCGAAGCCCAGGTCGCCGACCGCGATGAGGCGATCACGCTGCTACAGCGCGCCCAGTCGGAGATCGCCCGCCTGGAAGCCGTGCTCGCCGGCCGGTCCGCCGACCGGGAAGAGGCGATTGCGGAGCTGGCTCAGGCCCGTGTCGAGACCGAGCGACTCGAGGCTGCCGTTGCGGCGCAGATCGCAGAGCGGGCCGAAGATCGCGACGACGCGATCGCGCAGCTCGAGGACGCGACGACCGCCATCACCGGACTCGAGACCGTCTACGCCCAGGAGGTGGCCGCGCACCAGAGCGCGCGGAGCCACCTCGACGAGGCCCGGGCGCGGGTTGCCGCCCTCGAAGCGGCCGTCTCGGATCTCGCAACTGCACGCGACGAAGCGCGCGACGGCCTCGACAAAGCCAACGGGGAGATCGCCCGGCTCGAAGCGTTCGCGCACGGCACGACGGCCGAGCGCGACGAGCTGCGCGACGCGGGGGCCTCGGCCACCGCCCGCGCCGACCGCCTCGCCGAGCAGCTCGAGGGAACCCGGGGCACGCTCGACGCGATGGCCGCGCACGCCGAGGAGCTCGAGCTCGAGCTGGCCCGGGCCGAAGCCGCGATGCCGTCGAGCGAGGCGCGTCTCGAAGCGGAAACGATCATCGCCCAGGCCCAGGCCGACGCGGACGATCTTCGCCAGCAGGCGATGCGCGAGGCGGAGACGATCCGGCGTGACGCGCTCACCACCGCCGAAGGCATCCGTGAGATCGCACAAGAAGACGCCCGGGAGCTGCGGAACCGCGCGTCCGACGTCGCGGTCGGCGACTCGGAACGGGCCGACCTCGTCTCGGACCTGGTCGAGCGCATGGCGAAGCTCGATCGCCGGCTCACCAAGCAGCGGAAGCGCATCGAACGCGCCGCCGATCGAATCGAACGCGGTGAACGCGCCGAGTACGCGGGCATGGAAGCCGACGAGATCCTGGAGCGCGCCGAGAAGAAGGCCGCGCGTCAACGCGAGTCCGCGGAGAAGTACGCACGCGCGCAGCGTGGCGAGGCGGACGAGTACGTCAGCGATGTACGCGCCCGGGCAACCGAGACGGCCGCCGAGTTGCGTACGGCCGCCGAGCGGGACGCGACCAAGCAGCGCGAGGACGCGCTCGCCGCAGCCGCGCAACTACGCGAGGACGCCGAACGGGACGCCACGAACCAGCGGGCGGCCGCGCAACGCGATGCAGCCCGCATCGTCGAGGCCGCCGAGCAGGAAGCGGCGAAGCAACGTGAGGCCGCCGAACGCGATGCGGCACAGCAGCGCCGGCTCGCCGAACGTGAAGCCGCGGAGATCCGCGACAAGGCCCGGATCGAACGCCAACGGGCACGCGACGAGCTCGCCGTACTGCTCGAGCGGCTCGCCGGTCCGAACCCCGCCGACGAGGGCTGATCGAGTCCCGACCCGACCAGCCGGTTCGGTCAGCGCGGTTCGGTCAGGAGGGCCGGCTCGATCAGTCGGATCGGTCAGGCGGAGACGGCCTCGGCTGGGCCGAGGTACTTGTGCCACACCGGATCGATCGGCCCCGCGGACGCGATCAGCGACGTCGTCGCGTGCGGCGCGACCGGCGGACGCCGCAACACCATTCCGCACTCGTGCGGTAGCCGGGCTTCCTTGCGGGCGTTGCATGCCCGGCACGAGGCGACGACGTTCTCCCACGTGTGGGGCCCACCGCGCGAACGGGGCAGCACGTGGTCGAGGTTCTCGGCCGTGATCCCGCAGTACTGGCAGCGGTGACCGTCCCGGGCGAACACGGCCCGCCGCGACAGTGGCGCCGTAGCGCGGAACGGGACGCGGACGAAATGCACGAGCCGGATGACGGTGGGTACCGGGACGTTGCGGCGCTCGGAGTGGAACTCGGCACCGTTGCGGTGGACGATCTCGGCCTTCTCCTTCAGCACCAGCACGACCGCGCGCCGCGACGACACGACGCAGAGCGGCTCGAAGCTGGCGTTGAGTAGTAGCGCCCGGGCCACGGATGAATCACCTCCCCGTGCGCCGAGAGCGTAGCTTTTCCACCGCGGTCGCCGTTTCTCCTGATCGCTCGCGGCTTTTCTACGGGTCGGCCGCGGCTTTTCTATGGGTCGCTCGCGCTCCGCCGCCTTCGCCTCGGACGGTCGCGTCACCCGGCGCCTTCGGTCGGCTCCGCTGTCGCTCGCCGGCTCGCGCGGCACCATTCGAGGTAGCGGACGACGTCCGCGGCGCGGGGCATCGCGGCGGAGCCGTACGCGGTCTCGAGCCGGAACCGCACGTAGTCGCGGTCGGGTCGCGGAAGGAACGGCGGGTGTGCCCACCACCGAGCGGGAACGGCTCGGCGGAACTGGCGGAGTGCGGTAAACCAGAGGTGCGGTTTGGCCAACACGGCCGAAACGGTCGGGAACCAAAAGGCCGCGCCGTGCGTCATGCCTGGGTCGCCGCGGGTGGGGCCCATTCCGGGCACGGTAGCGTGGCGACGGTGGCCGGCGTCTCCCGGGGACGGCGACGGCACGCCGTGGCCCAGGCCGCCCCCGACGGAGGTCGACAACGGTGCAAGCCGCGCCCCGCCCTGAGCAGTCCTTCAAAGACTTGTTCGACACTCTCGCTGCGCAAATCGAGCGCGTGTTGCGAGGCAAACGGCGCGCCGTGCACCTGTCGCTCGTGTGTCTGTTCTCCGAGGGACACCTGCTGATCGAAGACGTACCAGGTGTCGGCAAGACGTCGCTCGCGAAGGCGATCGCCCGCTCGACCGGCGGCTCGTGGCGCCGGGTGCAGTTCACGCCCGACCTCCTGCCGTCCGACATCACCGGCGTCTCGGTCTGGGATCGCGCCCGGGGCGACTTCGAGTTCCGGCCCGGCGGCGTGTTCGCCAACGTCGTCCTCGCCGACGAGATCAACCGTGCATCGCCGAAGACGCAGTCGGCGCTGCTCGAGTCGATGGAAGAACGACAGGTCAGTGTCGACGCGCAGACCTACAAGCTGCCGCGTCCATTCATGGTGATCGCGACCCAGAACCCGGTCGAGCTCGAAGGCACCTATCCCCTGCCCGAGGCCCAGCTCGACCGGTTCTTGTTGCGCCTGCGCATCGGCTATCCCGACCGCGACGCGGAGATCGCGATCCTCGACGCGGAGGGAACCGAGACGATCGAGCCCGAGGAGCTCGAACCGGTCACCGATCCCGAGACCGTGGGCGCGTGGATCCACGAGCTCGGACGCATTCACGTCTCAGCCGAGCTGCAGGGCTACATCGTCGATCTCGTGGAAGCGACGCGCCATCACCGCGACCTCATGCTCGGTGTGAGTCCGCGCGGCGCACTCGCGTTGCAGCGGGCGGCGCGCGCGCTGGCGGCGAGCATCGGTCGCGCGTACGTCGTCGCCGACGACGTGAAAGTGCTGGCGCCGGCCGTCCTCGAGCACCGGCTCCTCCTGTCGTCGGAGGCGATGATGCGGGGAGTCAATCCATCCGATGTCCTGTCGGCGATCCTCGACACGGTCGCCGTTCCTCCGACGCGCGCCGGCTGAGTCTCGACCCGGATGCTGACCCGTCGCGGATGGTCGTTCGTCGGGGCCGCGGTCGGCCTCTTCGTCGGGGCCCGGCTGCTCGGCCTCGTGCAGCTCGCAGTGCTCTCCGTCTCCACCGTATTGCTCCTGGTGGGGGCGTACCTGTGGGTACGCGCGAAGAGCCCGGCGTTCGAGGCGCACCGCACACTCAAGGAATTACTGCAGGTGGGCGTCGAAGGTCGCGTCGACCTGACCGTGAGCGCGACCCGGCGGAGCCCCACTGTCGCGGTTGCCGACGCTTTCGACCACGGGCGACGAGCCGCACGCTTCCTGCTCGCCCCACTCGGGGAAGGCGAAGAAGCACGGGCCGCCTACCGCTTCCCCACCGACCGCCGTGGTCGTTTCGAGATCGGACCGCTGCGCGCGACGCTCACCGATCCGTTCGGGCTCGTCTCGTCGAGCCGGCGCGTGCTCGGGACAGAACAGGTGATCGTCTACCCGCAGGTGCACGAGATCGTGCCACCGCCCGACGTCGGCGGTCTCGACCTCGACCGTGACCATCCCGCGGTCAAGGCCCGGGTCGAGTCGAGCGGCGACTTCATGACGTTGCGCGAGTACGCGCCGGGCGACGACCTGCGTCACGTGCACTGGCGTTCGACGGCGCGCCGTGGGCATCTGATGATGCGCCAGAACGAGACGCGTCGCCGTGCGCCGGTGCTGTTGATGCTCGACGTCCGTCCCGCCACGCACGACCGCGCGTCGTTCGAGCGCGCGGTCGAAGCCGTCGCATCCATCGCGACCGCTCTCGATCGCGCCGGTCGGCCGTTCGAGGTCGCGTGGAGCACGGGGATGGCCGTGGGCGCGCCCGGGCGCCGCCATCTCGCGCACATCATGGACGAGCTCGCCATCGTCGAGCCGCACGGCGCCGATCGACTGCTCATCGCGTCGACCCGACGCCGTTCGAGCGCGCTCATCGCCGTCACCGGTCGCCTGCTCGCACCGGACGCGGCGAGTCTCGGCATGCTCGTGCGCGACGGCGGCCTGCTCGTCACGGTTCCCAGTGCAGCCGAGTCCGGTCCCGTCGCGCCGCGCGCCCGCCGCTTCCGATCCCTCGTCGTCCCTTACGACGAACGTCCATTCGCCCACTCCTGGAACGAGGCGGTGCTGCGTTGGCAGCGCACCGGCAGTCTTCCTACGTCATCGTCACCCGCGCCCTCCTGACCGGCGGCGCGACGCTCGCGCTCGCCCGCGTCTACTCCGGTGCGTCATGGGTCGCGCCCTTGCTGCTTGCGGCGGCATTGCCGGCACTGATCCTCACCCTGGGCGAACGGCGGCGCTGGAACCCCTTCGTAACCATCGGCGGAACGCTCGTGGTCGGTGCGTGGTTGGCGATCCTCGTCGATGATCCGTCGGAGACCATTGCCGGATTACCGACCGCGAGTGCGCTTGCAACCCTCGGGCACGATCTCTCGAACGCTCCCCACGTACTCAGGTCGGCGGTCGTGCCTGTCGATCCGGTCGGCGCGGCTCTGACCCTCGCCGTTGTCGCGACCTTCGTCGCGGCGCTCGCGACCGAGCTCATCGCCCGGCGTCTCGAAGCACCGATCGGTGCGATCGGACCGAGCATCGCGCTCTACGTCGCGATGTGCGCGCTCGGGTCCGGGCGCTGGGAACCGACGACCGCCGTGTACGCGATCGTCGTCGTCGAATACCTCGTCGCGCTGCAACACACCGAGTTGGAAACGCGCCGTACGTGGTTCCAGAGCACACACAATCGGCGGTCCCAGTTGGTCGCGGGCGGGGCACTCGCGGGGGCGCTTGCAGTCGCGGTCGCCGTCACGATCGGACCCGGCGTTCCGGGCGCGCGCGGCGGCGCGTGGATCAAGTACCGCGGCGCCGGCGAAGGTCACGGATCCAGCATTCTCAACGTCACCTCACCGCTCGTGTCGGTCGGCGCCAAGTTGAACGGGCGCGACAACACGACCGAGGTCTTCACCGTCGAGACCAACCAGGAGTCGGGCGACTACTGGCGCGTCATCGCGCTCGACCAGTTCAAGGACGACGGCTGGGGACTCGCTTCGGACCAACGTCCGGCGTCGCGGCTGCCCGGCGCAACACGCGGACCCGGCACGGAGGTCTTCACGCAGACCTTCCAGCTGTCCGCCATCGATGCCCATTGGCTGCCGGCCGCGTACCGCCCGATCCGCATCGACCTTCCGGGATCGCAGGTGCTGCCCGGCTCGACCTCGCTCTTCCTCGAACAGGCACTGACCGGCATCACGTACCGGGTCCAGTCGGAGATCTCGAACCCCGACAAGACCATCCTCGAATCGGTGACCTTCGACGATCTCCGGACGATGACCGACGACGTGCAGCTCCCGCCGAACTTCTCCGGCAATGCCCGCGAGCTCGCTCACACGGTCACCGCGCGCGCGGTGACGCCGTATGACAAAGCGCTCGCGCTGATGCAGTTCTTCCAGTCGGATCCGTTCATCTACGACCAGAGCGTCGATCTCGGCGCGAACGCCCACGCTCTCGACCAGTTCCTCTTCAAGACGCACCGCGGCTTCTGCGAGCAGTACTCGGCGGCCTTCGCCGAACTGGCCCGTTCCGTCGGGCTTCCGACGCGCGTGGCGGTCGGGTACCAACGGGGCACGCTCGGCGCCGACGGCCGCTGGCACGTCGCGGAGAAGGACGCGCACGCGTGGCCCGAAGTGTGGCTCGGACCGACGGTCGGTTGGTACCGCTTCGAACCGACGCCCGGCCGCCTCGATCCCGTGACCGGCCTCGGCACGGCGCCCCGAGGACCGGCCGCGCCGACCACCACGACACCTACCACGACCGCGGGACCGACGACGCCGACAACCGCGAGTGGTACAGCGACTTCAATTCCACCCCTGGGCATCCAGACGATCCAGCCGCCCCCACCCAAGTCGTCGTCGAACACGCGCGGGCACGTCGTGACCGTGATCCTGGTCGTGATCGCGAGCGCGCTGCTCGCGTCGCTCGCGTTCGTCGCGTTCCTCGCGTACTCGGCCTGGTTGCGCACGCGCCGCCGGCGGCGCGATCCCGACGATCGACGGCGCGTGCTCGGCGCGTGGACGGAAGCGCTCGAGCGGCTCGCGGCCGCGGGCATCATTCGCCGGCCCGCGACGACGTCACTCGAGTTCGCGCTGCGACAGGCGCCGGCGCTCGGCGCGGGCGCGGCGGGTCCGCCACTCATGGATCTCGCACGCCTGCATACCGCCGCGATGTACTCCCCCGATCCGCCGACGCCCGACGATGCCGATACGGCGTGGACGGAGGTCGATGCGATCGCCACCGCGCTGCGAGCAACGGTGCCGCGGACGCGGCGCTTGCGGGCCCGCTGGTGGTCAGCCGCGCGGCGGACGAAACCCACCTCCGCCGACGATGCCGACTCCGACGACTCGGAGGAAGACGACCTCAGCCCTCAGCGGTGAGGCGTTCGACGAACGCGGCCCGTTCGAGGCTGAACGCGCGCACATCGGCATCGACCTCGGCCGCGACCTGGTCGACCGCGACGAACAACGCGAGCTGTCCGGCCCGGAGCGCGTCGAGGATCTGGCCGTCGTCATGGCATGCCCACACGTGGCGGCCGTCGGTGATGAGCCGCAGGCTCGAGAGGTCGTGACCGGCGTCTCGTACCGCGTCGAGCGCGACGCGGACGCGCGCGGAGGGAAGCCCGGCGTCGAGCATCGACCGCACGATCCGCAGTGCAACCAGGTCCCGAAAGCCGTAGCCGCCCCGGGCGGAGCTGGGAGTGACCAGACCGGAGCGCGACCAATACCTCAGTTGCGCAACCGTGCAGTTCGAGAGTCGGGCCGCCTGAGTTGCGGTGAAGCCCACCGTCGGCGCGTCAGGAGTCGTCGCGCCGGAAACGATCGCGCCACTGTTTGCCGCGGTCGCCGAACATTCCGCGCAACCCACCCTGGGCGCGCAGCCCACCGGTGAGTGTTTCGAGTCCGGCGCGGCCGAGCTTGCGCACATGGCGTTCGATCACCAAGGAGCAGCCCAACATGACCGCGAACCCGATCGCGCCGACCCACACATGGGACGCGAACGTGAACACCAGCAGCACGAGTCCGCCCAGGAGCCCGAGGGCCGCCCAACGGATCATGCGCGCCGAATGGCGGTACAGCGTCGTGCGCGAAACGCGTTCGCCGAGCGCGGGATCGGTCGCATTGAGCTGCGCTTCGATCTCGCGGAGGATCTTCTGCTCTTCGTCCGAGAGCGGCATGCCACCCATTCTCGCGCAGCCGGCCAGGGCCAACAACGCGCGGACCGCCCGGACGGGCCTCCGGGCGGAGTCAGTTGACCGATTTGGGCGTCCCGCCGTCGGCAGCCGACCGGTAAATCGCGTCGACCAGGCGATGTGCCGCGAGCGCGTCGCCGGCGCGCGGATGGCCGATGGTCGTGGGGTCCGCCGATCCCTGCGCTCGCAGTTGCACCAGGGAGTCGAGGAACGACTTCGACGGCTCGGCGTACTGCGCCAGCGCTTTGGCGTAGACCGCCGGGAGCGTGAACCGCTCGCTCCAGGCCGGCGCCTCGGCCTCGACGAGCAGCTCGCCGTCGTCGGTGAGGACGTGGACCGGCCCGAGGTAGTCGTCGTCGGTCCAGAGCATCGCCTTCTCGCAGAACACTTCGAGTCGCCGGCTGGACTCGCGGCTGAGCACTTGGTGCCAGACACTCGTGAGCTGGGCAATCGAGCCGTCGGCATAGGTGAAGGTGGCCGCTGCGGTGTCCTCGATGCCCGGGTATCCGAATCGGGACGCGGTACGCGCCGAGACCTCGACGGGG
This sequence comes from Actinomycetes bacterium, assembly GCA_025463875.1. Classification (GTDB taxonomy): domain Bacteria; phylum Actinomycetota; class Acidimicrobiia; order IMCC26256; family PALSA-610; genus PALSA-610. The sequence goes on from JAODBI010000200.1 coordinate 14,561, forward strand.
TCGCCGAGTGTCCACCGGACGACGTCGACGTCGTGGATCGAGTGCTCGATCACCGTCCCGCCTCCGGCGTGGGCGACGTCGCCCCGCCACGTCGATCCATACAGCCCCTGGACCGGAAAATACTGGTCGTCTCGCATCACCGCCGCGAGCGCCGGCCCGTATGCAGCCGAAGCCACGGTGGTCGCGATGTTCCGGAACACGGGAGCCCAGCGCAGGACGAGACCGACCTGATGGGGAACGCGCTCCAGCGCGGCACCGACGCGGACGGCTGTCGCCAGATCCGGCGCCAACGGCTTCTCGCAAAAGATCGCCAGTCCCCGGTCGGCGGCCGCTTCCACCGCCGCGAGGTGGGCCGCCGTCCATGTGCACACCCAGACCACGTCGACCTCGTCGAGCAGCGCCTCGAGGCTCTGCTTCGGCTCGCCCCCCTGGTGGCGCGCCACCTTGGCGGCACGGGCCGGATCGTCGTCGAACGTCGCCGTCAGACGGCCGTCGATCAGGGCGGCGTCGGCCAGCTGTTGCAACGCGACGGCGTGCACCGTCCCGATGTGCCCGCAGCCGACGAGCCCGATCCGCATCATCTCGTGCCCCTCACCTCTCGGCCCGGCATCTGGTCGTCCGGCGCCGGCCTCTTGGGTTCGACGAGCGTCGCGGGCCCCACCGATCGGGTCCCGAACCGGTCGCGCACCTCGTCGACCGCGCGCTCCACCGCGGCGCGCCGTTCGGTGCGCTGTTGACGATCGCTCTCGCCGACGCCTGAGAGGTCGAACGTGCTCTGCACCGCGGCGACCGAGTCGAGCTGGGCCAGGGAGACGCCGAGCAACCGCACTCCGCGGCCGACGTCGAACTCGGCGAGCAGGGCGCGTGCCACGTCGAGCACGACGGTGCTGACGTCGGTCGGCTCGGGCAGCGTGCGGGCGCGCGTGCGCGTCTCGAAGTCGCCGAACCGGATCTTGATGTTGACCGTCCGGGCGGTGAGTCCGGCGCTGCGAAGACGGGCGCACGCGCGGTCGGCCAGCCGGACGAGCTCGCGGTCACACGCGGTCGGAGTGCGCAGGTCGGTACCGAACGTCTCCTCGGCGCCGATCGACTTCGCGTCGCGCTCCGGCACGACCGCGCGGCCGTCGTCGTTGCGAGCGAGCGCGTGCAGGTGCTGCCCGAGACTAGATCCGAGTGTGCGCACGAGCGATTGCTCGTCGACGGCGGCGACGTCACCGATGGAACGCAATCCCATGCGCTCGAGCTTCGTCAGCGTGGCCGGACCGACACCCCACAGCCTCGACACGGGCAACGGAGCCAGGAACTGCCGCTCGGTACCGGGTTCGATCATCAGCACGCCGTCGGGCTTGGCGAGATCGCTCGCGAGCTTGGCGAGAAATTTCGTCGACGCACCGCCCACCGAGAGACAGAGCCCGACTTCGTCGAGCACGCGGCGGCGGATCGTCGCCGCGATCTCGGCGGGATCGCCGAGCATCCGGCGCGCGCCGGCCACGTCGACGAACGCTTCGTCGATCGACAACTGCTCGACGAGCGGTGAGATCGAGGCGAGCACCGCCATGACCTCGTGGCTCTTCTCCACGTAGCGCGCCATGCGCGGGGAAAGGAACTCCGCCTGCGGACATGCCTTGCGCGCCCGGGCCATCGGCATCGCCGATCTCACACCGAACACGCGTGCTTCATAGCTCGCGGTGCTCACCACCCCGCGATTGCCGAGCCCACCGACGACGACGGGCTTGCCCCGCAGACCGGGGTCGTCGAGCTGCTCGACCGACGCGAAGAACGCATCGAGATCGACGTGCAGGATCGTCGCGTCGTCACGCATCGTCACGACGCGGTCTTCGATGACAGGGCCCTCATGTCACGACCGGCGGGATCGAGACTTCACGGGCCGGCCCGCACGACGCGCATGTCGTCGCGGGTCGTACCGAAGACGTCGTAGCGGAAGTCGACGCCGATTCCCGGCTCCCACCGATCGCGCAGCCACGCCGACAGAGGCTCGCCCACCCACGGCGCGCACGACGCGAGCAGCGCCGCGCATTCGGTGGCCGGCACGAACGTCGCCTCGACGACGATGCCGTCCGGGTCGTCGATGACGACGTCGCCCTCGAACGCGACCGCGAGATGCACCTCGCAGCGCATGCGCCAACCCATGTCGGGGGCGTGCGCACGCACTTCGTAGAGCGGACCGCTCCACTCGCGCACGTGCAGGCCGGTCTCTTCTTGCACCTCACGGGTGAGGCCGGCGAGCAGGTCGGCGTCGTCGGCGTCGATCACGCCGCCCGGCGTGCTCCAGTCCTCGACTCCGCCGCGCCGAACGTTGCGCACGAGCAGCACGCCGGCGGTCGTCTCGAGCAATCCTCCGGCGACGGTCCACTCGCGCACGGGCGACAGTCTCGCGCTTCCCTCGCCTTCGAAGCGCGCCGGTACGATCGCCCGGTGGCCGCCGAGATCACCCCGGAACACCCGAACCTGCCCCGGCGGGGCGCGCTCGGAACCATGTTCGTGGCCATCGCGCTGTCGGGCTCCCTCGGCGGCTTGATCGGGTACAGCCTGGTCGCCACGACGTGCCCCGACACGCCGACCCGAGCCGAGCAGCTCCTGCAACAGATCCGCGGCTTCCAGGTGCACGTGCCGTCGTGCGCGTGGAAGGAGTTCGGCGGCGCGCTCGTCGGAACCATCCTCGCCGCCCTCGGTGCGGCGACGATCGCCGTGCTGGTGCTCCGCGCCCAATACGAATGGCGCGGCCACGCACCCAAGCGCATCTCTCGGAGCTAGCCGCCTCGGCCCGAGGCCCGGGCTCAGGCGAGCGCGATCCGGCGGAACGCCTCGGCGTACTGCACCCCCGCGACCCGACCCGCGTCGATCGCGCTCTCGCGCAGGAAGTCGCGGAACCAGTCGCCGGTCTCGACCAGCTGACTAGCGTGGCAGAACAAGGCTTCGATCTTGCGTTCGAGGGTCGCACCGACGTCGACCCACACGTTGGGCTCGAACGTCCCCGAGAGGTAGAGGGCATGCACCTGATGCGTGCCCAGCCCCTCCGCCGCCAACTCCGGGAAGTAGTGCGGATTGCCGGCTGCCGGGGCCACGGCGTCCAGCGTCGCCCACCCCGTGACACGATGATCGCGATGGTTGACGTACGCGTCGCCGAAGAACACTGCGGTCGGATCCGGACAGCACACCGCGTCGGGCTTCACCGAGCGGATCAGGCGCACCAACTCGCGGCGCAGCGCGTGGTCGTCGGCGATCGCGCCGTCGGGATGGTCGAGATGGTGGTGCTCGGCGATACCGAGCACGCGTGCCGCGGCCGCGGTTTCCTCGACGCGCAGCTTCGTCAGCGCCTCGAGGTCGGCCCCGGGATCGCTCGTACCCTTGTCGCCACGTGTCGTGACGACGACGTGCACCTCGGCACCCGCGTCGGACCAACGCGCCAGCGTTCCGCCCGCGGAGATCTCCGGGTCGTCGGGATGAGCGTAGATCGCGAGGACGCGCGCCGGCGTGTCGTCGTGGAGCGTGGTCATGCCGCGGCCCGGATCTCGTCGAACACGCCGATCGCGCGCGCAATGCCATCGTCGTCGACGTCTTTGTGCGTGACGAGGCGCACCGTGCGCGGGTCGATGGTCCCCGCGAGCACTCCCCCGTGTTGCAGCCGTCCGACGAAGTCGGCCGGGAGCGCACGCAGCTCGGCGCAGACGATGTTCGTGCGCACCGCGTCGGGGTCGACGCTTCCCGGCCAGCGCTCGGCCAGGGCATCAGCCAGACGACGGGCCCGCACGTGATCGTCGGCGAGCCGGTCGACCATCGTCTCCAGCGCGACGACACCCGCGGCCGCGATCACTCCCGCCTGGCGCATGGCCCCGCCCCAACGGTGGCGGTGCTCGTGCGCCTCGGCGATCACCGCCGCCGGTCCGCACAGCAGCGATCCGACCGGCGCACCCAGCCCCTTCGACAGACAGAACATCACGGTGTCGACCGATGCGACGAGCTCGCGCGGCGCGGTGCCGAGCGCGACGGCTGCGTTCCAGATGCGCGCGCCGTCGACGTGCACCGGTAGACCGCCGGCCCGCGCGATGTCGCAGAGCGTTGCCATCTCGCTCGCGCCGATCGGCGCGCCCGACAGCGCCATATAGGTGTTCTCGATCACAACCAGCGCCGGTTGCGGAAGATGGTGTGCGACACCTTCGATCGCAGTGCGGATCCCGTCCGGAAGATCCCAGAGCGGATGCATCTGCACGCCGGCGTTGACGGGAGCGGCGGCGGCCTCGTGGCGGTAGACGTGGGCCCGGTCGGGACACAGCACTTCGGTGCCCGCCTGCGCGAGCACGCGCATCGCGAGCTGGTTCGCCATCGTTCCCGACGGCACGTAGAGCGCCGACTCCTTGCCGAGCAGCGATGCCGCGAGCGACTGCAGCCGGTTGACTGTGGGGTCTTCGCCGTAGACGTCGTCGCCCACCTCGGCGTCGGCCATCGCGCGCCGCATCTCGGGCGTGGGGATGGTGACCGTGTCGGAGCGGAGGTCGATCCCGTTCACGGCTCCTGCCAACCCGGCTTCACCGGGCGGATGAGCCCTTCTTGGATCACAGTGACGGCGAGTGCTCCGTCGCGCCGGAAGATGAACCCCTCCGCGAGACCGCGCGCCCCCTGCGCCGAGGGGCTCTTCTGGTGATAGAGCAGCCAGTCGTCGGCACGGAGCGGACGGTGGAACCACATGGCGTGGTCGAGGCTCGCGATCATGAACCGGTCGTCGTCCCACGAATGCGCGTGCGACATCACCGCAGTGTCGAGCAACGTGAGGTCGGACGCGTACGCGACGATGCACGCGTGGAGTAGCGGATCGTCGGGCAGCTTGCCGTCGGCGCGGAACCACACGAGCTGCTCGGGTTCGCGCGGACTGGGATCGGGGTCGAGCCACCGCGGCAACCGTGACGAGCGGGTGTCGATAGGCCGGTCGCGCCCGATCCATTCGACGAACGCAGGCGGGAACCGATCGGTGTACGGCTCGAGTCGTTCGCGCATCGTCGGCAACGTCTCGGGATCCGGGGCGTCCGGCATCGGGTATTGGTGCTCGGGTCCCGGCTCGTCGATGTGGAACGACGCCGAGAGGTTGAAGATCGCACGGCCGTGCTGGATCGCGACGACGCGCCGCGTCGTGAAGCTGTGACCGTCGCGGATGCGGTCGACGTCGTAGACGATCGGAATCCGGGGATCACCCGGGCGCAGGAAGTACGCGTGCAGCGAGTGGACATGGCGATCGGAGTCGACCGTACGGCCCGCGGCGACGAGCGCCTGACCCGCAACCTGGCCGCCGAACACGCGTTGGCGATCCTCGTCCGGGCTCACCCCGCGGAACAGGTTCGCCTCGAGCTGCTCCAGCTCCAGCAGGTCGATCAGATCGTCGAGTGCGCTGCCCATGACCGCGGCGATGCTACCGGCGCCCTCGCCGCTCATCCCCGCTCAGCCGAAGAAGACGCTCGCAGTCTCGAAGAGGCGGCCGTCGACCGTCTTCAGTCTTTCGACGCCCTCCTCGATGGGGATGCGCACGATCTCGGTTCCGTGCAGTGCCACCATCTTCCCGTAGTCGCCTTCGTGGGCGGCGTCGATCGCCTCGACTCCGAAACGGGTCGCGATCACCCGGTCGTACGCGCTCGGGCTCCCGCCGCGCAGCACGTGTCCGAGCGCCGTCATGCGCGCCTCGTAGCCCGTGCGGCGTTCGATCTCGTCGGCCAGCCGTTGGCCGATGCCGCCGAGCCGGACATGACCGAAGTCATCGACCTCTCCCGCCTGCACTTCCATCGTGCCTTCCTTGGGCGTCGCACCCTCCGCTGCGACGACGATCGAGAAGCTCGCCCCTTGTTGGTGGCGGTGCTTGAGCCGATCGCAGATCTCGTCGATGTCGAACGGCTCCTCGGGAATCAGGATGATGTCGGCGCCGCCCGCCATCCCCGAGTACGTCGCGATCCAACCCGCATGACGACCCATCACCTCGACGACCATCACGCGGTCGTGACTCTCGGCGGTGGTGTGCAGACGATCGATCGCGTCGGTCGCGATCTGCACCGCGGTGTGGAAGCCGAACGTGAAGTCGGTCCCCGAGAGATCGTTGTCGATCGTCTTCGGCACGCCGACGATGCGCACGCCGTCGCCCTCGAGCTTCAACGCGACGCCGAGCGTGTCCTCACCGCCGATCGCAATGAGCGCGTCGATGCGATCGCGAGCCAACGTCGCGAGAACCTTCCGAGGTCCGTCGTCGGTCTTGTATGGGTTCGTGCGCGACGTGCCGAGGATGGTGCCGCCCCGGGGAAGGAGCCCCCGTACGGTCCACAGCGACAAGTCCATCGACTGGCCCTCCATCGGACCCCGCCAACCGTGGCGATAGCCGACGATCGTGTGGCCGAACTCGCCCACGCCCTTTCGGACCACCGCCCGGATCACGGCGTTCAATCCCGGGCAATCGCCACCACCGGTCAGCATTCCGATGCGCATCGTGCCTCCTCTGCTTTGCTCTATCCTGCCGCGAGTCCGCGTCCCGGGCGTCACTTTCGATGGACCAACACACACCGGATTTGCCCACGCCCGATGCGACCCCGCCGGATGCACCCCCGCCCGATGCACCCCCGCCCGATGCACCCCCGCCCGATACAGGCGCCGCCGGCGAGGTGCCGACCGATCCGGACGTCGAATCCCCGCCCCACCCGATCGCCGGCCCTGACTCCGTGACCGATCCGTCCGAGATGCCGGCGTCGACCGCCACCCGTCGTGAGCACGAGTCTGAGGATGAGCGTGAGGAGCGGCGCGAGGAACGCATCGGCGCCCGGCTGCAACGACTGGTCGGCGACGAACGGGTTCTCGCGTGGACCCAGGGCTGGGTGTCGCGTGAGGTGCGACTGCACCGTCTCCTCGCAGCGCGCACGCTCGACTTCGCGGTCGTGACCGATCGTTCGCTCAGACTGTTCTCGACCGGATTCTTCACCCGCCGTCCGCGGCGGCGCGTGTACAACTCGCGTTTCGAACGGATCTTCGTCGCCGACGACGCCGTGGCCCGCCGGCGCCGACGCCGACGCCTGCGCATCACCTCGCGGGATGCGAAACCGCTCTGGCTCGAGCTGGACGGGTCCGATCGAGCCGGCGCGTTCGCGGCCGAGCTGACGACGCGCGCGAAGACATCGCAACCGTGAGTTGCATCGTTGCGATCGATGCCGGCACGACGGGCGTGCGCGCCTTCGCCGTCGGCGACGACAGCCGGCCCCGCGCGCGCTCGTACCGCGAGTTCCCGCAACATTTCCCGCGACCGGGTTGGGTCGAGCATGACGCCGACGACATCTGGCGGGCGACGGTCGAGACGCTGGCCGAGGTCGCGGGTCAACTCGACGACATGGGCGAGACGATCGCGGCCATCGGCATCACGAACCAACGCGAGACGGTCGTGGTGTGGGATCGTCGCACCGGCGCGCCGCGCGCCCGCGCCATCGTGTGGCAGGACCGCCGGACGGCGGAGCGGTGCGACGAGCTGCGCGCTGCAGGCCACGAACCCATGATCCGCCGCGCGACCGGACTCGTCCTCGACCCATACTTCTCGGGCTCCAAGCTGTCGTGGTTGCTGCACACGGGGGGCGTTACCGTCGACGACGATCTCCGGTTCGGCACCGTCGACTCGTGGTTGCTCTGGAAGCTGACCGGCGGCCCCGACGGTGGCGTCCACGCAACCGATCCGTCGAACGCCAGCCGGACGATGTTGTACGACATCGGATCGGCCGACTGGTCGGACGAGCTGTGTTCCCTGTTCGAGATCCCGCGCGCGATCCTCCCCGAGGTCAGGCCGTCGAGCGGACGGTTCGGTGTCACCGTGGCCGAGCACGCGGCCGGACTGCGTGTGCCCGTGAGCGGCATCGCCGGCGACCAGCAGTCTGCGCTCTTCGGCCACGCGTGCGTCGCGCCGGGTATGACGAAGAACACGTACGGAACCGGATCGTTCGTGCTCACGAACATCGGTGAGACGCTTCCGGAACCGGTCGACGGGCTCCTCACCACGATCGCGTGGTCGCTCGGCGCCGGACCGGTCACCTACGCCATGGAAGGCGCGATCTTCGTCACCGGGGCCGCGGTGCAATGGCTCCGCGACGGCTTGGGGGTCATCGGCGAAGCGGCGGAGATCGGACCGCTCGCCGCGACGGTGCCCGACGCGGGTGGCGTGTTCGTCGTACCCGCGTTCACCGGTCTCGGCTCGCCGTGGTGGGATCCGTATGCGCGCGGCACGATCGTCGGCATCACGCGCGGCACCACACGCGGTCATCTCGCGCGGGCCGTCGTCGAAGCGATGGCCTTCCAGACCGCGGACGTGATCGACGCGATCACACGCGCGAGCGGGACGGCGCCGCCCGAACTGCGCGTCGACGGCGGCGCGGCCGTGATGGACCTCCTCTGCCAGTTCCAGGCCGACCTGCTCGGCGTCACCGTGCGGAGGGCCGCGATCCAGGAGACGACCGCGCTCGGCGCCGCGTTCCTGGCGGGACTCGGCGAGCACGTGTGGGACTCGCCCGCCGAGGTGAACGCGAGATGGTCCGCCGACGCCTCGTTCACACCGACGATGACCGAAGCCGAGCGCACGACCCGTGAATCGGCTTGGCATCGAGCCGTCGAGCGATCGCGCGACTGGTCACACGACTGAGGCGAACCGCCCGGCGAATCTACGAGACGGCGGTCACCGGTCGGCGGGCGTCCGCGAAGCTCGCGACGCGTGCGGTCTCGGTGGGAATGTCCTCGGCCTGTTTGGTGGCATAGGTGTCGACGTACTCGTAGCCCGACAGCTCGCGGATCTCGTACATCACCTCGTCGGTGAGCTCGCGCAACGCCATGCGATCGTGTTCGCGCCCCGCGTACCGAGCCGGGTCGATGGCCTCGCCGAACCGGATCGTCACGGGCCGGAACAGCTTCGGCATGCGGGAGTCGACCGGCTGAACCTCGTCGCTGCCGATCATCCCGATCGGCACGATCGGCACGTTGCAGCGCAGGGCGAGACGCGCGATCCCGGTGTGCCCGCGGTGCAGCAAGCCGTCGCGGGTACGCGTGCCCTCTGGATAGATGGCGAACACCTTCCCCGCGCGCAGCACCTCGGTCGCGGACGTGAGCGCACGTTCGCTCGCGCTGCCGCCTTCGCGGCGAATCGGGATCTGGCCGCAGCTCTTGAAGAACCACGCCGTCTTCGCGTCGTCGAAGTACTCCGCCTTCGCGACGAACGTCACCCGGCGCCGGACGACCAGAGGGATGAAGAAGGAATCGAGGAACGAGCGGTGGTTGCAGGCGAGGATCACCGCGCCGTGCTTCGGCACATGCTCTCGGCCCTCGACGCGGATGCGCACGAAGATCCGGATGAACGGAGTCAGGAGACCCTTCACGATCCAGTACAAGCCCCGACAGCGTACGCCGCGCACGCGCCCCGGCGGGAGGGATCCAACGGCCCCGGACGGGAGGGGTCAGGCGGCGACGGGCTCCGCAACGGGCGCCGGCAGCTCGAGCCGGCCGGCCAGCGCGTCGACGATCGCCATCGTCCGCGCCACCTCGTCGTGCTCGCGGCGGGCGTTGTCGATTGCACGACCCGTCCCGATCTCGTGCATCAGGTCCAAGTGCATGAGGCTGAGCAAGAACCGCCGCATCGAGTCCTCCTTCGACGTCAACATTCTCGATTGGCGACATGGCGCGGCGGTTCCCGGGGTGTCACAGGCACGCGAACAGGAGTTGACCTTCTGATGACACCCGCCGCGCCCGCCGTGGCACCGCCCGCCGGAGAATGTTGACCGTGCGGTCAAGTCCGGCACTACGCTCGCCCGATGCGGCGCAAGCTCACTCCCCGGGGTCGGGAACGCCGCGACCAGCTCATGGAATGCGGTGCCCGCCTGTTCGCCGAGCGGGGCTACCACCCCACTTCGGTGGCCGACGTCGTCGCCGCGCTCGGGGTCGGCAAGGGCGTCTTCTACTGGTATTTCGCCTCGAAGGAAGAGCTGCTGACCGAGCTCTTGAAGGCGTCGAACCACGACCTACGCAAGCGCCAACAGCAGGCGATCGGCGAGGAAGCCGACCCGGTCCGGCGTATCGAGCTCGGCATCCGCGCGTCGCTCGGTTGGTTCGCCGAGCACCGCGAGTACTTCGCGATCATCCAGTTCGCGGCGACCGACGAGACGTTCGCGCCCGTCCTCGCCCGGAACCGCGAGATCGCGATCGCCGACACGATCCGTCACCTGAAGGACGGCATCGTCGACGGCCGGATCGCCGATCGGGACCCGGCGCTGCTCGCGCACGCCATCCACGGCGTCGTCGCCGAGCTGACCCGCCATTCCCTCGTCGAAGGCAACCTCCCCCTCGACGAGGTCGCCGACCTGTGCGTCGCGTTCTGTCTCGAGGGCCTCGCCGGCTGATCGACTGACGGCTGACCGACCAACGACCCGGGTCAGCCGAGCTTGGTCAGGCCCTTGCGGATCTGGCGCATCGCCTGTTGGATCCGCTTCTCGTTCTCGACGAGCGCGAACCGCACGTAGCCCTCGCCGCCCGGACCGAAACCGTTGCCGGGCGAGAGCGCGACCTTCGCCTCTTGCACGCACATCGTGGTGAACTCGATGCTCGACATCTCGGCGTACGGCTCGGGGATCGGCGCCCAGACGAACATCGTTCCCTTCGGGCGTTCGATGTGCCAGCCGAGCCGGTCGAGACCGTCGATCAACGCGTCGCGGCGGCCCTTGTAGATCGCGTTCACTTCCTTGGGGAAGTCGGGCGCCTCGTTCATCGCAACGGTCGCCGCGATCTGGATGGGTTGGAACGATCCGTAGTCGAGATACGACTTGAGCTTGGCCAGGGCGGCGACGATCTCGGCGTTGCCGACGAGGAACCCCATCCGCCAGCCCGCCATCGAGAACGACTTCGTCAACGTGTACAGCTCGACCGCGACTTCTCTGGCGCCGGGAACCTGGAGGATCGACGGCGGTTCGTAGCCGTCGAAGCCGAGGTCGGCGTACGCGAAGTCGTGCACGACGATGATGCCGCGTTCACGCGCGAAATCGACGAGACGCGTCATGAAGTCGAGGTCGACGCATGCGGTCGTGGGGTTGTGCGGGAACGACGTGACGATCACGCGCGGTCGGGGCCACGCCTGTTCGTACGCGCTGTGCATGTTCTCGAAGAAGTTCTGATCGGGGCCCATGCGGACGTAGTGCACGCCGGCGCCCGCGAGGATCGGTCCCCAGATGTGGATCGGGTACGACGGCGACGGCACGAGCGCGGTGTCGCCCGGACCGACGAGCGCGAGCATGAGGTGCGAGAATCCCTCCTTCGCACCGATCGTCGAGCAGACCTCGGTCTCGAAGTCGAGCGTCACGCCGAACTTGCGCTCGTACAGCGAGGCGACGGCTTCGCGCAGCTTGGGGATGCCCTTGCTCGTCGAGTAGCGATGGTTCCGCGGATTGCGAACCGCTTCGATGAGCTTCTCGACCGCGACGTCGGGTGACGGCAGATCGGGGTTGCCGAACGCGAGGTCGACGACGTCTTCGCCTGCTCGCCGGAGTTGCATCTTCAGCGCATCGATCTGCGCAAACGCGTACGGCGGTAAAGCGTTGATGCGTCGAAACTCCATGAATAGCAACGGTACCAGCCGGGTCCGGCCCGGTTGATGGTTTTGACCGACGCGTTTCGTCGAGAGTTCGGTGCGGGTGAGGACGGCATTGATGGGTTCCATCGACGAGTCGGCAGCTAGCTTTCCGGCCGTGCCCCGACCGCTTCCCGCCCCTCCCAAAGCCGTGCTTCTGGACGTCGGCGGGGTGTTCCTGGTGCCCACACACGACCGCATCATGGGAGCGTTCGCGCGGGCCGGCTTCACGCCGTCGGTCGGGATACTGGATCGCGCGCACTACGCGGGCGCGCTGACCTTTCCGTTCACCGCCGACGAGACGATCGATTGGGCCACCCGCTGGCGCGCGTATCTCGACGGCTACATGACGGAGTGCGGTACTCCGGACGAGATGCGCGAGGACGTCCACCAACACCTCGACAGTGAGTTCGCCGACGCGGCGTTGTGGTTGCGCGAGTTCCCGGGATCCCGCGACGGTCTACGCGAGCTGGCCGAGACGGGCGTGCGACTCGGCATCATCTCGAACGCCGACGGCCTGATCGGCGCCCGCCTGGCGCAGGCCGAGATCCTGCAAGTCGGTCCGGGCCTCGGAGTGGACGTCGAGTGTGTGATCGACTCCGGTGCGGTCGGCGTGATGAAGCCCGATCCCCGCATCTTCCGGCTCGCGCTCGATGCGATGGGGATCACTGCCGCCGACGCGTGGTACGTCGGCGACATGCCGGGCATCGACGTCATCGGCGCGCGCGCCGCGGGGTTGCATCCCGTCTTGATGGATCCGTACGAACTCCATCTCGACGCCGATTACGACCGGATCGGCTCCCTGTCGGAACTGGCGAAGATCGTCGGCTCGAAGTAGCTCGCAGCTGCGTCAGGGCTCCCGCGCCGTCGCGATCGCGCCGAGCATCCGCGCGAGATCGCCGGGACGGCTCAGGAAGGGCGAGTGGCTCGCGTGTATCTCGCGGACGTTGTCGGTGCGCGCCGAACACGAGCGTTGAAGCCCGACCGGGAGCGCGCGATCGTCGGTGCACACGATGTACGTCGACGGCTTCTCACGCCACGCGACGTTCCGGGTTACACCGAGCATCGCAGCCATCGACATCGGACGCAGTTGCGCGCACGCGGCGTCCGCGACGTCGCTCGCGCAGTCGTGGAAGAAGAACTCGACGGCGCGCCCGGGATCGACACTGACAGCGTCTCCGTCGAACCTCATCGCATTGCCGAGCTCGCTCGTGGCACCGCCTGTGAGCCCGTTCTGGGCGACGCTCTCGCCCGCGTCGAGCGCGAATGCGGTGAGGTACACAAGTCGTTCCACCTTGGGGTGCGTGCCGGCGTCCGTGATCACGGCTCCGCCGTAGGAGTGTCCGACGAGCACGACGGTCCCGTCGACGGCATCGAGCGCCCGCCGCAGGTTGTCGCCGTCGGCTGCGAGATCTGATCCCGGCACCGCTACCGACGGGTTGTCGACGGCCGCGGTGGAGAATCCCTCGTCGTGGAGCGCATTCCGTACCGCGTTCCAGCACCAGCTTCCGTGCCACGCGCCGTGCACGAGCATGATCGTCGGCCGGTCGCCCATGGCGGCATCATGACCGATCGCTCCGGGCTAGGCCAAGAGTGCACGAACCTCGCGCGCGATCTCGAGGTCTTCGCGCGCGGTCACCACGAAAGTCCGCACGCCCGATCCGGGCGCGCTGATCTCTCCGTCGCGTGTGGTTGATTCGTTGGCGGCGATATCGACGGGCAAGCGGGCGGCGGCGCGCACCGACGGTGCGTGCTCCCCTACCCCACCCGTGAACACGCAGACGTCGACGGTTTCGAGCGCGGCGCTCATCGCGCCGATCTCCCGGCGGAGGCGGTGCGTGTAGACGTCGAACGCGAGCGCGGCCGCGCTATCACCTCCGGCCTTTCGCTCGATCACCTCACGCATGTCGGCCGTGCCCGCGAGCCCGACGAGGCCGCTCCGGGTCTCGAGGCTTTCCCCGACCTCCGACGCGGTGAGTCCCGCCTCCTGCAAGAGCCAGAGCACGAGGCCCGGGTCGATCGATCCGGCGCGGGTCGCCATCACGAGTCCCTCGAGGGGCGTGAACCCCATCGTCGTGTCGACCGATCGACCGCGGTCGATCGCGCACAGCGACGCGCCCGCACCGAGGTGGCAGGTGACGATGTGCAGTTCCGCGAGTTCTCCCCCCGCGAGTTCGGTTGCCCGGCGGGCCGCGTATGCATGGGAGAGTCCGTGGAAACCGAAACGCCGCAGTGGCCAGCGGGCGCGCCAGGCTGCGGGGAGTGCGTACGTGCTCGCGGCGGCCGGGATCGTCGCGTGAAACGCGGTGTCGAAGCAGGCGACCTGCATCGCGCCGGGCAACGCACGTCTCGCGGCCTCGATCGCGGCGATCGCACGGGGTTCATGCAGTGGCGCCAGCGGCGTGAGCTCGCGCAGGCCGCCGAGGACGGCATCGTCGACGACGACAGGTCGGGTGAACGTCGTGCCGCCGTGCACGACCCGGTGCCCGACGGTGTCGATCGTGCCCGTCCGGGTCGCGAGCTCACCGATGGGCGCGTCGTCGCCGCTCCACTCGGAGATGTCGTCGTGCGCGAGAACATTGTCGGACGAATCGAGGACCGACAGCTTGAGCGAGCTCGAACCGGCGTTGACCACCAGCAGCGTCACGAATTGCCGGTCCACTTCCAGTCGCGCACTTCGGGGAGATCCTCGCCCATGGCGCGCGTATAGAGCTGATGCCGCGTGCGCTCGTCGACCATGTGCTGGCGGACGTGCGCGGCACGCGGCGCGAGACCCGGCACCCGGTCGATGACGTCCATCACGAGGTGGAAACGATCCATGTCGTTGCGCACGAGCATGTCGAAGGGCGTCGTGACGGTTCCCTCTTCCTTGTAGCCACGCACGTGGAGGTGCTCGGCCCCGGCGCGTCGGTACGCAAGCCGGTGAATCAGCCACGGATAGCCGTGATACGCGAAGATCACCGGCTTGTCGACCGTGAACAACGTGTCGTAGTCGTGGTCCGAGAGGCCGTGTGGATGCTCGGTGTCCGGCTGCAACCGCATGAGGTCGACGACGTTCACGACCCGGACCTTGAGATCGGGAAGGTGCTGGCGCAGGAGCGTCACCGCCGCGAGTGTCTCCATCGTGGGCACGTCACCCGCGCACGCCATCACCACGTCGGGCTCGGCGCCTTCGTCGTTGGAAGCCCAGTCCCAGATGCCGATGCCGCGCGTGCAATGCAGGATCGCGTCGTCCATGGAGAGCCACGCGGGTTCGGGTTGCTTGCCCGCGACGATGACGTTCACGTACTCACGACTGCGAAGGCAGTGATCGACCGTCGACAGCAACGTGTTCGCGTCGGGCGGCAGATACACGCGCACCACTTCGGCCTTCTTGTTGACGACGACGTCGATGAAGCCCGGATCCTGGTGGGTGAAGCCGTTGTGATCCTGACGCCACACGTGTGAGGTGAGGAGATAGTTCAACGACGGGATCGGACGCCGCCACGGCAACCCGCGTGCGACCTTCAACCACTTCGCGTGCTGATTGAACATCGAGTCGATGATGTGCGCGAAGGCCTCGTAGCACGAGAAGAAGCCGTGGCGACCGGTCAGGAGATACCCCTCCAGCCAGCCCTCGCACGTCGTCTCACTCAGGTATTCCATGACGCGGCCGTCGGGAGCGAGCGCGACATCGACGTCGAGTCGTTCTGCTTCCCACGTCTTGGCGGTCACCTCGTAGACCGCCTCGAGCCGGTTCGATTCGGTCTCGTCCGGACCGAACATGCGGAAGTCGCGGGTCTCGGCGTTCAGGCGGAAGACCTCCCGCAGATACGCGCCCAGGACGCGTGTCGACTCGGCCAGTTCGGCTCCCGGCACGGTCACCACCACCGCGTGGTCGTGCATGTCGGGGAGCCGCAGATCTCGGGTCAGCAGCCCGCCGTTGGCGTGCGGGTTCGATCCCATGCGCCGGTCGCCCGTCGGCAACCAGTCGACGATCTCCGCACGCGGCCGTCCGCGCTCGTCGAACAACTCCTCGATCCGATAGGAACGCATCCAGGTCTCGAGCTGCGCGAGGTGCTCCGGATTCTCCCGCACGCGCGAAAGCGGCACCTGGTGCGCCCGCCAGGTGTTTTCGACCGGGAGACCGTCGACGAACTTCGGACCCGTCCAGCCCTTCGGCGTCCGCAACACGATCATCGGCCAGCGCGGACGAGAGCGATCGCCCTCGTCGCGCGCGCGTCGTTGGATGGCTCGGATCTCACCCAGCACGTGCTCGAGGGTCGCGGCCAGCTCCTGGTGCACACGCGCCGGGTCGTCGCCGGACACCATGAAGGGCTCCCAGCCGCAACCGTTGAGCATGTCGGTCAGCTCGGTCTCGGGGATGCGCGCCAGCACGGTCGGGTTCGCGATCTTGTATCCGTTGAGGTGCAGGATCGGGAGCACTGCGCCGTCGCCGACCGGGTCGAGGAACTTGTTCGAGTGCCAACTCGTCGCGAGCGGGCCCGTCTCCGCTTCGCCGTCGCCGACGACACACGCAACGACCAGATCGGGATTGTCGAACGCGGCACCGAAGGCATGCCCGATCGAGTAGCCGAGCTCCCCACCTTCGTGGATGGAACCCGGCGTTTCGGGAGCGACGTGGCTCGGCACGCCACCCGGGAACGAGAACTGGCGAAACAACCGTTCCATGCCCTCGGCGTCGCGCGTGATCGCGGGATAGGTCTCGGTGTAGCTGCCCTCCAGCCACGTGTTCGCGAGGATCGCCGGTCCGCCGTGTCCGGGCCCGATCACGTACATCATGTTCAGGTGGTCGCGCGCGATGAGCCGGCTGCAGTGCGCGTAGACGAGGTTGAGACCCGGACTCGTTCCCCAGTGCCCGAGGAGCCGCGGCTTCACGTCGGTCACGGCGAGTGGTCGCTCGAGCAGCGCGTTGCCGAGGAGATAGATCTGGCCGACCGTCAGGTAGTTCGCGGCGCGCCAGTATGCGTCGACGCGGTTCAGTTCCTCGTCCGACAGCGGCGACCCTTCGATCCGACGCATCGACGCCTGTCTACCCGAGAACGGCGGCAAACAGCCCGACTTCGGGACGGACCGCCCGATTTGTCACAGCCCGGTCACACCGGGGTAACGCGTGCACTGCGATCCTTCCACTCAGGAGGCATTTGCCCATGACTGATCACGAGAGACTGCTCGTCGAGCTGGTGAGCAACACCGACGACGCGCCCGACGGCCCGTTCACGACGTCGGCGGTTGTCGCGATGCTCTATGAGATCGGCTACGAGCAACGCCGGGCAACACAGAACCTCTTAGAGCGCGTCTCCGCCTGAGTTAGCCGGCGAGGCGGAAGATGATGACGTCGGAGCGGACTCGGGCGACGGGTCGGTAGCCGGCGGCGGCCATGATCTGGCGCCAGCGCACGCCCTGATTCGCAGCTCCCTTGCCGAAGACGATGACGCGGACGGCGTGGCTGTTGATCGCCTGCTTCATGCCCGCCGTCGAGAGCATGTGATATTCGGCGGCGCGTGCGGGTGACAGATGCGTGTTCGACAGAACGAACGGCGCGAAGTCGCTCTCGAGCCCCGGGAACTGGCGAACGTGCGACTCGTAGATGAATCCGGGCCAGAAGGACAACACGACCTCGTCCCGGTGCGCGACACGATCGACGGCACGGGCGACGGCCCGCGCGTCCGAGATCCGTAGCTCCGTCGAGTCCGCGGACGTGACGACGTGAAACGACCACGCGGCCGGGACGACGAGGATCAGCGCGGCGATCGCCAAGAATCGCTGCTCGCGCACCCGAGCCGAAATGTCGAGCAGCTGGACGAGCTCGATCGTCGCCACGGCGAGGAACGGGATGAGTGTGACGAAGTATTGCGCGTAGCTGGGCGTCGGCAGGAGGTTCGTGATCCCGAGCGTCGCCGCGATCGCCACCGACAACGGGAGTCGCTGCCGGCGACGGACGCACACCACGATCAGCGTTACACCGAGGACGACGAGCAGCAGGAAGTGCGGTTCGACGAGCACTCGACCGACGGTGCGTGTCTTCCCGAAGACGTTCGACGGGATTGACGCGTGACTCCGAGTCGTCTGGGCGCGCAGCGTGTCGTTGACGAACCGCCCCGGTCCGATGACGAACAACCAGATCGACGGTACGAGCCCTACAGCGAGCCCGACGAGAAACCGCCACGCGTCGCGACGCGCGTATACCAGGAACACGATGACGACCGAGCCGAACAGCAGCCGCACGTCGACTGCCAGCCCGGCGAAGAGTCCGGCGACGAACCATGCTTTGGCCGAGCGAGACTGCGCCCAGACGTACGCAGTGAACAGCAACAACGTTGACAGCGCGTAGGTCTTGATCGTCGGGAACCACTGGAAGCCCAACGGTGTGGTGGCGAACAAGAGCACCGCGATCAACGCGAGTCGCCGCGACGACCACCGCCGCAACACGTGCCAATAGATCACGCAGCCGAGCGCGACCGTGAGCACGACGGAAAGGCTGCGTAGGACGTACCAGGACTCGCCGATGATCCTCTCCCACGTTCCGTAGACGTACGGAAGGAGCGGAGCCTGGAGGAACCAGAAGTCGACGTAGGGCGTCTTTCCGTGCGCGACCAATTTGGCGGCGAGCGCGTAGAAGCCCTCGTCTCCGTCCAGGGGACGGAGCGCAGCCACGGGCACCATGACGGCCGCCACGATGACGGCCGGAACCAGGACCGCGAAAACGAGCGACGGGCGCGGGTGACGCGTCGAAGTACCGGATATTTGTGTCATCTCGCCCGCAGTGCCTTCGTCACGCAGTACGACGCGCGATCGTTCGTAATTCCGCCCACAGACAAGCATCTTTCCAGAGCCATTGCGGCGGTGCGCTCACAGTCCACTCTCGCTTGACGCACAAGGACCCGAGAGCTAGAAGTTTGCCATGACGACAATCTTGACGAACCGGCGCAGGCACCTGGTGGGCGTACTCGCCCTGGCCACGATGGCATCGACGTGGGGTACGGCCGTCGCCACGTCGTCGTCGGCGGGTGCCGTGGCGGCACCGACCGGTGTCGCGAAGATCAATCACGTCGTGGTGATGATGCAGGAGAACCGGTCCTTCGATTCGTACTTCGCCCGGCTGCACTATCAGGGCCAACCGGCGTCGACGATCGAGCCGCTGGGAGGCAATCCCAATCCGAATGGCGGCGCGCCGATCCACCCGTTCCTGAAGACGACGCTGTGCGAGGTTGCCGACCTGAACCACTCCTGGAACGGCACGCATCAGGAATGGAGTGGCGGGACCATGCAAGGGTTCACCGCCGCGAACGTCGACCCGGCCGACCCCACCGGTAGCCGCACGATGGGCTACTACGCCAAAGGACAGCTGCCTTTCTACAACCAGATCGCGAACGACTTCTCGATCGCCGACCACTACTTCGCGTCGACCCTGACCCAGACGTTCCCGAACCGCTTCTATCTCGTGGCGGGCACGTCCTTCGGCCACATCCGCAACGACCTGCCGCCGACGGGCGGCTTCACTCAGCCGACCGTATTTCGTGAGCTCGACGCCGCGCACGTGAGCTGGAAGGTCTACACCGCCAGCGGATTCTCCGAGAACGTGCTCTTTGCCGATGTGCAACAACACTCGGCCAACCTCCTGCCCCTCTCGCAGTACTTCACCGACGCCACCAACGGCACGCTGCCCCAGGTGTCGTTCGTCGATTCCAATCCGTTCGGCAAGGTGAACGTCGAGAGCGACGAGCACCCGCCGGCGAACGTGCAAGTCGGCGAGAAGTTCGTGCACGACATCGCCCAGGCACTCGTCAACAGCCCGAACTGGTCGTCATCGGCGATGTTCCTCACCTACGACGAGCACGGCGGTTTCTACGATCACGTTGCACCGCCCGCCGCCCCGATCCCGGACAACATTCCGCCGATGCTGCAGCCGGGCGACACACCCGCCGCGTTCGACCGGTACGGCATCCGGGTGCCGACGATCGTCATCTCGCCCTACGCCAAGAAGCACTTTGTGTCGCACACGGTCTACGACCACACGTCCATTCTGCGATTCATCGAAACCCGTTTCGGGCTGCCGTCGCTCACGAATCGCGACGCGCACGCCGACCCCATGCTCGGCATGTTCGACTTCAGTGCCATCCAGCGAGCACATCCGATACTCGCCAACGCACCCGTCGACCCCACCGGCGTCAACAAGTGCTCGGCGATGCATCCGTAGCAAGCCGCCGGCCGGGAACCACCGCCGGCTCCTCTCGACGTTCAAACCGACGGGTCTCCGGGGCCCGTCGGTCGCGTGCTCCACGGCGACTTGCGCGCCGCTATGAGGATCAGGCGCGCCTGGCCAAGTAGATGATGAGCACGACGATGAGGATGACGACGAGCGTTCCCACCCCGATGTACATGGCAGTCCCTTTCGTCGGTATGGCTGCACGAACGCAGTGGGTCAATTCCTCGAGACGCCCCGGCGGGGCCACCGACCGGGGCGTCTCCGAGTGACGGAAGGTCGAACGGCGGGGAGGTCCGCCTTCCACGCAAGCCATCCGTGGCCGCGCTCGTTCAGTACCCACCGCGCGTCGGCTCATGCCGGCGCGAGCGAAGGTCGCGGCAACCTTTACCGTTCGCTAACCGTCGGGAGGCGGAGCCGGTCTCGCGGCACTGGGCAGTGGGGTGGACCGCGAGACCGGTCCAACAATCAGTGAACGTTCGAACGCGTGCTGAGGAAACGGGTCATGCACCGTTTGTTTCGCAAGACGTCGACGACGCTCGCGAGGTGGCGCTAGCCGCGACCGACGTCGGCGGCGGCGGCACGGCCGTCGCTCTGCATGTTGCTCTTGTCGTTGTTCTGTTGGTTGCTCGTGGGCCCTGCGGTGGCTTCGGGGTTGGTCTTGGCGTTTCCGCTTTCGCCGGCTGACTGTTCACCGTTGCTCTTGTCCTCGGCCGACCCTTTGACCTCGGACTTCCTGGCGCCGTGCTCGGCTCCGTTCGCCGCGCTGTCGTCGGCAGCGTTCCCGTCGTTGTCCCCGGTGCCGTTCCCGGCATCGACCGTTTCCTTCGGCCACGAGGGAGCAGCCGGTTCCGACCACGACGCGTTCGCTTGCGGCGTATGCACCTGCAGGGCGGCGCTCGAACCAAGCGACTGCCCGGCCGCGGATCCGGGGCCGGCCGGCGAGCTCATCTTCGCGGTTGCGTTTCGCCGGACCGGCTCGGTCAGTGTCGCGACCGTCCGGGACGGGGCGGGGCGGGGCATACCGGTACGCGGCGGCAGCGGCGGGCGCGGGCGCTCGGGGGCATCCGGCAGAGGGATACCGACAAGACGCGTCGCCCGACTGAGCCAGTGCTGAGCCGTTGCAGGCAGAGCGCCGGCGGCCGCGAAGCCGCTCGTCAGACTCAACGCGACGGCGACCACGCATGTCGCAACGACGTTCGGCGCCCGGTGCTTCGGTCGAGGATCACCGGGTTCGGGGGCGAGCTCCCAATCGAACTCGAGCGACATCGCCTCGAGATGCCGGGCTGCGAGCTCGTCGTCGACGGGCAGGAGCAGCTCCCGACGCAGCGCTACCGCGACTCGCTCGGCGTCGCGCCCACGGCCCGGATCGGACGAGCGGAGGAACGTCATGAGACCGTCTCGCCATCGACGAGTCGGACGAGCGCGGCAAGAGCACGCCGATGCAACGTCTTCACGGCCCCCTGCGATTTGTTCAACACCGCCGCCGTGTCAGCCACCGAGAGACCGGCCACGGATCTCAGTAGGACTGCGTCACGCTGATCCGGAGTCAGGCGCGCGAGCGCGCGCACGGCGGGCGCGGCATCCAGCCGCCCGATCACACGGTCATAAGTATCGTCTTCGAGGATGTCGACTCCGGGCGTGAAGGAGGCACCGATCGTCCGGTGCGCGTCCTTCCGCAGGACATCGATGAGTCGATGGTGCGCGATCGTGAACACCCATCGGCGAAACGCGGTCTCGTCGCCCTCGAAGCCGGCGAGACCACGGATCACGGCCAGAAATACGTCGCCGGCCAGGTCCTCGGCGTCGCATGCGCCGGCGCCGCGCAGGTACCCGAGCACACCCGGCGAGAGGTCGGCGTAGAGCTCGCCGATGGCATCCGCGTCACCGCATCGGGCGCGGCCGATGCGGGTGTCACCGATTCCCGAGAGGAGCGCTGGGTGTTCCCGGCCGAGCATCACCGCGGGAATCCCAGACCTTGATCGATCAGACAACCCTGCGCATCCATGCGCGCGTACCCCACGTCTGTCCGTCCCCCTCGATCGCGGAGTGCAAAGTCCCAACCCGGCCGCCCGGCCGTGGTGGGCCGCAGTCGACGAATCTCTCTGCATCCCTCGGCTGCACGACGCGCATCCGTTCACAGTTTGCGCATCGATCTTTGCCATTGTCCAAGCGCCGCGCCGGCGGGCTGCCCGATTTGGTGCACCGTGAACCGTCGGACCGTTTCCGACCGCGCCAGCCTCCTTCAGTGCGCGCATGAACCGGTTCGCCGTGGGTACGGCACGAGCGCGGGCCCGTGTGGGTTCGCACGGACGGCTGGGCCGCTCGCCCGCGAGTCGACCGCCGACCTCGGGACGCCCCGGCCTCGGGCATGAGCCGGGGCGTTCCCGCGCGCCGGCTGCTCCGCGTTGCTCTCATGCCGCTGCCAACAGACTCCCTGTCTACGGATGACGTGTGCGACCTGTCTACGGCGTCGTCGCGCCGTTGATCCCCCAGTTGAAATAGATGTGCGTGTGGAGCCCCGACTGCAAGCTCAGGGAGTGCGTGAGGTCCACGAAATGCATACACCGAAAGGTGCCTCGCGCGTCAGCCGGTCGGAGACGAGTTCGCGCTCAGCAGGGCGCAGCGGACGTTCTGAACGTCCCATTGCTCGAGAACCATCCGTTGGCACCGAGGCTCGGCGACGAGTGGTAGAACCAGCTGAAGAAGGCCAGCTCCTGCAGGTGGTACTTCTTGCCATTGAGCGTGTCGGTGATCCCCGTGCCGGTCAAGGGGTCGCCGACCTCCAGGTTGAACTGGCAGCCCGCAACCTGACCGATGTTGCCCCACGGCTTCGTCGGGTTGGTGCCGATGGGATCGTTCATCCACTCACCGACCTCGTGCGCCAGGATCGACGTGTCGGCGATACTCCCGAAGTCGCCGGTGTTGTCGTACATCGACACGCCGTAGGTCTGCAGCTGGCTCGCGTTTGGGATCGCGTTGTGGTAGCCGAGCACACAGCAGTTACTGGTACTGCCGATGTACTCGACGACATTGCCGAGCAGGAAGAGCGGGAACGTCGTCGTGGCCGCGGATCCGAGTGTGGCGGTGATGTAGTGCTGGATCTGACCGTCGAGGTAGTTGATCTCCACCGCCCCGAGCTTGCGGTTGCCGCACACCGTCGTGCTCTCGGCCGCGTCGGCGGTAGGGACGTGCAGCACGAGGGCCGCGTGCGTCTTGAGTGCCAGCTTCACGTGGTAACCGGGGTTGATGCCGTTCGGCTTCGTCTGGCGGTAGAACTCGCCCCGTTGAAAGGCGTCGATGTACTGACCCGTGCCCACGCTTGTAGGGCCGAACTTCCAGGGCTGGGCAACGAAGATGGGCGAGTTCCGGGCTCGGGTCAGCGCGCTCTGCGAATCGCACGAGTCGATCACCGCCGGGTTCCACGTGTCGCCGTTCGAGAATTTGATGACGACCGGTATCAGCGTGGTACTGACCGTGGTGCTCGGCTGGGTCTGGGCAACGAACGGGTTCTTGCCAACCATCGAGTAGCGGAACGTCGAAGTGCCGTCGCGCACGGAGGCCGTGAACATCGGGATCGACGCGCTCGCGGCCGCCTGCGCGTTGAGCGATGCGGCCTGGCCCGAGGTTCGCGTCGGTGTCCAGTCGAGACGGACATGCTTCACCGTGATCTTGCCGATGCGCGCCGGCCCGGCGAGCGCCGGGCGAGCCGCGAACGGGATGCCCGCGACCGCACTCACGAGCATCGCAACTGTGGTGGCCTTCAAGAATCGTGACACAAGCGCCTCATTGGAAGAAGTGTCGGCATGATTGTTTGAGGTCCTGGTGTCTAGTGGCCCCAGGTGGCGGTGGCGGCGTGAAGGGCATTCCCGTAGGTGCGTCCGGACGAACGACGGACCGTCCGGGTGCTGCTACTGGTTGCTGCCGCCAAGTTGGACGTACTCGCGGTACTGCGTGTCAGATCCACCACGGTCGTTTTGCCGACCTGCGTGCACGCGACGTCGCCGCATGCGAGCGCCTTGGTGAACGCCGCCGCTTGGCCCGGGGCAAACGGGCTCGTGTTCGGGGGCAGGACCAGTCCGGTCCACGGGTGCAGTAGGCCGTTGCAGATCGGCGCGGGCACGCCAAGCGTGTCGAAGTGTCCGACCGCCACCTTGTCACCCACGATCTCGATGAGAGTTCCAAAGACATGGAGACTCCTCGCATGGGTGCAGCTGTAGGTGCCGGTGAGATGCGCCACTCCGTGCGGGTCGATGAGAGTGTGCTCGTGGACATTCAGGGCGATGCTCGGAGCATCGTCGATGTGGAGCCTCAGCGTGCCGCCGCCACCACCAAAGGCGTCGAAGACCATGATGTAGTACGTGGTCCCCGGCGTCAGATTGGCGGAGACGAAGAATAGACCGCATGACACAGTCGTCAACGCACCAGGTGTGCCTTTGGCGATGAGGACACCCGCGAAGTAGTCGCTCGCGGAAGCGTCGACGAAGATGTTGTGGTGGTTCGGTCCGGGCCTGAACCTGTACCAAACGCTGTTTCCCGTTGCCGGTGCACCGCAGCTTGCGTTCGCCTGGGTGTCGACGGCGTCGGTCGTGGCGGTCGTCGTGTCGAGCGTGGCGCGGAACGGAAACGCGGAGACAGCGACGGCGTGGTCGATCTTGTCGTTGGGCGGCACAGGTGCGGGACCGTGGATCGAGATGTGCAGCGTGCCGCCGGAACCGGAATCGTCGAACACCAAGATGTAATACGTCTTGCCCGAGGCGGTGGCCGCCCTGGCGGTAACCGGACCGCACGACTGGGTCGTCAGCGCGCCCGGAGCACCCGTCGCGATGATGACCCCGGTGGAGTACGTGCTCCCGCTCGTGTCGACCCCGAGAACCGTGTCACTAGGGCCGGCGGTGAACTTGTACCACACGCTGTTGTTCGTTGCGGGGGCACCGCAAGTCTGGTTGACCTGCGCGTCGTTTGCATCGGTTGTCGCGCCCGTTGTGTCGACCGTCCGCACGAACGGCAACGCGGACACGACGGTCGCGCCGCCAATCTTGTCGTTGGGAGGTGCAACCGCCGCCGACGCAGTGCCGACGAAGCCACCGAGCCCCAACGCGACCGCGACACACGCGAACATCGCGAGCACCCGCTTTGGCGACATACCAATCCCCCCGGATAATCGGCTCCCCTGAACCAGAGCCCGCTCCGCATGACGGATGACGAGGCCTGTCCGAGCATGTCACTCGGCAACTCTCTCTGCAAGGGAGGTGCGGCTCACCGCGATTCGATCCACGCAAACAACGGCGCGAGCTCGCGCCCGCACGCGGTGGGAGTCCGCGCGAAGGCCTGCCGAAAGCGATCGGAAAGTAACGCACAGTGCCTTCCGCGCGCTCCAGGATGGGCGGCACGGCGCGCGGCCCGCATTCACACGACGCTCGTATCGGTGCGACGTACGCGCTCAGTTTCATACGCGCGATGCACGCACGCTTGGCGGGTTCGCGGTGACCGAACCAGTCACAGTCGCCGAGAGCTGACCGAAGACGTTCACTTTCGCGGCTGTCCCGGTGCCCGCGTCGTGGATTGCGGTGTTGAGGTTGTTCTTGGCGTCGACCTTCGCCTGGTTGACGCCGCCGGGTCGGTAATGGCCACGTTCGTGAACGACAACGCCCACGCCCCGACCGGGAACGGCAATAACGCCGCGAACGTGACGATGATGATGGTGAGTTGGCCACCGCTGAACGGTCCCAATCCTCTGCCTTCGCGCCGATGCCGTTCCCCGGCACCGGCCTCGCAGGAGAGTTCGGTCGATCGCGTCTGATCGACTCCTTCGGTGCGGCATTTCGGCCGTCCTTCCCGCGGCCGAGCCGCGTCAAGCGGATTGCTCCCAACGGGCGCGCTCCAGTGCATCGCTAGGCAACGCTTCTCGAATCAAGCTGTACCGCGACCAATTCCTCCGATGGCGAGTTTTCATTGCGTGGCGGGCGGTCAGCCTTGACAGAGGAGCCGACCGGTGAGCTGGCCGCCGCCCGCACCGTCCGGGGCGTAGCTGCCGGTGCTGGTGCCGGTTCCGGTCAGCCGCCGTAGGTCATCGGTGCCGAGCGCCGGGATGACCCATCTGCCCTGCGCCGTTCCGGATGGTTCGATGGTCTCGTGGGTGAAGACGGTGAAGGTGCCGGTACCACAACCCTCGACGGCGCCTTCGAACAGTTCGCTGATGTCGACGGTCACCGTGCCCGAAGGAGCCACGAGGAATCGGTAGACATAGTGGGAGGTGCCTAACCATCCGCCGGCGTAGGTGGCAGCGCCTTCGGCGGTTCCGTGACAGGTCGACGGCGCCGATGCGAGAACGCAGCGGAAGCTGGTGATGGTGTCGGGCCCTCCGGTGTAGGTGGCGGCGAGAGCAATGTGCCGGGGGGTCGCCGCGCTGGCAGCGGACGCAGGGGTCAACATCACCGCGACAATGATGGCCGTCGCCAACATCAGCGCGCCGGCGTTTCTGATCGCCGTCCGACAAGAC
>JAODBI010000224.1 GCA_025463875.1 Actinomycetes bacterium
ACCGGTGCGAACACCGGCACGGGCGCTCTGCCCTTCACCGGCAGCTCGGAGTCCGGCCCAATTATCGGCCTCTCGTCACTCGTGGCCGGCGCACTCGCGCTCGCCTTCGCTCGACGCCGACACCGGACGCGGTAGCCCTCGACGTTCGGCGGGGCACAGGAGCGTCGCTCAGTACGAGCGCGCCAACGCCGCGTTGACGTGGATAACGTCCCTGGGGTCGACCCTCGTAGGAGGCGCGATGGAGACCCGTCCCGGGCCGACGCTCGACCCGTTCACGGCCGCCGACGAGGCGGGTTTGGTGTACGTCAACGACGCCATCCCGGGGATGACACGCGAGCGCGACGGAAAGGGTTGGGTGTTCCGCGGTCCCGACGGGGCACTTGTGAGCGATCCTTCGGAGCGAGATCGAATTTCCGCGATCGGTATCCCGCCTGCGTGGACGCACGTTTGGATCAGCGCGATTCCGAACGGGCATATCCAGGCGACCGGTCGCGACTCGAAGGGCCGAAAGCAGTATCGCTACCACCCGCTCTTTCGCGCGGTACGAGACGCGACGAAGTTTCACCACATGGGTACGTTCGGCGCGGCGCTCCCCGTCGTGCGACTTCGCCTCGAGCGAGATCTGTCGCTCGAGGGCCTGCCTCGCGACAAGGTCGTCGCGGCCGCGGTTCGGCTGATGGACGAGTCGCTGATTCGCATCGGCAACGACGAATACGAGAAGCAGAATCAGTCGTACGGGATCACAACATTCCACCACGAACACGTACAGGTCGACGGCGAGACCATGCAGTTCGACTTCCGCGCGAAGTCTCACAAGGAGCAGCAGGTACGACTGCGCGATCCACTCCTCGCGCGCGTCGTATCTGCGTGTGAGGAACTCCCGGGCCAGCAGCTCTTCCAGTACGTCGATGATCATGGGCACGTGGTGCACGTCAATTCTGCCGATGTGAACGACTATCTGCGCGCGACGAGCGCGGTGTCGTTGACGGCAAAGGACTTCCGTACGTGGGGCGGCTCGGTGACCGCGGCCGAAGCGCTCATCGATCTTGGTCCACCCCGCTCGGCCACCGATGCCAAAAGGAAGATTGTCACTGCAATCGACGCGGCGGCGGCGCGCCTCAACAACACCCGCGCCGTTTCACGGAAGAGCTACGTCCATCCCCAGGTGCCCGAGTCCTGGATCGAGGGGGGCTTGATCGACGCCTTCTCACGCAACGAAGCGCGCGGCCATTTGTCTCGATCGGAGGCGACCGTTCTCGAAATCGTCGCCGACACACGCGCGGTTCGGTAACGCGCGGTGCACTTGCGGCCAAGCCGCGCGGTCGGGCTCAGATGTCCATGCGGAGTGATTCGGCCTCGTCGGCGAGTGACAGCCAGCGCTCTTCGGCGGCGTCGACGCGGATCTGGCTGGTGGTGAGCTTCGCGCTGAGGCGCACCAACTCCTTGTGGTCGGCGCCCATTGCAACGAGTTCGGACTGCACCATGTCTCGCGCCGCGATCGCGTCGGCGAGCTCGCGATCGGCCAGCCCCAGCTGATGGCGCAGTGTGCTGGGGCTCTTGCTCGACACGGGCCTCGCCACCGGAGGCGACGCGATCCGTTGCGCCGCGGGGGCAGTGGACGTCGAGCCGGCCGAACCGGTCGCACCAGTCGGGCGTGCCGCGTGTTGCGCGAGCCATCCGGCGACCCCGCCGCGCACCACGACGGCTCGACCGTCTCCGTCGAGTGCCATCACCTCGCCGACAGTGCGATCGAGGAACACGCGGTCGTGGCTGACGACGACGACGATGCCCGGCCAGTCGTCGAGGAACTCCTCGAGCGCGCGCAGGGTGTCGAGGTCGAGATCGTTCGTCGGTTCGTCGAGCAGGAGCACGTTGGGCTGCTCGATCAACGTGAGTAGCAGCTGCAGGCGCCGACGCTCGCCGCCCGACAGCGTACTGATCGGTGCGAACTGCGCGTCGCCGTCGAACCAGAACTGGCGCATCAGCCTGACGTCGTCGAGGGTGGGCTCACCCTTGCCGCCGGCGACGGCGTCTCGCACGAGCTGCGTCAGGTCGAGGTCGCGGCCGAGCTGGTCGTAGTAGCCGATCGTGACCGTGCGTCCGATCTCGATCGAGCCTTGCGTCGGCAGCAGCCGGCCGGCGATGAGATCCAACAGTGTGCTCTTGCCGGCACCGTTGGGGCCGACGATGCCGACGCGATCGCCCGGTTCGAGCATGTGGTCGAACGGCTTCAAGACGAGCAGCGGGCCCGGGTCGTCACCGTCGCGTCCCCTGGGCCACGAGAAGCCGACCCCGTGGAGCTCGACACCCTTCGATCCCAACCGGGTGCTGCCCAGCGACAGGCCGAGCTCACGCTCGCGTGCGCTCGCCGCCGGACCGCGCCCGACGAGGGCCTGGGCCGCATCGATGCGCGCCTTGGGCTTCGATGTGCGCGCGGGCGCGCCCCGCCGCAGCCACGCGAGCTCGTGGCGCGCGAGGTTCTTGCGCGTTTGCTCTGCCGTCGCGGCCTGCGCTTCGCGTTCGATGCGCGCGGCGAGGTATGCCGCGTATCCGGAGCCTCCCGTCCGTTCGCGGGGAACGTGAAGGTAACTTGCGCCGCGGTCGATCTCGAGCACCTTGTTGGTGACCCGGTCGAGCACGTGTCGGTCGTGCGTCACGAGGAGCAGGCCGCCCGGAAATGCGGCGAGCCATTGCTCGAGGTAGGCGATGGCGTCGAGGTCGAGGTGGTTGGTCGGCTCGTCGAGGATGAGTGCATCCCACTCGCGCGCGAGCAGCGCGGCGAGCGCGACGCGCTTCTTCTGGCCGCCCGACAGCTGGTCGGTCGAGGCGTCGAGCACGCCGCCCAGGCCCAGGCGCGACAGCATCGCTTCACCCTGCCACTCCTGACGATCAAGGCCTTCGCACACCGCGGAGCGCACGGTGCCCGCGGGCAGCACCGGGAGCTGGGGCAGCGCGCCCACCCGAGCATTGCGGCCACGACGCACGATGCCCGCCTCGGGCGCGCGGTCGCCGCTCATCATCGTGAGCAGCGTGCTCTTGCCGCAGCCGTTGAGACCGACGACCCCGATACGGTCGCCGTCGTTGAGGGTGAGCGAGAGATCGGTGAACAGGGGGCGATTCGGGCGGGATGCCCGCAGGCCCTGTGCATCGATCAGAATCACGCCTCAGGCTACGGCTGCCGCCGCGCCGGTTCAGAACAGCTGACCCGCGGTCACCATGTGAAGAACTACGGCGAGATAGGTCGTCGGATTACGCGTGCTCGGCGAGATGACGGCGGAGTCCGTTCACGGTGGCGGTGACGACGCGGTCGTGACCCCAGCGCAGCAAGCGTGGGGCGAACCGCGCCGCGACTCTCATGGCCGGTTGCATCATCTCGATCGTCCAGACGGCGTTTGCCCGAGTCCCGGCACCGTCGCCCTCGAAAGCGATGTGTGCCGTGCCTTCGAGATCGCCGTGCACCGACGCGTCGATCCGTCTCGCGGGAGCGCATTCGTCGAGCACGACGTCGAGTCGCATCTGGTACGGAACCGGCGGAACGACGACGCCGTGCACCACGGTTCCCTTCTGCAAGCCCGACCCGTCGACGCGGAGCTCCCGCAGCCAGGTCCACTTCGCCGCCAGCGTTTCGAAGCCTTCGAGAACAGCCCACACGCGTTCGGGGCTTGCCGCGAACGCGAAGGTGGCGGCGTACTCGACGACGTAGGGCGACCCGGCGGAATCGGTCACGGTCCGGAACCCGCGTTCACACGGGGCGGGCGTCGTTGATCTCGATCTTGCCGTTGACCTCCCGCACCTGGATGTGTGGCAGCGGCGGGAGCGGCTGGCGGAACTGTTGGTGGAGAACGTCGCCTTGCAGGGAGAAGGACGCGCGGTGACATGGACAATCGAGGCGCCTCGCAGCTTCGTTGTGCCGGAGCAGGCAACCTTGGTGGGTACAGACTCCGCTGACGGCGGAGAGGTTGCCATTGTCGTTGACGACGAAGCCGATCGTCGACGCTGTGGAGAACCGCGCAACTTGACCGTCACCGAGATTGGCGGCGGCGACAACCGGTTGCCAGGCGCCCTCGTCGGGCACCAGCTCCTGGGTCGTGGGAACGGACGGTGATGAACCGGAGTTGAGGAGCTCGCGGTCGACAACCCCTCCGACTACCGCCGCGGCAGCGGCCGCGCCGATGCCGCCGAGGACGCGGCGGCGGCTGAGGCGAGCGGCATCGAGGTCGATGCGCGCGTCGGTCTCGTCGAGCTGATCGGCGAGCCGGCGGTGGAGATCGTTGACGAACTCGGCGCGAGGGAGCGCCGCGCCCGGCGGGGCGCTGTTCAGCTCGATCGCGGCGCGCATGGCGTCGACGTCGTCGGCTTCGGGTGTGAACGGCTTCGGCCGGCGGTTGCGCCGCAGTGATTCGACGAAGTCCGCGAGCCGACGCGCGTTCATTGGTTCTGTCCGGTGACCTGCGCGGCGCGACGGAGCGCGCGGTGCTGCAACACCTTTGCGTTCCCAACGCTGATGTTCATCGCGTGCGCTGCCTCTCGGAGCGTGCACGAATCGAGGAAGCGCAGCTGGAGGATACGTGCGTAGTTCTCGGGTAACTCGCCCAGGACCTCTCGGACCCGGTGGGGCGCGTCCGATTCGGTGGGAGGCTCGTCGAGAGCGGCTCGGTCGACGCCGACGTCGATGGTCGTGATCTCGGCGCCGTAGTGGCGGCGCCAGTGTGAGGCCAAGACGGTACGCGCGGTCGCGAGCAGGTACGCACGGACCTCGCCGACCGATGCCGATGTCCGGAGCGGCTTGAGCGCGGCCTGGAACACCTCGGCGGTGAGATCTTCGGCGTCGGCGCGGTTCCCGACCCGTGCGTACATGATGCGGTAGAGGCGTTCGACGTTGTCGAGCTAGATGGCGTCCCAGTTCGGGTAGGCATCCGGGCCGACGCTGTGCAGGCGCGGGATGGTACTGCGCCGATCGCGCGATGGGTCGGTCGAGTCGTCGTCGGGGACCGCGGCGGACGGGTGGGGCGGGGCGACATCACCCATCGACGCACGCGGTCCCGCTGACGACGGTCCGTCGGCCGGGGGGAGCAACCGACGGGTACCGAGCAGGGTTGACATCCATCACCTCAGAGATAGGAGGTGGGGTTACAGCCGGGGGTCGGGGCCGATCGAACCCGGCGTTGTAGGCCGCGTTCGGCGACGAACCACGCGCCGACCACGACGAGTACCCCGATCTCCGCCACCAGCGCGATCAGCGCTTGCGGGGCGGGGTGGAGGCCGCGTTCTTGGAAGTTGAACAGGCCGCCGGGCGTGCGGGTGAGCGCGAAGGCGACCAGGGTCCCGGTAGCCAGGGCAGCCGCGGCCAGCCCGGTCAGTGTGCCGGCCAATCGGTCGGTCACGTGCGCGACGCGCCCGAGGAGATGCGGCCCCAGGAGGAGCGCCATGACGACCACCGCCGACGACACCACTTGGAGCAAGAACCCGACCCCGATCTTCGGAATCGTCCGGTAGCCGTGTCGGTAGAGACAGAAATGCACGTAGCCGCCCGTGGCGACGAGCGCCGCGGTCGCGACCGCGAACGCGCGGAACATTCGCCGCGGTCGCGCGACGCGGACGACGCGCAAACCGGGTCGCGTCGGCGGATCGCCGGTGGACGGTCGGCGGGTGAGCGTTGTTGTGTTTTGCGCAGGCATGGTTTCTCCCTTACGGGGTGACGATCACAGTGCCGTGCATGAACGGATGGATCGAGCAGATGTAGTGATAGGTACCGGCAGTCGGAAACGTGTGCGAGAACGTGTCGTTGTGGTTCAACGTGCTCGATGAGATGTCACCGCCGTCGAAGGTGACGTCGTGTTGGATCGAATCGTCGTTGGTCCACACCACCGTCGATCCGGCCTTGATCGTCACCGTTGCCGGCGAGAAGGCAAGGTCCTTGATGTGCACCGCCCCGGTTGCGACCGCGGCGGAGGCGTTGCTTGCGTTCCCGGCGGCGGGCGGCATCGCCATTCCGGCCATGCTGTCCGCGGCTGCCGGTCTGCCGCCGCTACCGCCTCCGCACGCGGCGAGCACGATCGCACCGGCCGCGACGAGGCCGCCCATGCGCATCGGTGTGAACACGTTCCGACTTTGCTGTTTTGACATTTCGTGTTGGTTGTTCATGCCTCGAGATACGCACGCGGGTTACGCGACGAACTGCTCGCGTTCCCTCTTCGACCGCCGCGTCGATGCGAGGTGGTCCGAGGAGATACGCGACTCACGCGGTGTAACACCGCCGCCTATCTACTTTGGAAATGCCGAACGAACCGGGAGCAGCTGTGATGCAAACCAGCCGTCGGGAGACCGGACAATGCCACGACGTTTCGCCGAGTCGCGGGAGCGCGCCGAAGCCTCTCTCACTTCGTCAACGGCTCACTCTCTCCGCGCTGGTGGCGGGCGTCAGCCTTTTGATCCGTGTCGTCGAGCTGATTCCGGAGAGGCGCCGCAGTCGAGTGATCTAGACGCGCGTCGTATCGACGACGCCGACACGACGGGAGAAGCCATGAAGGGCACGCCGGACACTTCGAGAGGA
This sequence comes from Actinomycetes bacterium, assembly GCA_025463875.1. Lineage (GTDB taxonomy): Bacteria > Actinomycetota > Acidimicrobiia > IMCC26256 > PALSA-610 > PALSA-610. The sequence goes on from JAODBI010000224.1 coordinate 6,554, forward strand.
AGGTCGAGACATGAACGAGCGGCTCTATGAGCGCGGCATCCAGGTGCTGTCGCGGTCACACCTCGCGGTGCATCGACTCACCCGGGGGTGCTTCGGCGATCACTGGGACGGCCGCGACATCGCTTTCGTCACTACGACCGGACGCCGGACGGGTCGGCCCCACACGACCCCGCTCGCGTGCATCCGTCACCGCGACGGAGTCGCAGTCGTTGCCTCGAACGGCGGGAGCGACCGGCCCCCCGACTGGTGGCTCAACCTGCAACGGCAGCCCCTCGCCGAGCTCGAACTGGCAGGCAACCGGCAGACGGTCTTCGCACGGATTGCCCACGTCGCCGAACAGAGACCATTGTCGGACTCGTTCGGTCAGGCCTATCCCCGCTTCGAGCGCTACCGGCGACGCTCGCGCCGATTCATGCCGGTTGTCGTTCTCGCCGCGATCATGAATACCAACGCCGGCGCATCGCCCGTGTGGTCGTCGCCCCCTCCTGGCGCCTGATCGTGCGTAGACAGTTGCGGGCCGAGGCCTTCGGCGCGAACCTTCGGATCGATACCTCGGCGAATGGACGTGTGATGGACCGGATGAGCCCGCTCGACGCGTCGTTCCTGCACATCGAGAACGCGGTCAGCCACATGCACATCGGGTCGGTGGCGATCTTCGAGGGACCGGCTCCCGCCTACGAGGAATTCGAGGGAATGGTTGCGGGCAAGCTGCCCGCCGTGCCGCGGTACCGCCAGAAGGTGCGATTCGTGCCGTTCCAACTCGGCCGGCCGCTGTGGGTCGATGACCCGCACTTCAATCTGGGCTATCACCTCCGCCACACTGCGTTGGGCGCGCCCGGCGGCGACCGCGAGCTGCGCAACCTCGTCGGCCGCGTCATGTCACAACAGCTCGACCGGGCAAAACCCTTGTGGGAGATGTGGATGGTCGACGGGCTCGACCGCGGCCACTGGGCACTTGTCTCGAAGGTGCACCACTGCATGGTCGACGGCGTGTCCGGGACCGACCTGCTGACCGTCGTGCTCGACGCGGAACCGGAGCCGGCGCGCGCGCTGCCCGACGACTGGCACGCCGAATCCGAGCCGACCGATGCGCGCCTCGTGATCGACGCCCTCGGCGCGCTCGCCGCGAGCCCCTACGAGCAGTTCCGCGCCGCGCGCTCCGCGACGCGGGCACCGCGCCAGATCCTCACGCAACTCGAAGAGGTCGCGCGGGGCCTGCGCGCGTGGACGGGAGTCGTACGTCCGACGCCGACCTCCTCGATGAACGGCCCGATCGGTCCCCACCGGCGCTGGGACTGGGCGCGCACGACACTGACCGACGTGAAAACCGTTCGGCGCGCGCTCGGCGGAACTGTCAACGACGTCGTGCTCACCGTGCTGACGCGCGGTTTTCGGGATCTGCTCCTCTCCCGCGATGAGGATGTCGAGGGCCGCGTCGTGCGCAGCTTGGTTCCCGTGTCGGTACGCACCCCGGGAGAACGAGGCACGTACAACAACCGCGTCTCTGCGATGATCGCGGAACTGCCGGTCGGCGTTGCCGCGCCCGCCGAGCGTCTGGGCGCCATTCGCGCGCAGATGGACGCACTCAAGGAGTCGAAGCAGGCCGTCGCCGCCGAGGCGCTCACCTCTCTGTCGGGGTTCGCTCCCTCGCTGCTGCTCACGCTCGGCACCCGCGTCGCGATGCGCATCCCGCAGCGAAACGTGAACACCGTGACCACCAACGTTCCGGGTCCGCAGTCGCGGCTGTACGCGTGCGGCCGGCCGATGATGGAAGCGTTTCCCTTCGTTCCACTCGCGAGCAGCGTCCGCATCGGCGTGGCGATCTTCTCGTACAACGGCTTGCTGAACTACGGCGTTACGGGCGACTACGACACCGCGCCCGACATCGCGGTGCTCTGCGCCGGGGTCGAAGCCGGAATGACCGAGCTGCTCAAGCTCGCGGAGTCGTCGACGTCAGGATCGACACCCGGTCCTGCGCGTCCGCGCGTGCGAGCCGGCGGCGCGTCGACTCGAGGGCCTCACCCGTGACCTCGGCGCCCCGGGACGAGTCCATCGCGTTCAGGCCCATCACCGAAAGGTCCCGGCCGGTGGGTTGAAAGGTGAGTACGGGAATCCCGGCCCGGCGGACGCGAGTGACCTCCCGCGCCAGCCGGTACCGCGCGAGACGGCGGGCCGGCTGGTCCGCCGCGAATCGCGGGTTCGTGCTCGCGATCGACATCGGCGAGCTGACGACGACGAGGTCGAGCTCCAGATCCGCGAGCAGATCGGCGTTGGTCGGGGAGTGCACGCCGCCGTCGACGTAGCGGATCCCGTCGATCGACACCGGAGCGAAGAAGGCCGGGATCGCGCACGACGCCGCGACCGCGGTCGCGACGTCGGTCACCGCGGGCGCGCCGTCGCGACCGAATGTCACCCGGCGGCCACCTACGAGGTCGTCCGCG
>JAODBI010000294.1 GCA_025463875.1 Actinomycetes bacterium
CCGGGATGCGTGCGGGAGACGACGATCTGCGGGCCCTTGGCCGTCTTGCGCACTTCGACGATGTACGCCTTCATGCGCGACCCGTGGTCGTAGCGGTCGCCCGGAACCTGTTCGGCCTGCGGCAGCAACGCCTCGACGCGACCGAGGTCGAGCAGCGTGTAGCGCGCGTCGGTCTGCTGGATGATGCCGGTGACGATGTCGCCCTCGCGGCCGGCGTACTCCTCGTACTTCATCTCGCGCTCGGCCTCGCGGATCCGCTGCAGGATCACCTGCTTCGCGGTCTGCGCGGCGATGCGACCGAAGTCGGCGGGCGTGTCGTCCCACTCGCGCGTGACGTCGCCGACCTCGTCGAGCTCCTGGGCGATCACGCGGATCTCGCCGGTCTCGACGTCGATCTCGACCAGCGCTTCCTCGGCCGCGTCGGGCATCCGCTTGTAGGCGGTCACCAGCGCGTTCGCGAGCGCCTCGAGCATGATCTCTTCCGGAATTCCCTTTTCGATTGCGAGCGCCGACAGCGCTTCCAGCATCTCCGGGTTCTTCATGACTTCCCTTTCGCCCGCGCGCGCCCCTGGACCTTCTTGTGCTTGCCGCCGGCCTGGCGACGCGGTTGCGGCCCCCATTCGAAAACGGTGCGGGCCTGGGTGACGTCGGCGATCGCAATCTTCTCTTCCACGCCTTCGTCGGATTCGACGACACAGTGCATGCCGTCGGCCCAGCGAAGCACGCCGTGGACGCGCCGCGGACCGGACGCGGTGTGGAATTTGACCGACACCTGCTCGCCGATCGCGGAGTCGTAGTGCGCGGCGAGCCGCAACGCGCGCTCGACGCCCGGGCTGCTGACCTCGAGGAGGAAGGAGCCGCCGATGGTCGCCGCGTCGTCGACGATCGGCGAGACGGCGTGGGTCACGGCGGTGATCGTCTCGAGGTCGACGCCGCCGGGTCGGGTGACGGTGACGCGCAGCGTGCGCGCCCCGGCCCCGCCCAGGATCTCGACGTCGTACACGTCGAGTCCGAGCGCGACGACAGCAGGCTCGACGGCGGCGCGCACCGCTTCGAGTTGCACGTCAGTCGCACTCACAGTCCGCACCTTTCTCGTCGCTCCAAGAAAAAACGTGGGCCACGGCCCACGTTCACCGCCCCGCCAGGGCGCCCAATACAACCGTAGAAGTGTAGCGCAGACGATCCGTCTGTACCAGGCATGAAAGGGGTGAAAGGAGCGGCAGCGGAGCCGACCCGGCCGGACGCCGAAGGCCGATCTCGGAGCGGCGCAGCGCGAGCGACCAGTAAGGGTGCTTACGAGAACATCTCGCGGAGCTCGGCGGGAGGGACCGTCTCGAGCTGCGCGTAGGTGCAGTCGGCCGGATCCTTGTCGGGCCGCCACCGGCGGAACCGCGCGTTGTGCCGGAACCGGCCGCTCATCATGCCTTCGAACTCGACCTCGCAGACCCGCTCGATTCGCAGCGGCTCCCACGAGAGATCCTTCGTGGCGTTCCAGCGACTCGGTCCACCCGGCATCCGCTGACCCTGCGCGGCCGCATCCGACATCGACTGGGCCCAGTCCTTCCAGGGATGGTTGTCGAGCGCACCGGCACGGAGGTCCTCGACCTCCCCCGCGAGCTGCGTTCGCAGCTTCGCCGACATGGCACTCGCGACGCCCACGTGATGCAGCACCCCGTCGTCGTCGTACAGGCCGAGCAGGAACGAGCCCACGCCGTTGCCGTCCTTGTGCACGCGGAATCCCGCGACGACGCAGTCGCAGGTCCGCTCGTGCTTGACCTTCAGCATCGTGCGCTTGCCGGGGTGGTAGCCGTCGGCCAACGGCTTGGCGACGACGCCGTCGAAGCCCGCGCCTTCGAAGCGGGAGAACCAATCGGTGGCGGTGTCGCGGTCGAGCGTCGTGGGAGTGAGATAGACCGGCGGACCCGCGTGCGCGAGTACCTGTTCGAGCGTCTTGCGCCGCTCGCCGAACGGCACGTCGAGCAGCGACCGATCGTCGAGCGCAAGGATGTCGAACGCCACGTACGACGCGGGGATCTCGGCCGCGAGCTTCTTTACGCGCGACGCGGCCGGATGCTGGCGCAACTGCAACGCGTCGAAGTCGAGCCCGCGTTCGTTCGCCACGACGAGCTCACCGTCGAGCACGACGCGATCCGGTAGCGCTTCGAGCAGGGGTTCGCGCAGCTCGGGGAAGTAACGCAACAACGGTTTCTGATTGCGCGACTGGAGGTCGAGGTCGTCGCCGTCGCGGAACACGATGCAACGGAAGCCGTCCCATTTCGGTTCGAACGAAACGGCCCCGGCGGGGGGCATCTCGCGGGTGAGCTTGGCGAGCATGGGCTCGAAGGGAGGTCGTACCGGCAAAGCCACGGCCCGCACCGTAGCGAGATCGAGCTGGTCGCGAAGCCGCTCGAACGAACGCGTCAGATCAGGCGGCGGTCGGAGGCCCAGCGCGCGAGCTGGTGACGGCTCGACAGCTGTAGCTTGCGCAGGACGGACGACACGTGGGTCTCGACGGTCTTCACCGAGATCCCGAGGTCGCGTGCGACCTCCTTGTACGCGTAGCCGCGCGCGATGAGGCGCAGCACCTCTCGCTCTCGGGGCGTGAGCTGATCGAGCTCCGGATCGGCCGCCGCGGGCGCGACGTCGGCGAACGCGTCGAGCACGAAGCCGGCGAGGCGCGAAGAGAAGACCGCATCGCCGTCGCGGACCCGGGCGATGGCGTCGAGAAGCTCGTCCGGCGCGATCGTCTTGGTGACGTATCCGCGCGCACCGGCGCGGATCGTCGCAATGACATCCTCGGGCGCGTCACTCACCGACAACGCGAGGAAGCGGATGTCGGGATGCGTCTTGGCGACCTCGACGATGACGCGCGCCCCACCGCCCGCGGGCATGTGTACGTCGACGAGCACGACATCCGGGACGCGCTCGCGGATCATCTCGATCGCGGCGTCGACATCGGACGCGGCACCGACGACGTCGACGAGGGCACCGAGCTCGGCGCGTACGCCGGCAAGGAAGAGTTGGTGATCGTCGACGAGAAACACACGCGGAAGTGTGGGCGTCACGATGATTCATCGACCTTGGGTTCATCCACCTTGGGTTCATCTGCCTTGGTCAAGGGAAGCACCAGCTCGACCTCCGTCCCTTCGCTCGCGGTCGAATGCACAACGGCCCGGCCGCCCGAGCGCGTCATACGCCCGAGGATCGAGTTGCTGACGCCGCCCCGGTCGGCGGGAATCGTCTCGAGGTCGAAGCCCCGGCCCCGATCGCGAACGAAGATCGTCGCCTGTTCGGGCTCGACCTCGAGATACACCGAGACCGTCGCCGCCCCCGAGTGCCGGACCGCGTTGAGGATCGCTTCGCGCGCGGCGGCCAGCAGAGGCTCGGTGCCCTCGACACCGCAGTCGCGCACGCGCACGACTTCGACGGGTACCCCGCGCTCGCTCTCGATCGAGGCCGCGAGCTCTTCGAGCGCGACACCCAACGACGTGCTCGCGCCGGAAGAGGAGGCGTCGCCGCTCAACAGCCAGGCGCGCAGCTCGCGCTCCTGCATCCGCGCCAGGCGCACGACCTCGCGCGGCTCGTCGGCGCGCCGTTGCACCAGCGCCAGCGTCTGCAGCACCGAATCGTGCAGGTGGGCGGCGACTTCGGCGCGTTCGTCGGCGCGGATGCGCTCGCGCCGTTCCGCGACGAACGCGTTCGCGAGGCGCGAGACCCCGGGCCCGATGACGAGCGCGAGACCGATCACGACGGCGACGATCGCCACAATCGTTCCGCGCAACGCGCGCCACGAGTCGACGGTGACGACGAACGCGATGAGCCCGGCCATCACACACGCAACACCGGCGGCGATGCGCGCGAGCGCGCCCTTGCGCGTACCGAACAGCACCGCGAGCGCGTCGGCCGCGTCGGGTGGGAGGCGTTCGAGGAACGGCCAGTCGGGAAGCTCGGCCGGACTGGAGTTCGGTGCGGTCCGCATCGCGAGCAACGCGAGGCCGGCCAGCGCGGCGGCCAGCGGCCAGACGACGACGTCGCCCGGCCAGAGTCCGATGGCGCGCACGAGGAGCAGTCCACCGAGCACTACTGAACCGAACGCCGCGGTCGCGAGCGAGTCACCGCGTGCGACGTCGGTGCGCCGCGTGCCTTCGGGTGCGCTCGGCATGAGCGCCCACCCCGCGCCGTAGAGAATCACGCCGAGACCACTCGCGATCGCCAACACCACGAAACCGCAGCGGACGACGTTCGCTTCGAGTCCGAGGGCGTCGGCCACGCCGGCCGCGACGCCCGCGACCATCCGCCCTTCGACGGGACGCGTGAGATCGCGACCACGGAGCAGATTCGGGGCGGGCACCAGCAGATGATCGCGCCTAACGGAGCGCGACACATCGGGGAGGAGTTCGCACATCGGGGACGCCGTCAGGGTGATTCCCGATACCGCGCCTGTGAAGGACGGCGCACGATGCCGCCATGAACATGAATGCTCCCCCGCCGCCTCCGTCGTTCCCGCCGCCGTTGCCCCCGCTCCCGCCGTGGGGGCCGTCGCGCCCGCACCACCACCTCCGCCGCGACCGCGCCAACGGAATTCTGGGGGGCGTCTGCGCGGGCATCGCCGAGACCTACGGCCTCGACGTCACGGTCGTGCGCGTGCTGTGGGTGATCGCCGGCGTGCTCTGGATCGGCGTTCCCGCGTACATCGTCGCGTGGATCGCGCTCCGGCCCGCCGACGGTCCCATCGAGCGCTCCGGTCGTTCACGCGACGTCGGCATGATGCTCGGCCTTGCGCTCGTCGGTATCGGCACGCTCATCGCCGGCAACCGCGTCCTGCCGCATGGCTTCCGCTTCGATCATTTCGGCGGCCCGTTGCTGCTCATCGGCGGCGGTCTCGCAATTCTGTTGATCCGGCGGCGCGACGCGGATGCCGACGACGACGCTGCACCTCCCGAACCGCCGACCGCACCGACGCCCGGCGCTTCCGCGGCGGGCATCAGCTATCCCTCGGGCTCGACCTCCGGGCCGGGTCGGGCAACCGAGCCGACCGCGACGACACCGTCCGGAGCCGAGCCTCCGATCGAGGCGGAGGCGACGACCGAATCACCCCTCTCCGGTGAGCCGCCGACCGAAACGTT
>JAODBI010000261.1 GCA_025463875.1 Actinomycetes bacterium
AAAGCATAACGCTCTACGCAGGATCTGGCCCAGACCACACCACGGAGCGCGCACGAAAAGGTCGACGCACCGGCGCAAATCGGGCAGATCGTTTCGGCCGGCCCGTCACGGCCGGCTGCGAATCCGAACCCGGCCTCGCCGGCGCGGCCCCGTCAGACTGTGGCGTGACCTTTGTCGCCGGCCTCGTCGCCGGAATCATCATCACGGCCCTCGGCGGGCTCTTCGTGTTCCAGGCGCGCGTCATCGAGGGGAGCGGGCGGGCTCGCAGGCCGGATCTGCGGAACCTGATCGCGGTCGCCGCGCTCATCATCGCAATCGTCGCGCTCGCCCGCAGCGGTGACCACGACGCGACCACGACGAGCGACGTCACCGTTCCGACGCTCGAACCGCCGACGTCGGTCCCGACGACGACCTCCTCGGCGCCGGGATCGTCGTCGTCGACGACCTCCACGACCTCGTCGACATCGACCACCGATCTGCGTCCCGTGACGGTGCCGAACGTCGTCGGTCTCGAGCAGACAGCCGCGATCGCGGCGCTGCAGCGCGCCGGCTTGCGCTCGCGCGTGCAGTCGTTGGCGCTCGGCAACGTCCCCGCCGGATTCGTCGTGACGCAGACGCCGATCGCGTACTCGACCACGACATCGGGGTCGATCGTGCTGCTGGGGGTCAGCGCCGGCGCCTAGACCCCGTGCCGAAAACCGGCACCGGCGTCGGCTTCGATCGGCCGCGGTTCGGTCGGTTGGGACGGTGTCGGTCCCGTCGGAGGTTGTCGACGGCGCCGTCGCACCGCGACCAGGATGGCGAGTACGAGCAAGAGCCCGCCGATCGCCACGACGACCCAGACCCAGGTCCAAGACGTTGTTGCGGAATGCGATTTCGGGACGACACTCGGGTTGGCCGAGGCCGAGCGCCCGGGGATGACCGGCGGCTGCGGGATGACGAGCGGCGCCGCGCAGTCATTCCCTGTCTTCTGCACCTGACCGGTCCCGAAGTCGTTCCCGCTGACGACCGCGCCGCACACGTCGGACAACTCCACGGCGGGATCCTTGCCCGTGATCGTCTCACGGTTCCCGCGCACGAGCAGACCGTCGACCGCCATGAAGCGCATCACGCGGTTGTTGTCGACGTCGACGTTGCTGACGTTGTTGACGACCACCCAGTTCGAGCGGCGCTGCTTACCGGATTGCTTGACATCGATCGAGAGCACGTGCCCGGTGAGGCGGTTCCCCGAGACGACGACGTTGCTGACGGGCCCCTGGCCCCCCGATGCGACGAAGAGCAACCGGCCTTTCCCCACGACGTTGTTCAGGATGAACACGTGGTCGACCGTCCAACGATGGCCGGTCGGTTCGAGGTCGACGGTGGAGCGCCTGGTGTCGGAGAACGTGTTGCGCTCGATGATCACACCGGTCGCGGAGGTGACCGCGACCCCCTGCCGGCCGTTCGAACGGAACGTCGAGTCGTGGATCCACACGTTCCGCGACGGCACCTCCTTGCTGTCGAGTCCGACGTAGACGAAGTCGCCGAAGACATTGGTGATCGTCACATGGTCGACCTCGGCCCCGTCCACGCCCTCGAACCGGATGCCCATCTGCTTGGCGAGCGCGGGGATGTAGGCGTTGTCCCCGGTGCCGGCGTTCGCGCTCGCACCCTTGATCTTGATGTTCCGGAAGGTGATGCCCGAGCCGCCGCGCACGCGGAACTGGGACCGGTTCTGATCGCCGCGGGTCGACGCGAATATCAGGGCGCCCGCGCCGTCGAAGGTGAGCTGACGCCGGCGGCTCACGACGAGCGTCCCGTCGAGCCGGTAGCGACCACCGGGCCGAAAGCGGATGACCCGCCCGCTCGGAACAGTGCTGACGAAGGTCTGGAGGCGTTTTGTCACGTCGGTGCGCCCGGTCGAGTCGATCGCGGTGGGTAGCTGCACGACGGGACCGCCGCTCCCCGTTGCGGGAGACGTTCCCCCCGAAACCGGGACGTTCGCAACCGGTGCCGTGGAGCTCGAAGAGCTGCTGCACCCCGCCGCGAGGATGCCGATGGTCACAGCCAGTGAGATAGAGGTCCAGCGGCGCGCTCCACGCGCCGAAGCAAGGGTCATGGACGCGGAGCTGACGCCGGTAGCCCGACAGGCGCCCGCGCCGTATGCGTCGCGACTCGCCGAGCTGGAGCAGATGCTCCAGGTGCTCGAGCGCTCCCGGTCGGCATACGGCTCCGAGATGCGGCCGAGTCGCTTCGTCGGCGATCCCGTTGCATTGACCCAAGCATTGCACCCCGATGGCCTGCGTTCGCCGCGGCGCTCGGTGAGCCGCCTGGCGCACCGGGAAACTCGGTCGATGCCGGTGCGGGTCGTGGTGTTCGACGGCACTGCCCGCACCTGACCCGCAACTTCGGGCATCCGCCGCGCCGAACCTGACGCTCATGTCAGCCGCGCGCGAGGATGGCGCAGTGACACCACGACCCATCGCCCTCGTGACCGCCCCGTTTCGAGGCGAAGGAATGGACACGCTGCAATCGCTTGCGGACGTCGTCTACGACCCCTGGATCGAGCAGGTCCCGCTCCGGCTCTACGACGGCGAGAAGCTCGCCGCCCGTCTGGTCGCCGAAAACGCCGACGTCCTGATCGTCGAGTCGGACTTCGTCAACGGCCCGGTGTTCGACCTCCCGCTGAAGGTCATCGGATCGTGCCGGGGCGATCCCAACAACGTCGACGTTGCCGCCGCGACGGCCGCCGGAATCCCCGTGCTGCGCGCGCCGGGCCGCAACGCCGATGCGGTCGCCGAGCTCGCGATCGCGCTGATGTTCGCGGTGAACCGCTGGGTGGTGCCCGCCGATCACGACGTGCGCGCGGGTGAGGTCTACTCCGGAGGAAAGATCCCGTACCAGCGTTACCGGGCGTGGCAGCTCGCCGGGCGCACGGTCGGCGTCGTCGGCCTCGGCGCCGTCGGACGCGCGGCCGCGTGGCGGTTCGCGGGCGTCGGGATGCGCGTGCTCTCGTACGATCCTTACAACCCCGCGGCCACGCACGACGACGACCTCGAGGGAATGCTCGCCGAGTGCGACGTCGTCTCGGTGCACGCGATCGTCACACCGGAGACGGACGGGTTGATGGGCGCGGCGCAATTCGCGGCGATGAAGCCGGGAGCCGTCTACCTCAACACCGCCCGGGCGATGCTGCACGACACCGACGCGTTGGTGAGTGCGCTCCAGTCCGGACATCTCGGCGGCGCCGGGCTCGACCATTTCAAGGGCGAGAACCTGCCGACCGACCATCCACTCTGCTCGATGGCCAACGTGGTGCTCACGCCGCACATCGGCGGCGCGACGTACGACACCGAAGCGAACCATTCCAAGTTGATCGCCGACGACGTCGCCCGCATCCTGCGGGGGGAGAAGCCGGTCAACTGCGTGAACCCGGAGGTATTGAGCTGATGGCGGGTCCCAAGGGAACAGCCGAGGAGATCAAAGAAGAGCTGCTCTGGGTCGCCAAGGACAGCCTGCGCAACAACCTCGTGCACGGGACGGCCGGCAACTTCTCCGCACGCCTCCCGGACGGCAACGTCGCGCTCACGCCGTCGTCGCTCCCCTACGACACGATGACGCTCGACGACCTCGTCGTCTGCGATCTCGAGGGCAACATCGTCGAGGGAAGCCGCCAACCCACGACCGAGAAGATGTTGCACCTCGCCTGTCTCGCGGCGTACGACGACATCCACGCGGTCATCCACTGCCACGCGAAGTTCTGCACGATGTTCGCCCTCGTGCACCAGCCGATCGTCTGCGCCATCGAAGAGGTCGAAGCGTTCGTCGGCGGTGACGTACCGGTTGCGAACTACCAGTTCACGGGTTCGCAGGATCTCGCGGACGAGGTGTCGAAGTGGGTCGGCGACCGGGCGGCGGTCCTGATGGCGAACCACGGCCTGCTGACCGTCGGCAAGTCACCGAAGGACGCGCTCAAGATCGCGAACATGGTCGAGCTCACCGCAGAGATGATGTGGGGTGCACGTCAGCTCGGTGAGGTCGTGCCGCTCCCCGACTCGACGCGGGCGAAGATGGCACCCATCTACAAGATGCTGCGCGGGATGTAGCGGCAGCGAAGCGGGTGTCTCAGCGCGCTCGCCAATCGGGCCCTGATTCCGGTTCGTGCCGGATTTCCTGCACGCACTCACGACAGAGGTGCTTGGCGTGCAGGTCGATAAGGTCGTCCGGGCGACCGCAGAGCGCGCACTCCGGCGCCACCTTCCGCAGTATCACGCGGCCCTCCTCGGCGGTCACCTCGATGAGGTCGCCCTCCCGGATGCCCATGGTCCGTCGGAACTCGGCGGGCACCACAACACGCCCGAGTTGGTCCATCCGACGGGTGGCACCGGTCATCGTCAACTTGCCTCTCGCGCAGGATTGGGCTCTCAGTACGGACGCCTCAACCTCGCATTTCGGAGTTCCTCTCACATCTGCGGGTGAGGTCCTCTCATCTATATTCCCCAGATTTTACCTCCAGATACGTGATATTTGGGTCATCCGCACATTTCGAGACGATGAACATGCGCGGGGCGCAATGATCAGGCGGGAGAGTCAGCGCTTACGGGCGAGCGTGAGGCCGTCGGCGATCGGCAGCATCACGACGTCGACTCGATCGTCGGCCGCGACGCGGTCGTTGAAGGCCCGGATGGCGCGGGTGTTCTCGTCGTCGGCGTCGGGCTTCACGACGTTGCCGTCCCAGAGGACGTTGTCGACGAGGATGGCGCCGTTGGTGCGGATGTGCGGCAGCAGTGCTTCGTAGTAGCCGAGATAGTTGGGCTTGTCGGCGTCGATGAACGCGAGGTCGAATGTCTCGTCGCTCGCCAGCGCCGCGAGGGTTTCGAGCGCGGGCGCGATCCGCAGATCGATCCGGTCGGCGACTCCGGCCGCGGCCCAGGCGCGGCGCCCGATCTGCGTCCACTCCTCGGAGACGTCGCAGCACACGAGCCGGCCGCCGGCGGGCAGACCGCGCGCGATGCACAGTGCCGAGTAGCCCGTGAAGGTGCCGATCTCGATGGCGCGGCGCGCGCCGATGAGCTGCGTCAGGACGGTCAGGAACGCGCCCTGCTCGGGCGCGATCTGCATCCCCGACACGGCGCCGAGCGCCGCCGTCTCCTCGATCAGCTTCTCTTGGACCTCGTCCGGCGGCGTGCCGTGTCCGACGAGGTACTCGGACAGCTCACTCGAGAGGAGAAACGACTTGGGCGGGCGCGGTGCAGGCACGCCCCAGACGCTAGCTGCGTCCTGGAGAGAAGGGGCGAGCCTGACACGCGTGTCAGTACGCGCGTACGATTCGTGCACCCGCCGGCCTTCGGAGGGCGCCGGCAATCGGGAGAGAGCGTGACCGATCTGCAAACCGCGGGCGAGCCCGAGGGCAGTGCCGCCTCGCTCGTCTCGGCGGTGCTCGACGAGGAGGCCGCACGCCAAGCCGCGCAGGCCCGCGCCCATGAGCAGGTCATCTTCCCCGACGATCTACTGCCGGGCGTCAACTCCGAGCCGGTCAACTTCAAAGAAGCGTTCGCCAAGGGCGGCACGCGCATGTTCGTAATTCTGGGTCTGCTGATCTCGCTCGACCAGCTCACGTTGAACGCGGTGCAGACGCTCGAACCGGAGCTGCGCACGGCGTTCCACATCAGCAACGGGGCGGTCGTGTTCATCACCTCCGCGTCGAGCCTCTTCTACGCTCTGGGCGCTATCCCGATGGGGTGGCTTGCCGACCGCATGAAGCGGGTGCCGATCGTCGCCTGCGCAAGCCTCCTCGCCGCGCTGTTCACGATCCTCTCCGGCCTCGCGGGCAGCGCCTTCGTCTTCTTTTGGCTCATCTGCGTGACCGGAGTCGCGAAGGCGGACGGCATCGCCGTGCACCAGCCGCTGCTCGCCGACAATT
>JAODBI010000275.1 GCA_025463875.1 Actinomycetes bacterium
GCCATGACCGCAACCGCCGAACCCCAGACGCACGACTCCGACACCCCTCTGAAGGACGGGTGGGTCGTCGCGATCCTCGGTCCCGTCGTCGACGTGGAGTTCCCGCCCGACGCGCTGCCGGAGATCAACTTCGCGCTCGAGATGGACATCGAGCTCGAGGGCGAGAAGATCACGGTGACCGCCGAGGTCGCGCAACAGATCGGCGAGGGCCGTTGCCGCGCCGTCTGCCTGAAGCCCACCGACGGTCTGCAGCGCGGTACCGCCGTGCGCAACCTCGGTCATGGCATCCAGGTGCCGGTGGGCGACGGGACGCTCGGTCACGTGTGGAATGTGATCGGCGAGCCGCTCGACATCACGGAGTCCGAGGTCACGAACATCGCCGACCGGTGGAACATCCACCGCGACGCGCCGCCCTTCGACCAGCTCGAGCCCAAGGCGCTGATGTTCGAGACGGGCATCAAGGTCATCGACCTCCTCGAGCCGTACGTGGAGGGTGGCAAGATCGGCCTGTTCGGCGGCGCGGGCGTGGGCAAGACCGTGCTGATCCAGGAGATGATCAACCGGGTCGCCACCCAGCACGGTGGTGTGTCGGTGTTCGCCGGAGTCGGCGAGCGCACCCGTGAGGGCACCGACCTCTGGCTCGAGATGCAGGAGTCGGGCGTCATCGAAAAGGCCGCCCTCGTGTACGGCCAGATGGACGAGCCGCCGGGTGTGCGCCTGCGGGTCGCGCTGAGCGCGCTCACGATGGCCGAGTACTTCCGGGACGTGCAGAACCAGGACGTGTTGCTCTTCGTCGACAACATCTTCCGGTTCGTGCAGGCCGGTTCCGAGGTGTCGACGCTGCTCGGTCGTATGCCCTCGGCGGTGGGTTACCAGCCCACGCTCGCCGACGAGATGGGCGAGCTGCAGGAGCGCATCACCTCGACCAAGGGTCGTTCGATCACGTCGTTGCAGGCTGTCTACGTGCCCGCCGACGACTACACCGACCCCGCGCCGTTCACCACGTTCACCCACCTCGACGCCACCACCGAGCTCGCGCGTGAGATCGCCGCGCTCGGCATCTACCCGGCCGTCGACCCGCTGGCCTCGACCAGCAACATCCTCGCCCCCGAGATCGTCGGTCAGCGTCACTACGACGTAGCCCGCCGGACCCAGGCGACGCTGCAGCGGTACAAGGAGTTGCAGGACATCATCGCCATCCTCGGTCTCGACGAGCTTTCCGAAGAAGACCGCGTCACCGTCGCCCGCGCCCGCAAGGTGCAGAGGTACCTGAGCCAGCCGTTCTTCGTGGGCGAGGTCTTCACCGGCTTGAAGGGGATCTTCGTGCCGGTCCAAGAGACGGTCGAGAGCTTCGAGGCGCTCGTCAGCGGTGAGCTCGACCACGTGCCCGAGCAGGCGTTCTTCAACGTCGGTGGTGTCGAGTCGGTGCTCGCCAAGGCGAAACAGCTCGAGGGCTAGGACTCATCTCATGGACGTGCAGCTCGTCTCACCCGAGCAGATCCTGTACCAGGGTGTCGGGAAGATGGTCGTCGTGCGCACGCTCGGCGGCGGCGACATCGCCTTCGAGGACAACCACGCACCGTTTCTCGGTGCACTGGCCGACTGGCCCGCGCGCGTGAAGTTCGAGGACGGCAGCCAGGCGTGGTTCGCGGTGCACGGCGGCTTCGTCGAGGTCAGCAACAATCAGGTGATCATCCTCTCCGACGTCGCCGAGCCGGCCGACGGGATCGACGTGTCCCGTGCGACCGACGCGAAGACGCGCGCCGAGGAAATGCTGCGCGCCAACGCCGAGGACGACGAGGCGTCGGCCGCACTGGCGCGCGCCGAGGTGCGCCTCGAAGTTGCCGCCTCCGCCTGAGCCGAAGGTGAACGTCGCCGCCCGCCTCGTCGCGGCGGGCCAACGCGCCGTCTGATTCGGGTCTGGACCTGCGCCGGGCAGGGAACGCTCATCTCAACAGGACCGGGATTCCCAACCCCCGATCCTGGGAGAGGTGCCCCGATTCTTCCCGCCTCGGGGCATCTCTTCGCGTGCAAGCGCGGATGCAAGCGCCGGCGTGAGCACAAATGAATTCCGCGCACGGGTGCAATCCGATGCGCGACTTCTGCGCGCCCGTGGCGGCGTCCTTGTTCACGGTGGCGTGTTCCGAGCTCATCGAGAATGCCGGATCCAGCCTCTGCGCCATCGCCGATCCGACCGCGATCTTCCGGGGCTGACTTTTTACTCAGCTGTATTTGACCGCTGAGTACGAGTTGAGCTTCGTCCAGTGGTGCTGCGCGTCGATCACGCGGATCGTGCCCGACTTCGAGCGCATGACCAGACTCTGGGTGCCGGCGCCTTCGCCCCAGTAGCGCACGCCGCGGAGCAATTCGCCGTCGGTGATGCCCGTCGCCGCGAAGAAGACGTCGTCACCCGATACCAGGTCGTCGAGCATCAACACCTTGTCGAGGTCGTAACCCGCGTCGAGTGCGTCTGTTCGCTCCTCGTCGTTGCGGGGCCACAACTTCCCCTGGATGGCACCGCCCAACGCCTTCAACGCACACGCGGCGATGACCCCTTCCGGTGTGCCGCCGACGCCGAACAAGATGTCGTTGCCGGAGTTGCGCCACGCGACCGAGATCGCCCCCGCAACGTCGCCGTCGGGGATGAGCCGGATGCGCGCCCCGGCCTCGCGACACTCGCGGATGATGTCCTCGTGGCGGTCGCGATCGAGGATGACCGCGGTCACGTCGCTGACTTTCTCGCCGAGTGCTTTCGCGACGGCTTCGAGGTTCGCCTTGACCGGCGCGTTGAGGTCGATCACGTCGACGGCCGCGGGACCGGCCGCGATCTTCTCCATGTAGACGCACGGACCGGGGTCGAACATCGTGCCCCGCTCGCTCATCGCGATTACCGCGATTGCGCCGCCGCGGCCGAGCGCGGTGAGCGTGGTGCCGTCGACCGGGTCGACCGCGATGTCCATGCTGGGAGGCGAGCCGTCGCCGATCTGCTCGCCGTTGAAGAGCATCGGGGCTTCGTCCTTCTCGCCCTCGCCGATGACGACGACGCCTTCCATCCGCACGGTGCTCAGCACGACACGCATGGCTTCGACCGCGGCGCCGTCGGCCGCGTTCTTGTCGCCCCGTCCCATCCACCGACCGGCGGCCAGCGCCGCGGCCTCGGTGGCCCGCATGAGCTCCATTGCGAGGTTGCGATCGGGCTGTTGCTCGGCTTCCATTTCTCCGCTCCCGGTCTCTCGATGGTTGATGGACCCTAGTCGAGGGCGGACGAGATTCCATCGGCCGTCCGGCGCGTACTAGAACGTCCGCATGGGTCGACTGGACGGCAAGACCGCCTTTGTCACGGGCGCCGCGTCGGGCATCGGGCTGGCGTGCGTCGCCCGGTTCGCAGCCGAGGGTGCGCGCGTCTTCGGCGTCGACCTGACCGAGCCCCGGGTCGATCTCGACCTGCCCGCGGGCGCGGACGACGTGACGTTCGCCGCGGTCGACGTCCGCGACGAAGACGCGATCATGAACGCGATCGACGCCCTGGTCGCCGAGCACGGTCGAATCGATTCCATCGTCACCGCGGCCGGAGTCGCCGGCGGCGGACCGGCGCACCTGCTCGACCGCACCGAATGGCAACGTGTACTCGACGTCAATCTGACCGGCACCTTCTTGTGCGCGAAGCACGCCATCGCCCGCATGCTCGAACAGAACCCGATCGACGGTGAGCGCGGCAGCGTCGTGACCGTGGCGAGCGTCGAAGGGCTCGAGGGCACCGCGGGCGGGAGCTCGTACAACGCGTCGAAGGGCGCGGTCGTCATCTTCACCAAGAACCTCGCCATCGACTACGGCCGCGCCGGCATCCGCGCCAACGCGATCTGCCCGGGTTTCATCGAGACCCCCATGCTCGAGGGTGTGTTCGGCATGCCGGGCATGGAGAAGATCCGGGAGGAGATCCGCCTCGAGCACAAGCTCCGCCGCCTGGGCCGGCCCGAGGAGATCGCCGCCGCGGCGCTGTTCCTGGTCTCGTCCGACGCTTCCTTCGTCACGGGCCAGGCGCTTGCGGTCGACGGCGGCTACACGGCGGGCCGGGACCACGGCGTCACGGAGATGTTCGGGTTCTAACCTGGTGGCATGACCCGGGACCCCGAGACGTCTCCGTTCGAAGCGTCTCCGTTCGAAACGTCTCCGTTCGAAACGTCTCCGTTCGAAACGATGTCGGGGGTGCCGGTCGAGTCGGTCTACGGCCCGGCGGACGGCGAGCGCCCCGGCGACTACCCGTACACGCGCGGGCCGTACACCGACATGTACCGCTCGAAGCTCTGGACGATGCGCATGTTCGCCGGCTTCGGGACCGCGATCGACACCAACCGCCGATTCCACGAGATCCTCGCGGCGGGGGGCGACGGACTCTCCACCGCGTTCGACCTGCCGACACTCATGGGCCGCGACTCCGACGACGAGCTGGCGCTCGGCGAGGTCGGCAAGTGCGGCGTCGCGGTCGACACGCTCGCCGACATGCACGATCTCTACCGCGGGATCGATCTCGGTGAGGTCACGACGTCGATGACCATCAACGGTCCGGCGGCCGTCATCTTCGCGATGTTCGTGGCGAATGCCGAAGCAACCGGTGTGCCGCGGGCCCGGCTCGGTGGCACCCTGCAGAACGACATCCTGAAGGAGTACCAGGCGCAGAAGGAGTTCATCTTCCCGCCCCGTCCGTCGCTCCGGCTCGTGCGCGATTCGATCGCGTTCTGCACCGACGAGATGCCGCGCTGGCATCCGGTCTCGATCTCGGGCTACCACATCCGGGAAGCGGGGTCGACCGCGGCGCAGGAGCTCGCGTTCACGATCGCGAACGGTTTCGCGTACGTCGAGCTCGCCTTGCAGGCCGGTCTGCCCGTCGACACGTTCGCGCCGCGGCTCTCGTTCTTCTTCAACGCGCATCTCGACTTCTTCGAGGAGATCGCGAAGTACCGGGCCGCCCGGCGAATTTGGGCGCGCTGGATGCGGGATCGGTACGGCGCAACCCTCGAAAAGTCCTTACAAATGCGCTTCCACACGCAAACCGCGGGCGTCTCGCTGACCGCGCAACAGCCCGAGGTCAACATCGTGCGTACCGCGATCGAGGCGCTGGCGGGTGTGCTCGGCGGCACGCAGAGCCTGCACACCAACTCGATGGACGAGACGCTCGCGCTGCCCTCGGAGAAGTCGGCGCGCATCGCGTTGCGTACGCAACAGGTCATCGCGTACGAGACGCGCGTCACGAACGTCGCCGACCCGCTCGGAGGCTCGTGGTACGTCGAGGCGCTCACCGACGAGATGGAGCGCCGGGCCGAGGAGCTGTTCGCGCAGATCGAGGACCGCGGCAACGGCTCCATGCTCGAAGGCGCGATCCGCGGGGTCGAGGAAGGCTGGTATCAGGGCGAGATCGCCGATTCCGCGTACGAGCTCGAGCGGAAGTTGAACTCGGGCCGGCACGTCGTCGTCGGCGTGAACGGATTCCTGGAAGGCAGCGACGAGCCGCCGCCGCCGATCCTGCGCATCGGGCCCGAGGTCGAAGAGGAGCAACGCCGCCGCCTCGACAAGGTGAAGCGCGAGCGCAACTCCGCGACGGTAGAAGCTGCGCTCGCACGTGTACGCGCCGAGGCCGCCGATCCCGAGGTCAATCTGATGCCCGCGTTCATCGACGCGGTGAGCGCGTACGCGACGCTGGGCGAAGTTGTCGACGCCTTGGCCGACGTCTTCGGCCGTTGGGTCGAGGCCGCGCGCATCTGAGGGTCGGGGAGTCGCCGCCGTGCGCCACATCACACCCGGACGGTTGGCCGCGATCGAGGAACTGCTCGGGAAGCTGCGCGCGGTCGACGGCCTCGTCGAACGCTCGCCGGGCGTGTTCTACCGGCGGTCACGTGCGTTCCTGCACTTTCACGAGGACGGGCCGGATGTGTACGCCGACGTGCGATTGTCCGGCGCCGACTTCGACCGGATGCGGGTGTCGACGAAACGCGAGCAGCTGAGCCTGATCGGCGCGGTCCGTCGAGCGTTGCAATCGCCCTAGTCTGCGCGGCCGTGATGGATGAACGACTGGTCGCCGTCGCGCGCGCGACGAAGGGCTTCATGCCCGAGGCCGAAGGGTTGTCCCTGCACGAGGCCGCCGAGCGGGCGGGCAGGCTCGGCCCGTTGCTGGAGGTCGGCACGTACTGCGGGAAGTCGGCCGTGTACCTCGGCGCGGCCGCGCGGGGCGCGGGAACGGTGCTCTTCACCGTCGACCATCATCGAGGTTCCGAGGAGAACCAGGCCGGTTGGGAGCATCACGACCGCGAGGTCGTCGATCCCGAGACCGGTCGGATGGACACGTTGCCGTTCTTCCGCCGCGCGATGCAGGCCGCGAATCTCGAGGACGTGGTCGTCGGCGTCGTCGGCCACTCGATAGCGGTCGGGCGCGCGTGGGCGACTCCACTCGGGTTCTTGTTCATCGACGGCGGCCACGCCGAGGACGTCGCGATGGCCGACTACGAAGTCTGGTCGCCGCATGTGGTGGAAGGCGGAACGCTCGCGATCCACGACGTCTTCGAGGATCCGGCGCAGGGCGGTCAGGCGCCGTTCCACGTCTGGGAGCGCGCGGTGGCCGACGGGTTCGAACCGCTGTCGACGACGGGCTCGTTGCGCGTGCTTACGAACGCGACCAGTAGTGCGGCGGCGCGCTGACGTCGTCGCTCGCGTCGTCGATTTCGCGCGCACGGTCGTCGGGCGTTGTTGTTTCCCGCTCGGCAACGGGCGCGTGTTCGCTCGCGTGACGTTCGACCTTGTCGACGTGGCGGATGCTGCTCGCCTCGAAGAGCTCGGGGAGCACGACGCCGTCGCTCCGGCGACGGAGCCGGTAACGGGGGCCGGCGGGAGTGCTCATGACCTCGCAGATCTCGAAGCCTTCGACCCAGCGGTCGCCGATCCGTCCCCGCACTTCGACGGCCGCGTCCTGCGCGGTGAGGCGGCCCCGAGGCGCCGACGCGGCGGTGGATGCCGGCCCGGGATCCCATGCCGCTTCCCGCTCGACGAGATCGATCATCGGATCGGGTCCGGCGGGCATCGAGCCGCCGATCACCCGTTCGCGGAGATCGACGACGTGCTCGTCGTCGCGCGCCGATTCATTTGCGCGAGCGTCGTTCGACCGCGCCTGGTCGGCGGGAGCCTCGATCATCGGAGCCGTTGCCACCGCGGCAACCACCGCCGCGGCACCGTCGGTGATCACGCGTCCGAGATCGGTGAGGGTCTCGACCATGACGCGGCGCTCGGCGCGATCGCTCTCGATGTACTCGATGACGTGGTCGCACATGCTCGTCACAACTTCGAGCAACCGGAGGAACTCGGCCTGCATCTCGAGTTGCACGGCGACGGCCGGAGCCGCTGACGTATCTCCGGGAGACGGTTGCGATCGCTCCGACTCCGGTACTGCCGGCACAGCCGCTGCCTCGGGCGCCGACTGCGGCGCGGGCTCCGACGTCGCGTCGACCGGGTTGTCCACGGGTTCGAAGGAGTCTTCCAGCGGTTCCGAGAGCGGCGGCCAGAGTGGCGGGGCGATCGGCGTCGCGAATCGAGCCGCGTCCCGCGCTCTTCTCGATCGTCCCGTTCGCCAACCCCGCACTGCCCGCGGATGGTAAGGCCGGGCGCGGCGCGTTTCGCGCATACCCGCCGCACGGGGCGGCGGTGGAGCGGGACGTCAGCGCCGGTCGCGAGCGGCCCGGTCGGACTCGATCGCGGTGCCCGCCTCGATCAACTCCTGCGCGGTCAGCCCGCCCGGAAGTCCTTCACCCCGGAAGAGGCCCGCGGTCGGGCCCGATCCGCCCAGCGCGTTCGCGGCGAGAACGACCGCCGCGCTGTTCCACGTGGGTTGTTCGGCGGTGAAGTACTCGCCGATCTCGTCGTAGCGGTTGCCCGCGAAGTTCATGCCGGTCCAGTACGAGCCGTCGGTGTGCCGCAGGAACTGCACCCACTCGAACAAGGTCCGCGCCCGTTCGTGCAGGCCGATCGCATCGAGTGCCATGACCAGCTCGCACGTCTCCGCGGCGGTGATCCACGGCTGGTCGGAGACACAACGAACGCCGCGGCCTTGCGCGACGAACGTGTCCCACTGCGACGCGAGCCGAGCCTCCGCCGCATGCCCGCGCAACACGCCGACGAGGATCGGGTAATACCAGTCCATCGCCCAGCGGTTCTTGTCGAGGAACCGCTCGGGCCGGTGGGCGATCGCGATCGCCAACGAGCCGAGTGACATCTCCCAGTCTGGACGTTCGCGACCGAGGCGTTCGGCGGCCGCGATCGCGCAGCGCAGCGACGAGTAGATGCTCGATGATCCGGTGAGCAACGCGCCCTTGCCTTCGACGCGCTCGGGATCGGCATCCCATTCGATCTCGCCCGTCGGGTGCTGGTTGTCGAGCGCGAAGTCGATGGCGCGTTCGACGACCGGGAACATCGCTTCGAGGAATCCGGAGTCGCGCGTGCAGAGGTAGTGGTGCCAGACGCCGTTCGCCACGTAACTGCTGACGTTGGTGTCGAGCGTGTGTTCCTTCACGTCGTTGCCGACGTAGTAGGCGTGCCACGACCCGCCGTCGTGCTGCATGCGCGCCAACCACTCGTAGGCGCGTTCCGCGTCGCCGAACCGTGCGCCCACGTCGAGCGCCATGGCCGCCTCGACGAGATTCCAGGGATCGGTGTGGTGCCCCGGGGCCCAGGGGATGTTGCCGTCCGGCAGCTGGACCGACGCGATCGCATCGACCGTTTCGGCGACCTCGGCGGCGCTGAGGAGGCCTGCGACCTCGGGGAGCTTGTGATCAGCCAAGGCTTCGCTTTCCCCATTTCGACATCGTGGGTGCGACTTTCTCGCCGTACAGCACGACGCTCTTGCCGAGGACCGGGTTCAGCGCGCGCTCGGTCACCCGGGCCCAGCGCGGGTTGCGCTCGATCAGCATGCACAAGAAGTCGTGGTACCGGCGCACGGGCGCGGCCTGGGTGTTCTCGAGACCGAACGCGCATTTCAGCCACCAGTACGGCGAGTGGAACGCGTGCGCGTGGTGCGATCCCCGCTGGAAGAATCCCGCGCGTTCGAGCTTCAACTCGAGCTCGTGCTGGCGGTAGATGCGGACGTGACCGCCCGGAGTGTCGTGGTAGTGCCAGTTGAGCGCCCACGACACCCGCTCCGGCCAGCGGGTCGGGACGGTCGCGGCGATGCGGCCTCCGGGCCGCAACACGCGCGCGATCTCGGTGAGCGCGCGCTCGTCATCCCAGACGTGCTCGAGCACTTCGGAGACGATGACGCGGTCGAAGGTGTTCGTCGGGAACGGAAGATCGAGCGCGTCGGCGTTGACGACACCCGCCCACTCTTCGTACGACGCTTCGTCGCCTTCGATCATCGCGCCCATCACCGCGGCGACGTCTTTCAGGTCGGCGGCCGAGTAGTCGAGCGCGGTGACCCGCGCGCCGCGGCGCATGGCCTCGAACGCGTGCCGTCCTCCGCCGGAGCCGAGGTCGAGCAGGCGTTCGCCCGGGAGCAGTCCGAGGCGGTCGAAGTCGACCGTCAGCATCAGGCCGCGTACCCGGCGTCGCGGCGACGCTTCGCGTGGGCCGCGAGCTCGAGGTAGTACTGCTCCGCGGTCCCTTCGGCGGTCTTGCGCCACGTGAACCGGTCGAGCACGCGCCGCCGACCCCGCTCGCCGAGGCCGGCCCGCAGTTCGTCGTTGCCCAACACGTCGATGAGCATCTGCGCGAGCGCTCCGGGATCGCCGGGCGGAACGGTCATCGCGCCGTCGCCGGGCGAGCCGACGACCTCGGGGAGGGCGCCGCCGGTCGTGGTGACGAGGGGCACGCCGCAGGCCATCGCTTCGATGGCGGGGAGCGAAAAACCCTCGTACAGCGAGGGCACAACGGCGATCTCGGCTTCTGCGTAGAGCTCGACGATGCGCTCGTCGGTCACGCCGCTCACGAACTCGATCGCGCCCTGGAGGCCGAGGCGCTCGATCTGCGCAGGCACCGCCGACTTGTGGCGGGGCTGGCCGATCACGACGAGATGCGCGTCGTCGCGTTCGGTGCGAACCTTCGCCAGCGCCTCGATCAGGTAGGTCAGGCCCTTCAACGGAACGTCGGCGCTCGCGGTCGTCATCAACCGTCCCGGGACACGCGCGACGTGCGGGAGCGGACGGAACTGCTTCTGGTCGACGCCGACCGGCACGATGTGCAACGTGTCGGGATGCACGCGCATCTGGGCGACGATGTCCTTCTTGGAATTGTGCGACACCGTGATGTGGCGCGGCAGCCGGCGCGCGACGTCCATCTGCATGCCGAGGAATCCGTACCAACGGCGCAGCGTCATGCGACGAAACGGCGAGGTGGCGGCCGCGAGGTCGAGGTCGCGGTCGACGGTGATCGGGTGGTGCAGCGTGTTGACGAACGGCCAGCCGTCGCGAACCAGGTTCAGCAGGCCGCGTCCGAGACATTGGTTGTCGTGCACGAGATCGAACTCGCCGCGGCGTTCGCGCAGGTGCGCGTACACGCGGCGACTGAACGCATAGGGCTCCGGGAACCCCGCGCCGGCCATGATCGCGAACTCCTCGACGTCGGACCGGCTGCGGAACTCGTGCGGCCACGGGACGCGGAACGGGTTCTCGCGCTTGTAGAGGTCGAGGCTCTGGATGCGCTCGAGCGTGACGGGGGCGTCCGCGACGGGCCAGGGCGGACCGGCCAACATCGTGACCGTGTGTCCGAGCTCGGCCAGTTCCCGGGTGAGGTGGCGGCTGTAGACGCCCTGGCCGCCGCAGTGCGGATTACCGCGGTAGATGAGGAATGCCACCCGCAGCGGATCGCCGGGCTCGGGCGTGCGCGTGCGCGAAAGGGCCGATTGGGGGGTGGGCATGAGGTTCCCAGGATGGAGGCCGGGCGACCCGAAAGGCAAGCCGCGCACTAGCGTCGACGAACGGTGACACCCCGGATCCTACCGAGCATGCTCAGCCGTTCACGAAGCGTGAGCGGACCCCGCTGGTCGCCCGCCGGCGACCGCCTGGCGTGGATCGAGAGCTTCGACGGCCGCGCCGACGTCGTGGTCGGGTCGGTCGATCCCGGCGGGGAGCTCAGCGGCCCGTCGGTCGTCGTCACGGCGGAATGCGGTGTCGGCGGCGGATTCGACTGGGCCGACGACGACGTCCTCGTGGTCGCGGCCGCCGACGGTCGCCTCGCGCTCGTGCACGCGGGCGGCGGCGTCGAGCGCTTCCTCACCCGTGACGGCCACGCCATCGCACCCGTCGTCTCGGCCCGGGGCGAGGTCGCCTGCGCGATCGAGCGCGACGACGCGTGCGACATCGCCACGCTTCCGCTCGACGGTTCCGCGTGGCCGGAACGGGTGTCGCTCGCCGATTACGCGTGGGATCCGGAGTGGTCGCCGGACGGGGGCGCGCTCGTCTGGCAGGAATGGGATCTGCCGAACATGCCGTGGCACGCGTCGCGCCTCGTTCGCCGCGATGCGCCCGGCGAGAAGTCCTCCGTGTTCGCCGCTGAAGGTGCATGCAGTCAGCCGCGTTTCTCTCCCGACGGATCGCGACTCGCGTGGGTGAGCGACGGCCGGCTCATCGTCGATGGGGAGGCGATCGACGGACAACAGGAACACGAGTGCGCGGAGCCGGCGTGGTCGCCGAGGCAACGTTCGTTCGCGTGGTCGCCCGCGAGCGACGAGCTCGCATGGTGCCGCAACGAGTCGGGATTCGGTCGCATGGTGATCGGCGCGCCCGGTCGCAAGTCGGCGCGCGAGCTCTCCCGCGGCTGGCACCGCGAGATCGGCTGGGGCGAACGCGGAATCGTGTGTGTGCGCTCCGGCGCGGTCACTCCGCCGCAGGTCGTCGTCCTCGCGCCGAACGGTTCGGCGCGGCGCGCGATCGCCCGGGGTCCCGTCGGTGGGTTCGAACGCACCCGACTGGTCGAGCCCCGGCCCGTCACCTGGAAGGCGGGGAGTGCGGTCGTGCACGGTTTGTTGTGGCGCGCGCCCGAGGCCCGCGGCGCGTCGTCACTGGTCGTGCACGTGCACGGCGGCCCCACCGGTCAGGCACTGGCCGACTGGAACCCGCGGGTGCAATGGCTCGTCCAGCAGGGCTATGCGGTGCTGCAACCGAATCACCGGGGCTCGTCGGGGTACGGCGTGGCGTACCGCAACGCCCTCGACGGACAGTGGGGCGAAGTCGACACCGCCGACGTCGCGGCCGGCATCAAACATGCGCTCAAGGAGGGTTGGGCCGCTCCGGACCGGATCGCGCTGATGGGGTCGAGTGCAGGTGGTTTCACCGTGCTCAACGTCGCGGCCCGCCACCCCGAGCTGGTCACCGCGGTCGTTGCGGTGTATCCCGTCACCGATCTGCTCGATCTCGCGGCGACGACGCATCGGTTCGAGTCGGGTGACCTTACGCGGTTGGTGGGTCCGTTGCCGGAGGCTCGTGCCGAATACGTCGCCCGATCGCCGCTCACTCGTGCATCAGATGTGCGCGCGCCCGTGTTGCTGCTGCAGGGGGACCAGGACCGCGTCGTGAATCCCGAGCGCGCCGCGACGTTCGCCGACGCGCTCCGCCGCGCCGGAGTCGCGGTGGACCTCCATGTGTACGCGGGCGAAGGTCACGGCTGGCGGCGCGCGGAGACGGTCGCCGACGAACTGGCGCGCATCTCGTCGTTCCTGTCGCGATGGGTCTGAACCCATGACGGTGCTGAACCGCTGATGGCGGTCACCGACCTCGCGTACCAGGGACCCGGGCGCGGTGCGGATCGCGCCGTGTTGCTCGCCCACGGCGCCGGGGCCGACATGAACGCGTCCACGCTCACCACCGTCGCGGACGCGCTCGCCGCGGCGAAGATCCCGTCGCTGCGGTTCAACTTTCCCTACAAGGCCGCGGGTCGGCGCGCGCCCGACCGCGCGCCCGTGCTCGAGGCCGCGCTTCGAGATGCGGTCACCGAGCTGGCGAGCCGCGCCCAGTTGCCACCCGAACGCGTCGTGCTCGGAGGGCGGTCGATGGGCGGTCGGATCGGTTCGATGGTCGCGGCCGACGACGGCGCCCTCGGTCTGGTGCTCCTGGGCTACCCGCTGCACCCGCCCGGCCGGCCCACGCAACTCCGCATCGAGCACTTTCCCCGTCTGCGCATGCCGGCGCTGTTCGTGAGCGGAACGCGTGATGCCTTTGGATCGCCCGAAGAGTTGCAGCGTGAGACCAAGAAGATGAAGGGCCGGGTGGTGTTCCACTGGGTCGAGAGCGGCGACCACGGCTTCAAGCCGCTGAAGGCGAGCGGTCTCACCGTCGACGCGGTGCTCGCCGACGTGGCCGCGACCGTCGTCGATTTCGTTACCGGGCTTCCCGACCGGAAGTGACAGACTCGCGTCGTGCGAGTCGAGCGCTGGTTCTCGTTCGTCGACCTTTCGGGCTTCACCTCCTTCGGCGATCAGTTCGGTGACGACGAGTCGGTTCGGGTGCTCACCCTCTTCCGGGGCGCGGTGCGCCAGGTTGCCACCGATTTCGGTGTGCGCATCGCGAAGTGGCTCGGTGACGGGTGCATGCTCGTCTCGGTCGACCCGGCACAGCTCGTCGCCGCGGTACCGAAACTCGAGGGCATCACGCACGACCTCGAGTTGCCGCTGTCGATGCATGCGGGCTGCGCGGGCGGCGATGTGATTCTCCTCGAAGGCGACGACTACACCGGACGGTCGGTGAACCTGGCGGCGCGCCTCGCGACCGCGGCCCGTCCGCACGAGATCCTGGCGACGGTCGACCTCGCCGCCTACGCCGCCGACGACGTGCCGGTCGAACCCGCCGGGATGATCACCGTTGCCGGCATCCACGATCCGGTCGAGGTCGTCCGCTTTGGTTGTGCGGCGGCCGGCGATACCGTGCGCGCATGACCGACTACGAAACCGTCGAGCTGACGCGCGACGGTCACACCGGATGGCTGCGCCTGAACCGTCCCGACAAGCTCAACTCCTTCACGATCCAGATGTGGCAGGAGTTGCGCGCGCTGGGCAAGGAGTTGCGCGACGACCCCGATCTGCGCGCGCTCGTCGTGATCGGCAACGGACGCGCGTTCTCGTCGGGCATCGATACTTCGGTGTTCACGGCGGGCGCCGCCGATTCCATCGAAGGCGGCGATGATGTCGGTACCCGTCACCGTGATCCCACCGTCGACGGCATCCTGCGCACGCAGGAGGCGTATTCGTGGCTCGAGGAAGCCCGCTATCCCACAATCGCCGCCGTGCGGGGGTTCGCGCTCGGCGCCGGATTGCAGATGGCGCTCGCGTGCGATATCCGTGTCTTCGCGCGCGGTACGTCGGTCGGGTTGCTCGAGCACAAGTACGGCATCCTTCCCGACCTCGGCGGAACGCAGCGATTGCCGCGTGTCGTCGGTGCGGGCAAGGCGAAGGAGATGATCTGGACGGCCGCGCGCATCGATGCCGACGAGGCGTATCGCATCGGTCTGTGTGAGCGGCTCGTCGACGACGACGCGCTGGAGACGAACGCGGGCGAGCTCGCCGCCGTGATCGCGGCGCAGCCACCGCTCGCGGTGCAGGGCGCGAAGCGTGCGGTCGACGCGGCCGACCGCGTACCCGTGTCCGAGGGACTCGTGGTCGAGGCGGAAGCCCAGGCGGTGTGCCTCCGGTCGGACGACATGCGAGAGGCCATCGAGGCCTTCGTGGAACAACGCCAACCCAACTACTCCGGTAAGTAGTCTTTTCCGCCGTGACACGATTCCGTGTCCGCGCGAGCGGGCCCCTCTCCGGCCGCGTGCAACCGTCGGGCGCGACCAAGAACGCCGGCCTCAAGCAGATGGCCGCCGCGCTCCTCGCGCCCGGCATCACCACGTTGCGCAATGTGCCAACCGTGCGCGATCTCGACGTCATGATCGAGCTCCTGCGCGCGACGGGCGCCGTCGTCGACCGGTCGGAGCCCGACGTCGTACGCGTCGACGCCGGCGGCGAGCTCACGCCGGAGGCGCCGTACGAGCTCGTCGCGAGCATGCGCGCCTCGTTCAACGTGCTGGGTCCCTTGCTCGCGCGTTGTGGCCACGCGCGCGTCGCCCTTCCCGGCGGCGACGCGATCGGCAGCCGCAAAGTCGACATGCATCTGCGCGGCCTGCAGGCAATGGGTGCCGAGGTCGAGGTCACGCACGGATATGTCGTGGCGCGCGCGGAGCTGCTGCACGGCGCGCGCACCGTCCTCGAATTTCCCAGTGTCGGCGCGACCGAGAACCTCATGTGCGCAGCGGTGCTCGCCAAGGGAACGACGGTGATCGAGAACGCGGCCCGCGAGCCCGAGGTCACCGCGCTCGCCACGTTCCTCAACCGCATGGGCGCGCACCTGCTGGGCGCGGGATCGTCGACGATCGAGATCGAGGGTGTCGAAGAGGTCCACGCAGTCGACAGCGAGATCATGGCCGACCGCGTCGAGGCGGTCACACTGCTCATGGCGTGCGGTATCGCGGGCGGCGAGATCGAGCTCGTCGGAGTGCTTCCCGAACACGTCGAGATGGTGTCGATGAAGCTCTGCGAGATGGGCATGCGCGTCTCGCCCACGAGCGACGGTGTGTGGGCGCTCGCCACGAAGCGGCTGCGCGCGGTCGACGTCGCGACGTTGCCGCACCCGGGCTTCGCCACCGACTTCATGCCGCTGGCGGTCGCGCTGATGACCGTGGCCGAAGGCAGCGGGATCGTCACCGAGAACGTGTACGACGGTCGGTTCCAGTTCGTCGACGAGCTCGCCCGCATGGGCGCCGACGTCAGGACCGAGGGTCGCCACGCCATCGTGCGCGGTGTCGGTCGGCTGTCCGGCGCCCCGGTGCAGGCCTCGGACGTGCGCGCCGGTGCCGCTCTGGTACTGGCCGGGCTGGTGGCCGACGGCGAGACGATGGTCCACCACGGTGAGCACATCGAGCGGGGCTATTCCGACCTGGCCGGCCGGCTCCGATCGCTCGGCGCCGACGTCGAACGCCTCGACGACTGACCCTCGAAACCGGCGGCCGGGATCCGAGCCCGGTCCGGGTCGAGGCTCGTCGGGAACAAGCGCGATACTGGAGTCGTTGTGCCGGGCATATGCAGGCTTCTGAGTTTGGAGATTTGATGGCGCTCGACCTTGCCGAGATGGAACCGGGCGTCCTCGAGGCGATCGAGGCGATCCGCCCTGCACTGCAGAGTGACGGCGGTGACATCGTCTTCAACGGCATCGACGAGGACTACGTCGTCCACGTCTCCCTGGTCGGGGCGTGCGGCACCTGCCCCGTTTCGATGATGACACTCAAGGCCGGCGTCGAGCGCATCATCATGGACCGCGTTCCCGGCGTCACCGAGGTCATTGCCGACGAGTAGCGTCGGCGCTCCATGGGAGACGCCAACGCGGAGCTCGTCGAGCGCGCGCTCCAAGGTGACCGGCGTTCGATCGCCAAGGTTCTCTCATTGGTCGAACGGGGCGGCGACGGTGCACGGGTCGCGATCGCGATGCTGCACCCGCGCACGGGGAACGCGTGGTCGATCGGCATCACGGGCGCGCCCGGCGCCGGCAAGTCGACCCTGACCGACCAGCTCGTCGCGCGGTTGCGCGCGACCGGAGAAGAGGTCGGCGTGCTCGCGGTCGATCCGACGAGCCCGTTCAGCGGTGGTGCAATCCTCGGCGATCGTGTCCGCATGCAGAGTCACACCACCGATCCCGGAGTCTTCATCCGGTCGATGGCGACCCGCGGTCATCTCGGTGGGTTGGCGCTCGCGACCCCGCAGGCGGTCCGCGTGCTCGACGCGGTGGGCAAGGCGTGGATCGTCATCGAGACGGTCGGCGTGGGCCAGGTCGAGGTCGAGATCGCCGGCCACGCCGACACGACCGTGGTCGTCGTGAACCCCGGTTGGGGCGATTCGGTGCAGACCGCGAAGGCAGGCCTGATGGAGATCGCCGACGTGTTCGTCGTGAACAAGGCCGACCGACCGGGCGCAGCGGAGACCCAGAGCGATCTCGTGGGGATGCTCGAGCTGTCGAGCCGGCGGGCATGGCGACCGCCGATCGTCCGCACGGTCGCGACGACCGGTGACGGCGTCGACGAGTTGTTCGATGCGATCGCCGCTCACCGCGCGCATCTGGAGGAGACGGGTGACGCGGACGCCCGTCGTCGAGCGCGCCTGCGCGAGGAGTTGCGCGGATTGGTCGCGGCCGAGCTCCTCGAGCGCGCGTCGGAGCTCTGTTCCGGACCGCGTTTCGAGACCATCGTCGACGAGGTCGTCGAACGCACGCGCGATCCCTACACCGCGATGGACGAGCTCCTGAAGACGTGAGGCCGCATCCGCTGCGCGCGCTCCTCGACGACCTCGCGCACGGGCGGTTTCCACTCGCCGACGGTGTGGTCGACGTCGTGCCGTCGCCGGGCGGATTGGCGGACGTGATCGTCGGCGTCACGGGTCATTTCATGCTCGCGGCCGACATCGCGCCCGCGGAGATCGCACGGCGCATGCCGGCCGGCGACTTCTCGGTACCGATGTCGAGCGCATCGCTGGTGTGGCTCGCAGAACGTCTCGGCTCGAGACCGGCGACGTTCGACGCGCTGTTGTGTCGTCTCGGCACCGGTATGGGCGCGCCCGGCTGGTTGCACGAGGTCGACGGGCACGATCACCCGCGCATCGAGCGCGCGGCCCGTTACCGCCGCGTCCAACGCATGTTCGTCGCTGACGACGATGCCGCGGTGCTCGTCGTCGGGCGCGGAGTCTGTGACCGGTGGGAGTTCGGCTTCGAGGTCGAGCCGGGCGCGCAGGGCGGAGGACTCGGGCGCAAGGTGGCCGCCGCCGCGGCCGGACTGGTGCCGGCGGGCGAACCATTGTGGGGACAGGTCGCGCCGGGCAACGCGGCCTCGCTCCGCGCGGTCGCGGCGGCCGGCTTCGTCCCGGTCGGCGCGGAGGTGTTGTTCCCGCGTTCGCCCGCGTAGCCCGCGAGTCCCGCACGGGTCAGTAATAGGGTCCAGCGATGGCCGACGATCTGGTCCTCATCGAGCGCAACCCCGACGGCGTCGTCACGGTGCGCCTCAACAACGGCACGATGAACCCGCTGTCACGCGCGCTGCTCGAACGACTGCGCGACGTCGCCCGCCAACTCGAGAACGACGAGTCCGTGAAGGCGGTCGTGGTCGCGGGCGGCGAGAAGGCGTTCGCGGCGGGCGCCGACATCTCCGAGTTCTCCGGCCAGGAGGCGGCGGCCGAGATCGCCCGCGCGTTCCGCGACGCGTTCGACGCGATCGCCGCCATCCCGCGGCCGGTGATCGCCGCGGTCCGGGGGTACGCGCTCGGCGGCGGACTCGAGCTTGCGTGCGCGTGCGACCTGCGCGTCGCGGGGGAGACGGCCCGCATGGGCCAGCCCGAGATCCTGCTCGGCATCATTCCCGGCGCGGGCGGCACGCAGCGGTTGGCGCGGCTGATCGGACCGGCGCGCGCCAAGGCGATGATCTGGACGGGTCGTCAGGTGCGGTCCGATGAAGCGCTGGCCATCGGTCTCGTCGATCGTGTCGTCGCTCCCGGCGAGGAGGAGCACGCCGCGCTGCACTGGGCCGCCGAGATGGCCAAGGGCGCCGTCGTTGCCATGGGCCTCGCCAAACGCGCCATCGACGGCGGTCTCGACGGGCCGCTCGAGGCCGGGCTCGATCTCGAGCGCGATGCGTTCATCGAAGTGTTCGGCACCGACGATGCCGGCGTGGGCGTGAAGTCGTTCCTCGCCGACGGTCCCGGGAAGGCGAAGTTCTCGGGCCGGTAGACCCCAGCCCGGAGACGGCGTTCCGGCGTCAAGCGAGCGCTTTCAGGGTTGCGGTGATCGTGGCGCGCCGGTCTTCGCCCCACGGGAGTGCGAACACGATCGGCACGTCGACGCCGTGGTCGGCGTACGCCTGCACCGCGTCCCGCACGTGTTGCTCGTCACCCATGATCTGGATCGCGTCGACCCATTCGTCGCTGATCGCGGCGAGCGCACCATCGCGATCGCGGGCCGTCCAACGATTCTGGAAGTGCCGGACCTCGTCGTAGAAGCCGGCCCGCTCGAACTGCGCCGCGTAGGCGGGGGCCACCACGTAGTTCAGGAGGTCCTTGCGGGCGAGGTCGGCGTAGCGGTCGCGATCGGTGACCGCGCAGTGCACGTACGCGTGGATCTCCGCGTTGCCGCCCGCGCGTACGCGCTCGACGCACCACGGCACCAATGTGGCGGGGAGATAGTTCAACAGGACGACGTCCGCGAGCTCGCCACCGAGGCGCAGCATCTGCTTGTTCAGCGCGGCGAGTGCGATCTTCGGGCGACGATCGCCCAACTTCAGTCCGAGGCGGAAGCGCTTGACGTCGTAGAAATCGCCTTGAAAGGTGACCGTCTCGCCGCTGAGGCATTCGCGCAGCAATGTAAGGAACTCGCGTACCTGCGCGATCGGTCGATCGGTGTAGCCCGCGCCGTGCCACTGTCCGGCGACGGCGGGCGAGGAGATGCCGACGCCGAGGTACACGTCGCGATCGCCCACGAGTTGTTGCAGAGTGGCGGCCGCCATCGCGTGCAGCGGCGGAGTGCGGAGTTGGAGGGCGAGCACTCCCGTTCCGATGCCGACGTGCGGCGCGACCTGGCTGATCGCGCCCAGCAGCGACAGCCCTTCTGCAGCGTTCGCCTCGGCCACCCACACGGTCGAATATCCGAGCTCGTCGGCCTCGCGCGCGACCTCGAGGGAGATCCCGGCGCCCAACGTCTGCAGTCCCGCGACGCTCATTGCCAGCTTCGTCATGTGCCCTCCACGATCGACTTCAGCCGGCGCAGGTTATTGCGCCAGATCCGGCGCAGGACGGGCTTGGCGACGATCGCGCCGACCGGTCCGCCCATCCACCACGGGAAGCTCAATCGTTCGTTCCACTGGAACCACGTTCGCCCGTGACGCCGTCGGCGCAACGTGAAGCGTCCCCGGCCCGTCACCACACCCCGGTGTTCGATGCCGACGAGTTTGCCCCGCTCCCATTCGATGACGGTCATACGGTCGGTGAGTCGAATCGGACCGACCTTGGTGACGCAGTCGAATGCAGTGCCCTCGCCGCGAGTCTGCGCACCGACGAACCGGATGGATTCGGCGTCGGCCATCCAGTCGACGTGACGCTCGAGCTGTTCGACGACGCGCCACGTCTCGTCCGGCGGCGCCTCGATCATGATGCCGACGCGGACCTTCACCGAGCGGTCCGCAGCGCTTCCGCGGCGTCCGCCGGTGCGACCGTGTTCACGCTCAGGCCCGTGCCGATCTCGAATCCCGCGGCGACCGTGACGCGGGGAACGATGTCGATCCACCAACGAAACTCGCGGTCGTGATCGCGCGGCGCGGTCTCGATCACGACGTTGTACGCGACGGCACCGAGGGTGTGGCGAACCGCGGCGAGCGAGTCGCGGAGCGCCACACCGACGACGCGTGCGGAATCGTCGTCGGTCAGGTCGAAGCGGCTGCCGCCATCGGTGAGCGCGAGGCGCAGTGTGAACGGTGTCGGCGACGCGGGCGGACACCACACCGCGACCGGACCCTGCTCGTCGTCGATCCGGTACTTCTGGTCGTCCGCAAACGCGGCCGCCGAGAACCGGCTGAGGCGCACTTCGGCTCGCGGCGGAACGACGTCGAGGGCGACGAGCTGGGCGTGCGGGTGCTCGATCGACGCGCCCGCGGCCTTGCCCTGGTTGATGAACGCCTGCGCGTAGACGCAGCCGCCCTCGAGGTGGAAGTGCGCCCGGTCGCGCAGCGCCAGCACGACGTCGGCGGCCTCGCGGTCGGAGAGGGCACCGAAGTCGCCGTCGTGAGCCGGCGAGAAAATGACGACTTCGTGCGCCCCCGGAACGCCATCGCCGACGAGCGGGTACTTGTTCGGCACCACCCGCAGCGTCCAACCCGGCGTGTCCGGGTCGCCGTCGCCCCCGCGCACGACCTCGGGCGGAGTCTCCCGTTCGTTGCCCCGGCAGAACGGACAGGTGGCGACGGATTTGGGCAACGGATCGGCGTGAACGCGGAACGTATCCGGCCGCAACGCACGCGCCGGCGCCAGGATCACGCGGTCGCCGGTCAGCTCGTCGACGAGAAGTTGCTGCATCGAACGGTCAGGGTAGGCGGCGCCGGCGCGTAGCCTGGACGTATGGCAGTGCGGTTGGTGATCATCGGAGGTGGACCGGCGGGAAACACTGCGGCCACCGTCGCGGCCTCGATCGGCGCCGACGTGACGATGATCGAACGCGACATCGTCGGCGGCGCCGCGCACCTCTGGGACTGCATCCCGAGCAAGGCGATGGTGGCGACCGGCAACGAGCTCACCGAGCTCGCGCTCGCGAAGACGATGGGTCTCGAAGCGTCGGGCCGGCTCGACGTCCACGCGCTGCGCGAGCGCATCTCCGGTATGGAGGCGAAGTTGAGCGGAGGGGTGACGAGCCTGCTCGAGTCGCAGGGCGTGCGCCTGATCCGGGGAACGGGCCGACTCACGGGCGCGTACACCGTCGCGGCCGACACCGACGAGGGCACGATCGATCTCGAAGCCGATGCAATCCTCCTGTCGACCGGCTCACGGCCGCGCGTGCCGGATTGGGTCGCAGTCGACGGCGAGCGCATCCTGACGACCCGCCAGGCGTATCCGCCGCCCGAGATTCCCGACCATCTCGTCGTCATCGGTTCCGGTGTCACCGGCGTCGAGTTCACGCACATGTTCAGCGCGCTCGGTGCCAAGGTCACGTTGATCGTGTCGCGCCAACAGGTGTTGCCGTACAAGGACCCCGAGGTCGCGGCGACGCTCGAGGACGAGTTCCTCCGCCGGGGCGTGAAGCTCCTGAAGGGCGCGCGCGCGATCTCGATGGGCCGCGACTCCGACAAGGTGTTCATCGCGTGCGACGACGGTCGCGCCGTCGACGGTTCGCACGCGTTGCTCTGTATCGGGTCGCTCCCCAACAGTGAGGGGCTCGGGTGCGCGGAGGCGGGGGTCGACGTCGACGAGCACGGTTACATCCCGGGGAACCGTCACTGCCAGACGAACCTCCCTCACATCTACTCCGCGGGTGACGTCTCGGGCCGGTTGCCGCTGTCGTCGGTCGCGGCGATGCAGGGCCGCAAGATCGCCGAGCACGTCATGGGGCTGACCGCACGCGCGCATCGACATCTCGACTACGACAAGGCCGCGCAGGCGATCTTCACCGATCCCGAGATCGCGGAGGTCGGCGTGGCCGAGGCCGAGGCGTTCGCGGCTGGCCGCAAGCTCCGCGTGACGAAGGTGCCGTTCTCCGCCAACCCGAAGGCGTTGATCAACGGCGACACGCGGGGATTCGTGAAGATTCTCTCCGATCCCGCCACTGGTGTCGTGCTCGGCGGCGCGATCGTGGGCCGCAACGCCGCTGAGCTGATCTCGGTGATCGCGGTCGCTGTGACGAACCATCTGAAGGTCGTCGACATCGTTGACTCGCTCTTGGTGCACCCGGCACTCGCGGAGTCGCTCGCCGACGCGGCATCTTGATGCGCGCGCTCGTCACCGGAGCCGCGGGCTTCGTCGGGAGTCACCTGGCCGACGCGCTCTTGGCGCGCGGTGACGCCGTCCGCGGTGTCGACTGCTTCACGCCCTACTACGAAGCGACGCAGAAGCAAGGCAACGTCGCGCCCGCGTGCAGCCACTCCAACTTCGAGTTCGTGAACGCCGATCTGCGCACGAGCGCGATCGAACCGCTCCTCGACGGCGTCGACGCCGTCTTCCATCAAGCGGCGCAGGCGGGTGTGCGGCTGTCGTGGTCAGGCGGCTTCGCCGACTACGTGGGGCACAACGTGCTGGCGACGCAGCGGTTGCTCGAAGCCGTCGTCGCGGCCCGTCCGTCTGCTCGGGTCGTGTACGCGTCGTCGTCGTCGGTGTACGGCAACCAGCCGCGGTATCCGACCGAGGAAGACGACCTTCCGAAGCCGTACAGCCCCTACGGCGTCACGAAACTCGCAGCCGAGCATCTGTGCGGGCTGTACGCGGAGAACTGGAACGTCTCCACGGTGTCGTTGCGCTACTTCACGGTGTTCGGACCGCGCCAACGTCCCGACATGTCGATCCACCGGCTCTGCGAGGCGGCGATTCACGGCACGTCGTTCCCGCGTTACGGCGACGGCTCGCAGATCCGGGAGTTCACCTACGTCGACGACATCGTGCGCGGAAATCTGCTCGCGGCCGAGCGCGACGTCGCGCCGGGGTCGTACTGCAACCTCGCGGGCGGGGGAGAGGTCACGCTCTCGGAGCTGATCGACCTCGTCGGTGATCTGGCCGGGAAGCCGGTGCGCATCGACCAGCACGCGCGGCAGGCGGGCGACGCGTTCCGCAACGGCGGATCGATCAAGCGCGCCGGCGAGCTCCTCGATTGGTCGCCCGAGGTGTCGCTGCGCGACGGCGTGCGCGCGCAGCTCGAGTGGCACCGCTCACGCGCGTAGTTCGCCGGCGAGCACCGTCGTCGCGGGGCCGGTGAAGAGGGCCCGATCGCCCTTCTGGACGACGGTCATCTCGCCGCCGCGCTCCGATGCCTGAAAGGCGCGGAGCTCGTCGCGTCCGAGCCGGGGGGCCCAGTACGCGACGAGGACGCAGTGCATCGATCCGGTCACGGGATCCTCGTCGATGCCGACGCGGCGGGCGAAGCAGCGCGACACGATGTCGTAACCCCGGTCGCCGGGACCGGTGACGTACACGCCGCGCACGTCGGGGACTGCCGCCAGCTTGGCGAAGTCGGGTGCAAGTGTCCGCACCGTGGCCGCGGAGTCGACGACGCACATGTAGAAGTCGCCCGTCGTGCTGAGGAACTCGGGTTCGCGCTCCGAGAGCCCGAGCGCGTCGAAGAGCTGCGGCTTCGGCGGCGCGGGGGAGGGAACGGCGATCGGGAAGTCGACGGTGATGCCGAGTGCGCCCGCATGCCGGGCAGTGAGCTCACCACCGCGTGTGTGGAACCGAGCAGTGGCGGCGAGATCGAGCCGCCCGGTCTCGTAGAGCACGTGCGCGCTGGCAAGGGTGGCGTGCCCGCAGAGGTCGACCTCGACCTCGGGCGTGAACCAGCGCAGGTCGAACGCGCCGTCGGCGCGGGGCCGGACGAATGCCGTCTCCGAATGACGCATCTCGGCGGCGACCCGCTGCATCCACGCCTCATCGCCGTGACCCAGCACGACGGCAGCGGGATTCCCCCGGAACGCCTCCGACGTGAAGGCGTCGACGACGAAGATCGGCAAGCTCATGACCCGAGCCTGCCACGCCCCACCCGACCCTCACCGCCCAATTACGTTGCCAACAGATTGCAACATTTCGGACGCCCCAGGGTCACTTTCGTTGCAAACAGATTGCAACATTTCCGGCCCGACCCGCTTTTCCTCCCAACAGTTGGGAGCGAAACGGGCGCGTGAACCCGTTTTCCTCCCAACTGTTGGGAGGGTTTTCGGGTCAGGCGATGACGGCGATGACGTCGCCGGTGCCCACGGAGTCGCCGGCCGCGACGCGGATCTCCTGGACGGTGCCCGCGGTCTCGGCGTTGATCTGGTTCTCCATCTTCATCGCCTCGAGCACCACGAGCGGCTCGCCGATCGCGACCTCGGTGCCGACCTCGACGAGCACCTTCACGATCGTGCCCTGCATCGGCG
>JAODBI010000280.1 GCA_025463875.1 Actinomycetes bacterium
CGCGAGCTTGCGTTCGAAGAACGCGTTGTTGATCTTGGTTCGCCCGTAGCCGTTCGGGCAGCGGACGAACACCTCGAGCCCGTCGACCACGAACTCGTCGGGCGCGAACGCGGCCGGGTCGATCGCCTCCACGAGCTTGCGGGCGGGCGCTTTGTCGAGGAACGTCACGTACGCGTTCTCGTCGAACGGATTGCGCTTCACGATCTTGCCGAGCTCGGCAGGAGTGCGCAGGAGCACGGTGATCTCCATCCCGAATTCGCTTTTCAATTCCGATTCGATCAGCGAGCGGATCCGCGCCGGGTTTCCCGACTTGGCGTCGAACACCACGTTGCCGCTCTGGATGTACGTGCGGACGTCGGTGTAACCGAGCTCCTCGAACACGGCGCGCAGGTCGGCCATCGGCACCTTGCGACCACCTACGTTGACGCTGCGCAACAGGGCGACGTACCTCGGCACCGGTCAGGGCCTCGGCAGGCCTTGATGCTTGTCGAGCATGTCCTCCATCACCGATCGGATGAACTCGTCGGCTTCGTCGGTCATCCCACCTTCGACGCCGCCGTACACCGCGGCACTCATCGGCTTCTCGTCCTTGTGCTCGTGCGCGTACGCGACCGCGTCGGTCAGGTCGCCCGCGAACGTGGCGGCGAGGCCGTCCTGAGTCTGCGGACGTGTCACCGCCATGTGGATCGCGTTCGGGTACTGCTGGCCGTTGAAGCGCCAACCCTTCGTCCGCATGTAGTCGTTGACGTGGTAGATGTCGAACTCGTCGCTCGTGAAGCTGAAGCAGAAAGTCGGGGTGCCGAGGATTCGCAGCTCGGGATGCGAACGCACCGCGTCCTGCATCGTGAACGCGGTGTCGAAGATCGCCTTCGCGTACTTCATGTAGCCGTCGCGGCCCATGCTCACGAGCGAGGCCCACGTCGACGCGAGGATTCCCCCGGAACGGGAGCCCTCGATGCCGGGCGACGCGTACTTGCCGCCCGTCCAGTCGGTCATGAAGAAGTACTGGCTGTTGCGCAGCGGCTTGTCGCGAAAGGCCAGGACCGACGCCCCCTTCAGGCCGTAGCCGTACTTGTGCGTGTCGGCCGAGATGCTCGTGACCCCGGGGATGCGGAAGTCGAACACGGGAATGTTCGGGTAGCCGAGCTCCTGACCCCACGGGAGGATGAACCCGCCGAGACAGCCGTCGACGTGAAGCCCGACCCCGCGCTCGAGCGCGAGGTCGGAGAGCGCCTCGATCGGGTCGATGGTGCCGTAGCCGTAGTTGCACGCGGAGCCGACGATCGCGATCGTGTTCTCGTCGATCAGCTTCGCCACCTCGGCGACGTCGGCCTGCATGGTGACCGGATCGACCGGGGCACGCCGGCACTCCACCGCGAGCAGATGGCACGCCTTGTCGAAGGCGGGGTGCGCGGTCTCGGGCTTGACGAAGTTCGGGCGATCGATCCCGCGCGTCTGTTGCGCGAACTCGCGATACGCGAGCACGGCGTGCAGGATGCTGCCGCTTCCGCCCGAGGTGACCAACCCGACGGGTTCACCGTCGGTGACCGCGTCGGCGTGGAGCATGTCGAGGGTCATGGCGATGATCTCGCCCTCGAACTTCGTCATGCTCGGGCAGATGTCGCGCTGCAGCGCGTTCACATGCGCGAAGAGCTCGAACGCCCGGCCGAGAAATTCATAGTGCGTGTGATCCCCGCAGTACATCGTGCCCGAGCACTTGCCGGTCTCCCACGCCTTGTCCTCACTGTGCGCGAATCCCTCGAGCTCGGCGATGATCGAGTCGCGTGAACGTCCTTCGGACGGCATGCCCCGCAGCACGTCGTGGTTGGTTGCATACGGATACGACGAGCTCATGACAGCGCCTCACTGATCGGGAGGAGAGCAGCGTAGGCAGCCTCGAACTGCCCGTGCCGATCCTCGAAGAAGGTTCGGTTCCCCGGCTCGGGGTGGAATCGACGCGCGCCCACGCTCGGCTCGCGGTCGAGATCGGCGAGCGACCACGCGCCGGAGCGCTGGAATGCGAGGAGCGCGGTGCCCCGGGCGATGGCGACGTCGGGCGCGGCCGGCGCGATCACAGGCCGGTCGAGCACGTCGGCGAGGATCTGGCACCACGCCGCCGAGCGCGCCGCGCCGCCGACCAGCGCGATCTCGTCGATGGAGTTGCCGGTGAAGGTCTCGACCGGTGCGAGCAACGCCCGGAGATTGTGTGCGACGCCTTCCGCGACGGCGCGCACCAGATCGCGGCGCGTCGTGTCCAGCGACATGTTGACGAACCCGCCCCGCATCGCGCTCCCGCTCTGCGGCGCGCTCGCGCCCGCGAGCCACGGCAGGAACATGACGCCCCCGGCGCCGGCCCGTGTGGCGCGCAACGTGTCGTCGAGCGCGGCGAAGGGATCACTTGCTCCGTGGTCGCCGAGCTCGTCGACCGCGTACACGAGCTCGCGCAGCACGTGCTCGAGGACCTTTCCGCCGAGCCCATTCTCGGCGCAGACGACGTAGCGGTTCGGGAACGGCGCGGGCATCGAGAAGATCTGGTGATCGAGGTCGACCCGGAAAGCACCGACCTCGTCGACGAGCACGCTCGTAGTGCCGATGGATATGCCGGCCCGGCCCGCCGCGAACGCGCCGGTCGAGACCGCAGCGGTCGCGGTGTCGTTCGTTCCGGCGTAGACGGTGGCGGTGTCCGGGATCCCGAGCTCACCGGCGACGTCGGGCCGGAGTGTGCCGATTTCGCTGTCGATCGTGACGAGCGGGGGCAGTCGTGTCGGATCGACCCCGGCGAGCCGCACGAGCTCGGTGTCGTACGCGGGTGGGTCGAGGGAACGGTTGTCGGAGAGCTGGAACATGAACGTGCTGTGTTGCGTCGCCGTGATCCGGCCGGTGAGGCGCGCGGTGACGTAGTCCATCGACTCGACGTAGGCCGCGGTGCGCTCGTGCACGTCGGGTCGGTCGTGTTGCACATAGAGGATGTGCGCGAGCGACAGCCCACCGCCGACCGGGGGAATGCCGTGGCGCTCGACGAACGTCATGAACGAGTCGGCGTCGCGCGCCATGATCTCGAACGCGCGGTCGGTGCCGCGCGTGTCCTGCCACATCAGCATGGGCATCAGAGGCCGCGCGTCCGCGTCGATGGGAACGATCGACGAGTACTGGGTGCAGACGCCGATCGTGTCGGTGGCGGCCGCATCGTCCGGGTGGCCGGTGGTCACCTCCCGAACGGCGTCGACGAGCGCGTGCCAGGTGGCCTCGGCGTCCTGCTCGGCGATCTCCCCCGCGCGGTGCATCGCCAGCGTCCGCTGGGCGTCGGCGACGGTCGAGCCGTCGGCGCGGACCAGCGCGACCTTGACGTTGGTGGTGCCGACGTCGATTCCCAGCGCGTTCGCCATCTCCGGAATCATGCCGGGACGGGTGGACGGCGGGCGGACGGCAGGCGCCACGTCCGGGTGAGAGCCGGATATTCGAACAGTTCGGCTCTCTAACCATTTGGTATCCTGGCCGGTAGATGACGTACTCCGCCTCCGACCTCCCGCGCGCCGCGCGGGCTCTCAGCCTGGCGGCGCGGTCCCTCGAAGGGGCGGCCGCCGTCCGCGATCTCACCCTCGCCCAGTTCCGGATCCTCGCGCTGATCGCCGCGGGCGACGAGCGTTCGACCCTGTTGGCCGAGCGCCTCGCGGTCGCGAAGCCCACGATCACGGCCGTGGTCGACGGGTTGGTCGAGCGCGGCTTCGTCGCCCGGGAGGCCGTGGTCGGCGACCGGCGCTCGATCCGGGTTGTACTCACTCCCGCGGGCGTCGCCGCGCTGCGCGCCGCCGAGCAGGAGATGGCCGAGACGCTCGGCCGGATCTTCGAGCACGCCCGCAAACGCGATGCCCTGCTCGAGGCCCTGCTCGATCTCGACGACGCGCTCGCATTGCGCATGGAGGCCCGGCTGCGAGGCGGGGTCGCGACATGAGCAAGGTGCGCGGCGAGAGGGTGAAGAAGAAGCAGGGTTGGATCCGGCGCCTGGTCGGATACATGGCGCCGCACAAGAAGAACGCATACATCGCGTTCGGCGTCGCCATCGGTGGCCAGCTCATCCAGTCGCTGCTGCCGGTCGTCCAGAAGGTCGTCATCGACGACGTCATCACCAAGCACAACAAGCCGCTCGCGCCCTGGCTCACGCTGATGATCGCGATGGGCGTCCTCACGTTCGTGTTCGCGTACAACCGGCGGTTCCGCGGCGGGCGGATCGCGCTCGATGTGCAGCACGACCTCCGCACTGCGATCTTCCGCCAGCTGCAGCGCCTCGACTTCGCCCGTCACGACGAGATGTCGACGGGTCAGCTCGTGAGCCGCGCGTCGTCCGATGTCGCGTTGGTCCAGGGGTTCCTGCAGTTCCTGCCCATCGGCGTGGCGAACATGCTGCTGTTCGTCGTGTCGCTCACGGTCATGTTCATCTTGTCGGTGCCGCTCGCGCTCGTGATGCTCGCCGTCGCGCCGTTGCTGCTCATCACCGCGATGAAATTGCGGACGTCGGTGTTCCCCGCGAGCTGGGACGCGCAGCAGAAAGCCGGCGACGTCGCCAACGTCGTGGAAGAGGACGTCACCGGTGTACGCGTCGTCAAGGGCTTCGGCCAGGAGGGGCGCGAACTCCAACGCCTGTCGGACCGGTCGGAGCTGATGTTCGCGTCGCGCGTGCGGCTCGTGAACATCCAGGCCCGGTTGCAACCGGCGATGCAGACGATCCCCGCGTTCGGTCAGGTCGCGGTGCTCGCCCTCGGCGGCTGGCTCGCCTTGCACCACCACATCACGCTCGGGACGTTCTTCGCCTTCGCGTCGTACATGCTCCTGATCGCGCCGCCGGTGCGCCAGCTGGCGGCGATCCTCACCGTCGGCCAGCTCGCCCGGGCCGGCGCCGAGCGCATCTACGACCTGCTCGACTCCACGCCGCACGTGCAGGATCGACCGGGCGCCGTGGAGCTCCACGTCGAGCGGGGCGCGATCGACTTCGACCACGTGAAGTTCGGCTACACGTCGACCGAGCCGGTGCTGCGCGACTTCACTCTCAACGTGGCGCCGGGAGAGACGGTCGCGCTCGTCGGCGGGTCGGGCTCGGGTAAGTCGACGGTCGGCCTCCTGCTCCCCCGCTTCTACGACGTGCACTCCGGGACCATCTCGATCGACGGCCTCGACGTGCGCGACGCGACGCTGCAGTCGTTGCGCGGGAGCATCGGCGTCGTGTTCGAGGACTCGTTCCTCTTCTCCGACTCGATCACCGAGAACATCGCGTTCGGGCGACCCGACGCGACCAGCGAAGAGGTCGAGACCGCGGCGCGCGCGGCCGAGGCGCACGAATTCATCATGCGGCTCCCATACGGCTACGAAACCGTCGTCGGCGAGCAGGGACTCACGTTGTCGGGCGGCCAACGCCAGCGCGTCGCGCTCGCGCGCGCGCTGCTCTCCGATCCCGAGATCCTGTTGCTCGACGACGCGACCTCGTCGGTCGACGCCCGGATCGAAGAGGAGATCCACGCAACCTTGCGCCGGATTTCCGCCCATCGCACCACGATCCTCATCGCGCACCGGCGTTCGACACTGTCGCTCGCCGACCGAATCATCGTGATGGACAAGGGCCAGGTCGTCGACGCGGGCACCAACGAGGAGCTCACCGCGCGCTGCCAGCTCTACCGGCTGCTGCTGTCGGGACCCGGCGACGACGCGGAAGGGATCGACGCGGTCGAGGAAGAGGTCGTCGACGACACGCGGGTCGACGGCATCACGCCCTCGGCGTGGCGCGGGCTCGACGACGACGAGCTTCGGGGCGCGCTGATCGCCGACCGCACCCGCAGCACGAGTCCGGCCACGATGCGGTTCGGCGGCCCGGGCGGCGGTGGAGGTGGTGCCGCCGGCGGCGCGGCGTGGGGAGGCGCGCTCGCGCCGACGCCGGAGTTGCTCGCCCAGGTCGACGCGCTGGAACCCGCCGACGCCGATCCGAAGGTCGACGTCGCGTTCGAGTCGCGCCCCGCGCCCGACTTCACCTTCCTCGGCTTCCTGCGCCGGTACCGCGCCTGGTTGTTCGTCGGGATGTTCCTCGTCGCCCTCGACGCGCTGTGCACGCTCGCGGGTCCGTTGCTGGTGAAGTTCGGCCTCGACCACGGCGTTGCGAAGAACGCTCCCCGGGAGCTGTGGATCGCGACGCTCGTGTTCCTCGCGATCACGCTCTTCGACTGGTGGGTGATGTGGGCGGAGGCCCGCGTCATGGGACGCATCTCCGAACGGCTGCTGCACGCGCTGCGCATCAAGGTGTTCGCCCACCTGCAACGCCTCGGCGTCGACTACTACGAGAACGAGATGGCGGGCCGGATCATGACCCGCATGACGACCGACATCGATGCGCTGTCGCAGCTCCTGCAGAACGGCCTCGTCAACGCGCTCGTCAACCTCGTCACTTTCCTCGGTGTCGGTGTTGCACTCGCGTTCATCAATCCGCGGCTCGCACTCGTGAGCGCGGTGATCCTGCCGCCGCTCGTCATCGCAACCCTCTGGTTCCGGCGCCAGTCGAGCAAGGCCTACGAGATCGCGCGCGAGCGCATGGGCGCCGTCAACGCGAACCTCCAAGAAGGTCTTTCCG
>JAODBI010000281.1 GCA_025463875.1 Actinomycetes bacterium
CGTTCGAAGTCGGCGAGGTCCTCGAAGCCCTTGTAGACGGACGCGAACCGCAGGTAGGCGACGTGATCGAGGGCCCGCAGCCGCTCGAGCACGGCCATGC
Source organism: Actinomycetes bacterium (assembly GCA_025463875.1). Classification (GTDB taxonomy): domain Bacteria; phylum Actinomycetota; class Acidimicrobiia; order IMCC26256; family PALSA-610; genus PALSA-610. The sequence continues at coordinate 101 of JAODBI010000281.1, forward strand.
CCACCCGGTCGCTCGGGACGTCTCCGCCGACGGACCGGAGCTCCTCTTCGACGTCGGCGACCAGCTGGTCGACCGTCGTGCGGTCGAGCCGGCCCGACGCGGAGCGCTCGACACCCGACCGCAACTTCGCGGCGTCGAAGGGTTCGGTCGCGCCACCACGCTTGCCGATGAGGAGCGGCGCCTCCTCCACCCGCTCGTACGTCGTGAACCGGCGTCCGCACGCCAGGCACTCCCGGCGGCGCCGAATGGCGATGGCCTCCTCCGACACGCGCGAGTCGACGACCTTGTCGTCGTTCGCACGGCAGTAGGGACAGCGCACGAAATCACGGTAATCCCTTCGACCGTGCGTTTGCCCTTCGACTTCAGGGCGGTTCCAGATCAGGCACTCGACGTCAGGGCGTGGGAACGGCGATCTGCTGGCCGGCCGCGATGGTGCTCGTGTGGAGGCTGCGCGCCATCGCATCGACGATCGGTCGCACGTCATGACCGGGCGCGGCACGCCGCGCCACCGACCACAACGAGTCGCCGGGTTGGGCGACCACGAGTTGCACGTGCGGGAGACGCTCGGGGGCGGCGATGGACCCGCCGAGCGTCGCCCCCGCACGTACGATCGCCAGCACGAGGCCCAAGCCGACCAGCGCGGCGAGGACGCGCCGGCGTCGATAGACGGCACGCTGATGGCTGCGCGCCGATCGGGGGCGGTACTGACGATCGGACTCGATCAGGCGCAGTCGCGCGCCTGGCATGCCGGGGTAGTCGTGATCTTCGGGGTCGAAGTAGCGGGGCTCGAGCTGGAGGACCGCGGCCATGAGTCTGTGCTCCTGATACGAGGGGCGTGGGCTGACGAGACGATCAAAGCAGGGAGGTGAGACAGCTACGGTGGACGAACGCCTGTTCGATGTCAAGGGGAAAAGCGAACGGGTGTTTGCCCCGAACGCGTGATCGTGTTACCGTCCGCGTCATGCCCAACGCCCAGGCCAGCCCGCCCCCCGACGCCCCGCTTCCCGCCGGCGTCCCCGGCCCCGCCCGGCTCACGACCCGGCAACGGCAGGTACTCGAGTTCATCGACTCGCAGACCCGAGAGCAGGGCTATCCGCCGAGCGTGCGCGAGATCGGCGAGGCCGTCGGCCTGTCCTCACCTTCCACCGTGCACGCCCACCTCGCCGCCCTGCAGGACAAGGGCTACCTGCGCCGGGATCCGAGCAAGCCGCGCGCGATCGAGGTGGCGCTCGAGCCGAGCACCGGCACGGTCATCGACCGGCGCCCGGTGCGCAACGTGCCGCTCCTCGGCGATGTCGCCGCCGGTACCGGCGTGTTGGCCGCCGAGAACGTGGAAGAGGTGATCCCCGTCCCCACCGATCTGTGCGGCGACGGCGACCTCTTCATGCTCCGCGTACGCGGAGAGTCGATGATCGACGCGGGCATCTTCGACGGCGATTACATCGTCGCCCGCTCCCAGCCCTCTGCCGACAACGGCGACATCGTCGTCGCGGGGATTCCGGGCGAAGAGGCGACGGTGAAAACCTTCTTGCGCAAACGCAACAAGATCGTCCTCCGCCCGTCGAACCCGACGATGGAAGACCTCGTCTTCGACCCGTCCGAGGTCCAGATCTACGGCAAGCTCGTCACTCTGATGCGCAGGATGTAGCCGTCGGTTCTCGGTTCAAGCGATCCCGAGGAACGCTTCGAGCAATGCCAGGCACGCGTCGAGGCTGAAGCGTTCGACGCGCTCCTCCGCGGTGTGCGCGAGCTCCGGATCGCCGGGCCCGAAGTTGCAGGCTGCGATCCCATGGGCGGCGAAGCGGGCGACATCCGTCCATCCGAGCTTCGGCCGCACCGGGAGGTCGTACACGCCGATGATCTCCGCGATCAGGGGATGCATGAGGTTCGGCGGCGCGGCCATCGACGCGTTCAGGACGTCGACATGGTCGGCGCCCGCCTCGGCGCAGAAGGCGATCATCTCCTCGACGGCGTCAGCCAGCGATCGCGACGGCGCGTAGCGCCGGTTGACGACGACCGTGCAGCGGTCGGGCACGACGTTGTTGGCGATGCCGCCCTCGATGCGTACGACCTGGAGTGCTTCGCGATACTCGAGCGAGTCGACGTCGACGGTCTCCGCGACGAAGTTCGCACAGCGCTCGAGCAAGGGCGCGGCGCGATGGATCGCGTTCGAACCCATCCAGGGCCGAGCCGAATGGGCGCGCACGCCGTCGAACGTCGCTTGCACGTGGATCGTGCCCTGACATCCGGCTTCGATCCAGCCGCCGGTCGGCTCGAGCAGGATCGCGAGGTCGCCCTGCACGAGATCGGGCGACTCCTCGAACAGTCGACGCAGCCCGTTGAACTCGTCGGCGACCTCTTCGCCCTCGTAGAAGACGAGCGTGACGTCGAAGCGGGGTTGTTTGCCCTCGAGATCGTCGGCGAGCGCCAACAATACGGCGAGGCCGCCCTTCATGTCGGCGGTGCCGAGACCGTGCAACACGTCGCCTTCGCCGCGAGGCGCCTGGTTGCCGTTGGCCGGCACCGTGTCGAGATGTCCGCCCAACACGATTCGGCGCTCGCACCCGAACTGCGTGCGCGCCACGATGTTCGCGCCGATGCGCTGGACCAAAAGCGGTGCGTCGCCCCCGCGCAGGCGTGCTTCCACGACGTCGGCCAGCGTGGCCTCGGCGCCGCTCACCGACGGGATCTCGCACAACAGCTCGGTCAACGCCAGGAGGTCATGGCTCACGAAACGATGCCGTGCTCTCGCAGGATCGCGTTGAGCTGGAGCTTGTCGTGTCCCGCGCCTTCGGGGAGGTAGCGCAGCACGAGCGCGCACGGGAGGCCGAACGTGCCGCCCGCGAACTCCTTCATACGGGTTCCCTGCACAACGACCGCATTCTCGGGGACGACACCACGGGCGATCTCGTCGCCGGTGTCGGCCTCGATGACCGGCGTCGTTGCGGTGAGGATGAGCCCGGCGCCGAGCTTGGCGCCTTTGCGGACTCGCGCGCCGCCGACGATCATGCAGCGCGATCCGATGAAGCAATCGTCTTCGACGACCACGGGCACGGCTTCGGGCGGTTCGAGCACTCCCCCGATGCCGACGCCGCCCGAGAGGTGCACGTTCTTGCCGATCTGCGCGCACGACGCGACCGTCGCCCAGGTGTCGATCAACGTGCCGCGGTCGACGTAGGCGCCGATGTTGACGTAGCAGGGCATCATCACGACGCCCCGGGCGAGGAACGACCCGAAGCGCGCCGACGCGCCGGGAACGACCCGTACGCCCGCCGCTTCGTAGCCGTGCTTCAGCGGGAGCTTGTCGACGTACTCGAACGGACCCGCCTCGATGACCGCCATCTCCTGCACGCGGAACCACATGAGGATCGCGTGCTTCGCCGGCTCGTTGACGACGACCTCGCCGCCGACGACTTCGGCGACCCGAATCTCACCGCGGTCGAGCATGCCGATGACCGATCGGACGAGATCACGCGCTCCGGCGAGCGGCATGACGTCGCGCCACTCGTCTCCGGCCTCGAACAACTGCGTGACCTGCTTGGCGTAGTCCACTGCGCTCCTCAGTCGGGGTTCACGCCCGCGCCTCGACGAGGCGGCCGAGCGCGAGCTCGAGTCGTTCGTTCGGTTGCACCAACGCCAGCCGTACGTGGTCGGCGCCCAGCGCGCCGTAGAGATCACCGGGCGACACCAATAGGCCGGCACCGTGTGCGAGCCGGGCCGCGATCTCCCAGCCGTCGTCGGCGCCGTCGGTCGCGCGCAGCCAGAGATAGAACGCGGCGTCGCCACCGTCGTGCACCAGGCCGTGCTCGACGAGGGCGCCGGTGAGGAGCTGCTTGCGATCGACGTATCGGGCACGTTGTTCGTCGACGTGCGCATCGTCGCCGAGCGCGGCCGCGGCGGCCGCTTGCACCATCGTCGGCGCCATGAGCCCCGCGTGCTTGCGCGTCTCGACGAGGTACGAGACGAGATCGGGGTCTCCGGCGTAGAACCCGACCCGCATGCCCGCGAGGTTCGAGCGCTTGGAGACGCTGTGCATCGCGAGCACGCCGTCGAGGCCGGACGACAGGATCGTCGCGGGCCGCGGCGCGAACTCGGCGTAGCACTCGTCGCTCGCGACGATGACTCCCCGTTCGCGCGCCCACCCCGCGACGCGCGCGAAGTACGCGTCGTCGGCGGTCGACGCCGACGGGTTGCCGGGCTCGTTGATCCAGAGCACCAACGCCCGCTCGGCATCGGCGTCACTGATGGCGTCGATGTCGAGATGCCACTGCGCATCGAGCGGGACCGGCACCGACCGGCACCCCGCGAGCACCGCACCCATCTCGTAGCTGGGATACGCGATCGACGGATACAGGACGGTGTCCCGCCGAGGGTCGCGCAGCCGCAGAACGTGTGGCAACGACGCGACGAGCTCCTTGGTGCCCACGCACGCGCCGACGTGCGCACCGACGACCTGCACGCCGAAGCGACGGTTGATCCACGCCGCGGCGGCGTCGCGCAGCGCGGGAGAGCCGGCCGACTGCGGGTAACCGTTCGATACGGCGATCGCGGCGGCGGCCGCCTTCTGCGCGACCTCCGGCACCGGATCGCACGGCGTGCCGATCGAGCAGTCGACCACACCACCGGGCAGCGAATCGGCGAGCCGCTTGAGGGCGTCGAGCCGTTCGTAAGGGTACGGGGGTGGAACGAATCCGCCGGGGGCCGCCATCCGCACCGAGACTAATCGGGGGTGCTCGCGTACTCCGAGAAACGACCCACGGCCGCTTGCGGGAGTCGGGCGCGCACGCGCGTGGCGTCTTCACCGTGTACCTCGACGAGCACTTCGCCGGCCCGGTGCAACGCGGCGAGCACGTCGCCGCGCTCGTACGGAACCACGAACTCCGAGATGTGCGCGAGTGCCCGCAATCGGTCGCCGATCGCAGTCAGGAGATCGGGAAGTCCCGCGCCGGTCGCGGCGGAGATCGCGACCGAACCCGGATACGCGTTGAGCAGAAGCTTCAGCGTGTCGTCGTCGGCGGCGTCGGCCTTGTTCCACGCGATGAGGCGAGGCACGTCACCGGCGTCGATCTCGTGCAACACGGTGCCGACCGCGTGAATGCGCGCGTCGACGTCGGGCGCGCTCGCATCGACGATGTGCAGGAGCAGGTCGGCGTCGACCACCTCCTCCAGCGTGGAGCGGAAGGCCTCGACAAGTTGGTGCGGAAGCCGCCGGACGAAGCCCACTGTGTCGGACAGCAGCACCGTTTCGCCGCCGGGCAGATGGAGCCGGCGCACGGTGGGATCCAGTGTGGAGAACAGCTGGTCCTGCACCGGCACGCCGGCGTGGGTGAGCCGGTTCAACAGCGTGGACTTGCCCGCGTTCGTATAGCCGACGAGCGCGACGTGCGGGATGACGCGACGCTTGCGCGCCTTGCGCTGTGTCGCGCGCGTCGCCGCCAGGTCGAGCAGGTCGCGTTCGAGCTTCTGCATCCGGCGCAGCAGGCGCCGGCGATCGACCTCGAGTTGGGTCTCGCCGGGACCCCGGGTACCGATGCCCGCACCCTGCTGACTCAGCTGGAGCCCGCGGCCCCGCAGGCGCGGCAACCGGTAGCGCAGCTGGGCCAGCTCGACCTGGACCGCGCCTTCCTGGCTCGTTGCATGCTGGGCGAAGATGTCGAGGATGAGTGCGACGCGATCGACGACGTCGACCGCGAACATCTTCTCGAGGTTGCGTTGCTGCGCAGGTGTGAGCTCGTCGTCGAAGATGACGACGTCGATGTCGAGGCTCTGGACGACGGCCTGCAGCTCTTCCGCCTTGCCCTTGCCGATGTAGGTGGCGGGATCGGGCGTGCGGCGGCGCTGCAACTCGGAGTGGACGGGTTCGGCGCCGGCCGTGTCGGCCAGCAACGCGAGCTCCTCGAGCGACGCCTCCGCCTCCTCGACGGTGTCGGTTCCGTAGGTGGTGCCGATCAGCAGCGCGCGCTGACGTACGCGCGCGAGATCGATCTCGGTCGCGGTGAGACGGCGCCGCTGGCGGCTCTGGTGGGCCCGTGACGATTCGGTCACGAGATCTGCTTCACCGAGCGGAGCGCGGCCCCGTCGATGTCGACGTCGACGTCGAACACATGGACGACCGGACCGCCCAACCGCACGGTTGCCCCGAGTGTGACCTCGAGCTCTCCACCGGGCACGTGCACGCGCACGTGGTCGTCGACGACTCCCCGGTTCTGGGCCACCGCGGCCGCCGCGCACGCACCGGTCCCGCACGACAACGTCTCTCCGACGCCGCGCTCCCAGACGCGCATGTCGATGGCGTCGGGCGGGTGCACGCGTATGAACTCGACGTTCGTGCGCTTCGGGAAGCGGGCGTCGAGCTCGATCCGGGGACCGTGGGTCGCGACGGGCACGGCCGACGGATCGATCACGAAACACACGAGGTGCGGGTTGCCGACGTTGGCGACGTCGCCCCAGTACTCCACGCCGTCGACGGTGAGCTCGATGTCTTCCTCGCCGAGGGTCACGGGGCCCATGTCGACCTCGGCCGCGACGACGGCTCCCGACGCGTCGCGGGTGAGGCTGACGACGCGCCGCCCGGCCGCGGTGTCGACCGTGAGCGCGAGCTCATCTCCGAGGCCCTCCCGGGCCGCGACCCACGCCAGGCAACGAATGCCGTTGCCGCTCATCTCGGCCTCGCCGCCGTCGGCGTTCTGCAGGGTCATCGTGCAGTCGACGCCGTCGGCAGCATCGCCCGGGCCGATCGTGATGAGGCCGTCGGCGCCGATCCCGGCGTGGCGGTCACAGAGCTGAGCGACGGTGTCCGCCGGCAGCAGGCGCGAACGGTCGTCGAGCACGAGCCGGACGAGGAAGTCGTTGCCGGTGGCGTGCAGCTTGGCGAGATGCAGCAGGGTCATAGGCGTTCGGCCG
>JAODBI010000349.1 GCA_025463875.1 Actinomycetes bacterium
CCAGGATCAGTGTCGGTACCAGCACGACCCACGTCGGCCGTCGTTCTCGACATGCATCACCGCGAAACGACACACGCACACGCCTATGATCCTTTCGGCGCTCGCGATGCGCGCGCGTGATGCGCGGGTCAACTACGACGATCTGCGGTGGCTGCTCACCCGGATCAGGCACGCGTGCATCATGCCCGCTCGCCAAACGTAATCGCCAATGTCGGCTCGGTAGCACGCTGAGATGCTCTTCAGCACGCTCGACGACAGTTCAAGCAAAGGCTGCAGATCGCCGGCTTCCCGTGGGATCGCCGTCGCCCTCATGACCCTTGTGGGCACACGTCGTTGATGTTGATCGGCGCGGACGTCGTCCCGTCCGCGCAGAGCGTCATGGTGAGCGCGAGAGACTCGACGCCGCGCTTTGTGACGTTCTCCATCGTCTCCGAAAAGATAAGGAAGTCATCCGTGCCGACGAGGGTCGCGTCGAGCGGCGGGCACGTCGATGCCCAGCCGTCGAGAAGCCCGTCGGCCTACGCGCCGCGGGTGCCCAATCAATGCTCCAGACCGGGCTCAGGTCCTGCGCGGGCTCCTCGGCGCGTGCCTTTCCTTCAGCTTCCATCAAAGACTCGCAGCAACAGATCCCGAAGAGGCGGGCGGGGCCGATCATGGCCGCACGACTACGGCTGCCACCGCTCGCATCCGCGCGTGGTCGCGACTCCGGTGCCGGAGGCTGAGCTCGTTGCTGGGGAGTTACTTTCGCTGCCGGTGCATCCGGCACTCTTTGCGAACGACGTCGAACGCGTCGTCGAGGTGCTCCGGAGCGCGCTGGGCGAATAGCGTCCGGGCATGCAACTCGTTCGTAAGATGCAGACCCGCGGGAGACGCGGCGCGGCCCAAGACGCCTCGACCCACTCGGACAAGACGATCGCCGACGGCCGGGCGAAGCGGCTGCGCTTCGGCTCGACGTCAGAATGACGTATCGGCATCTTGCCGACATGTGGCAGGCTTCGTGCGGTCTCTGATCGGCGTCGCCTGCGCCGTTGCGGCGGTTGTGCCCGTGGCGCTCGGCGCGCGGCAGTGTCGAAGGCGGCACCTTCCGGAACTCGCCGGACCACCCGCACTTCTCGCCGAGGTGATCATCGGCCTCGCGGTTGTGATCGTCGTGTCGCAATGCCTCGGAACCGTCGGTCTCTTTCGGTTGGTGCCAATCGTCATCGCACTCGCCGGCGCCGGGTTCGTTGGCTGGCGCGGCATCGCCCTGGAGTCGCGCTCGAACGCGATGCCCCGTCAGGGTGCGAGGGCCGTCACCGCGCCGCCGGCGCCCGGCCAGGGCGGCCGCTGGGCACGTTTCGTTGCAATCGGAGCGGTATCAGTCGTCGCCGCCGAATGGAGCATGCGTGCCGTGGACTCGCTGCAACGCGGCATGGTGACCACAGCGGACACGCTCTGGTACCACCTGCCTTTCGCGGCCCGCTTCGTGCAGACGGGATGGACTTCACGGCTGCACTTCGTCGACGGAGGGTCGTACATAGCCTTCTTTCCGGCGTCGTCGGAGCTCGTCCATGCGCTCGGAATGGTGTTCTTGGGCAATGACACGCTGTCTCCGTTGCTGAACCTCGGCTGGCTCTCGCTGGCGTTGTTGGCCGCATGGTGCATCGGTCGGCCGTTTGGCGTTGCGCCGCTCAGCCTCACGGGTGCCGCTGTCGTGCTGGCTGCGCCGGAGCTCGTGCTGGACGATGGGGGTTCTGCCCTCAACGACATCGTCGGCATCGCGTTGTTCCTCGCCGCAATCGCCATCCTCCTCAACTGCAGACGAGCAGATGCTCGGCACTCACTGCGACCCGCGGCACTCGCATGCGCGGCGATGGCAGCCGGGCTCGCGCTCGGAACCAAGTTCACGCTCATTCCACCCGTCGCGGCGTTGACCATCGGTGTCATCGCGTTGTGCGCACGCGGCGAACGCCTACGACGCGCCGCGTTGTGGCTGAGTATCGTCGCAGCGACCGGCGGCTACTGGTACCTCCGGAACCTGTTCAGGGTCGGGAACCCGCTCCCGTCGTTACGCCTAGGGTTTGGGCCAGTGCGATTGCCAAGCGTGCCGTCGCCGGACACCTCTGCCGTTGTGCGTTACCTGTTCGACGGCCGCGTCTGGAGGGTTCAATTCCTGCCCGGCCTCAGGGAAGCGTTCGGTCCCGCGTGGTGGGTGCTGTTCCTTGCTGCCGCAGCCGGATGTCTGCTTACGACGTTTCTCGCCTCCGGACGTTGGGAGCGCATGATTGCTCTGGTCGGCATCGCCAGCTTCACTGCCTATCTCGTCAGTCCACAGATCCTTGGCGACCCGCGCTCGCCACTGTTTCAATTCACGGTGAACGTCCGCTACGCCGCGTTGGCACTCGCGGTCGGCGCGGTGGTCCTCCCAGTCACTGCGACTCGGTTCGGACGACGCGGCGTGTTCGTATTCCTCGCGGTGTACGTGTGCATCCTCATCGCGACACAGTTCAGTGGGAACCTATGGAGCAATGGCAAGACCCCGATCGCAGGATCAACGCGCGGTTCCTCACCCCGCGTATGGGGCGTGCTCATTGGTATCGGCGTATTCACCGTCGCGAGCGCGGCGCGTACCTTGCGGTCACGCGCGACTCGCTGGTGGGCAACCAAGACTCACCTGGTGCCGATTGCCTGCATAGCGATCGTTGCGGTTCTCGCCGGCGCACACATGCTCGAGCGTGTTTACCTACGTGACCGCTACACAGGTCCTCCTTTGCTCGCCATCGATCGCTGGGCCCGCGACATTCACGACGCACGGATCGGAATCGTAGGCTTCGCTCTCCAGTACCCGCTGTACGGCTCGAGTCTTTCGAACTACGTGCAATATGTCGCGACTCGCACCTCGGACGGCACGTCCGCTCGTATAACGGACTGCAGATCCTGGCGCCGTGCCGTCAACGAGGGCCGATACAACTACGTTGTCGCGGCGACGCCGGGCTACCCCCTTGCGACGAAGAAACCGGCGTTAGAGGCAATGTGGACGCGCTCCGATCCGGCAGCGACCGAGCTGCTGCAGGTCTCCGCAGGCAAGGGGAAGGCTTGGCTCTTTCGCATCGACGGCAGACTCGATGCCGATCGCTGTCCCGGCTGACAGTCAGTGTGCGCCTTGCGAGCATCCGACATGCTCGACTGTCGACAGATAAACATGCAGGTCAGTCGCTATTTCTGCGTGGCCTGCTCACGGAGCTTGTGCTTCATGACCTTGCCGGTGGCGTTGCGAGGCAACTCCTCGACGAACCAGAGCTTGCGCGGCCGTTTGTAGTCGGCGAGCTTCTCGGCGCAGAACGCGAGCAGCTCGTCGCTCGACAACGACGCGCCGGGCTTGCAGACGACGAACGCGCCGACGTCCTCGCCGAGCACCCGGTGCGGCACTCCGACGACCGCGGCTTCCTGCACGTCGGCGTGTTCGAGGATCACCGCTTCGACATCGGTCGCGTAGATGTTGTTGCCGCCGCGGATGATCATGTCCTTGATGCGACCGGAGATATAGACGAACCCGTCGGCGTCGAGATACGCGAGGTCGCCCGTGCGCAACCAACCGTCGTCCGTCCACGTCGAGGCGTTGGCGCCGTCGTCCTTGTAGTACTCGCGCCGTTTGCCGGGCAGCCGCACGAGCAGCTCGCCTACCTCGAGCGCGGGCCGGTCCTCGTCGGTGTCGGGGTCGACGACCCGAACCTCCATCGGAGGATTGGGTTTCCCGACCGAGCCGATGCGCTTGTCGGCCTCCTCCTTCGGCATCGTGATGAACGCGGGACCGGCTTCGGTGAGACCGTAGGAATTGATCACCGACGCGTGCGGCATGCGGTCCTGCAACTTCTTCAACGTCGCCGGCGCGAGCGGCGCGCTGCCGATCGAAACCGCGATCGGCCCCGAGAGGTCGGCGCCGTCGAAACGCGGGCTCGCGGTGATGAGCTCCGCCATCGCGGGGACGAGGAAGATCATCATCGGCTTGTCGCGTTCGACCACGTCGAACCAACGGTCGACGTCGAACTTCGGCATGTACAGCCCGCTGAGTCCCATCTTCATCGGGTTGTAGATGAAGCTCATTCCGGCGAACGTGAACAGCGGCGCGCCGTGCAGCCAGCCGACGTTCGTCCAGGTCGGTGCGGTGTTCGGGATCATGGCGACGTTGCGGTGCCGGACGAGCACACCCTTCGGCAACCCGGTCGTGCCCGAGGTGTACATGATGTCGGCGATGTCGTCGGCGTCGACCGGCACCTGGACGTGACTCGCATCGTGGCCATCGAGGTCGGACCACTCGCTGGTGGCGAGCACCCCCTTGATCGGCATCGACGTCGCGACCGTCCGCGCGTGCTCGAGCAGTCGGTCGTTCGTGATGACGACGGTCGGCTCCGCGTGGCGCAGGATCGTCAGCACTTCGTCGATCGAGAGCCTGGTGTTGACCGGCACCATGACCGCGCCCGCTTTGTGGATGCCGGCGTAGGCGACGATCCATTGCAGGCAGTGATCGCTGTCCATGTAGAGCGCGACGCGGTCCTGCTTCTCGACGCCGTGGTCGACGAGCCAGCGCGCGAGCTGGTTCGACTGTCGATCCCATTCGCCGAACGTGATCGAGGTGCCGGCGTCGAGGTCGGCGTACGCGATGCGGTCGGCGCCGGTGAGGGCCATGAACCGCAACTGGTCGACGAGGAGGTGGCCCTCGGGTGCCTCCGGGGAAGTTTGCACGGCCCGGAGGCTAGGACACGACCCGGGGAGCAGGCGGCAGCGTGATCATCTCGCCGGGGAACACGAGGCTCGGGTCGCCGGAGCGCAACGTGGATCGGTTCGCTCGGATCAGGTCCCGCCAGTAGCGCGCGACGGCGGCGTCGTCGACGCGTGCCGCCGAGTCGTGCTCGAGCGCGGCCCGTGTGATGAGCCACAGATTGTCGCCGGGGCGTACGACGACCCGAGCCGGAGCGACGAGTGGCGGGGTGGCGTGGATCGTGCCGGCGGGCGCCGGACGGCGGAGCGGCAGGGGATTGGCGCGCGGGACCGGCGCGGATTCGACGGGCGCGACTCCGACGGGTTCGCGCACGACCGGCTGATCATCGATCGTTGCAACGAAGACCCGGGGCCCGTCGACCGCGCCCGCCGGGAGCGCGGGCAGCGCGACACAGGCCGTGACGATCGCGATCTCGAGCACCCGCCGGATGCCGGACGGAAGTGCCGGTGCGAGTCGTCGCGCGACTCGGGGGCGGCCGAGGCACAGTGCGACAAGGCACCCGCCCGTGACGACGAACAGCCACGCGCTGGTGACCACGGCGATCGTCCACGCCGCGCCGAGGGCGAGGTCGTCGCCCCGCGACCAGACGCCGCTCGTGAAGTCGGGGCGGGTGCTCAGGAGCGCCGCGAGCGACACCAGTGCGAGCAGGGTCACCACGAAGAGTCGGCACCGAGGCCGCCGCACGTTCATGCAGTATGCATATCAGTACACGTAAAAGTGTGTCAAACATTGTCAACATGTACGTGAGCCGATAGGTTCCGACGATGGACGGCGACGATCGGGAAGCGAATCTCGAGTTCTGGGTGGGCCGGAGCCGGACCGACGCCCGAGCCGCGTCGGGTCGCGTACGGCGATCGTTCGGTGGCTCGTCGGGCCGGTGGCGTTCACTGCGTCTGCCGCGAGTGCGCCTCCCGAGGCTCCGCCGTCCGGCGTTTACCCGCAGGTCGTTTGCTCGCCCGTCCTTCGCCCGCCCGGCCTTTGCCCGCCCGTCGTTCACCCGTCGCGCGGAGGAACGCGAAGCGGACCCACGGCGAGGCCGGGCTCGGCCCGTCGCCGCCGCGACACTGCTGGCCGGGCTCGCCGGTGCGTGGCTTCTCGTCGGTCATCGTTCGCACGCGTCGGCGGAAGCGGACCCCACCGCGGCGCCGCGCGTCCCAGCATCAGTCGTGATCGGTACCGCACCGGAGACCGGTTCGTCCGCGCCGGCCGCAACCGCTCGGACCGGCTCGCCGTCGACGACGCGCGCACCGCGCACGCCCGCTTGTCACGGCCTGTCCGCGGCGCGACCCGCGCTGCGTTGCGTCATCGACGGCGTCGAGCTCGACCTTCGTCTCTATGCGCCCGGAACCGCGGCCGAGGCGTACACGCGCGCCGCGGGTGCGGTGGCCCGACCCGGTGCAGGTTCACCGGTGTGCGCGCGCGGTGGGCCCGACGAACGTTCGTGGTCCGACGCCTCCGCGCCGGCCGTGGCAATCGGGCGGTATCGCTGCCGGCTCGAGCAGGGCCGCGCCGCGATGTGGTGGACGCGCGGCGACCGGCTCGCGCACGCGCTCGGTCCGAACGGCGATCTCGCGGCGCTCTTCACCTGGTGGCGCGCCCACCCTGCGGAGTGAGAGCGTGCGGCCATGCCCGATGCCGACGATCCCACACCGACCGACCACCCCTACGGCGGCTTCTCCAGCGACGTCATCGAGCTGCTGCGCGCCGCCCACTCGTCGACGCCGCTGCACCGGCTGCTCGGACTCAACTTCGTCAGCAGTGCCGACCCGACGGTCGTGATCGTCGAGATGCCGGTAGCTCCCGGCGCGTTCAACGGATCCGGCAACCTGCACGGCGGCGCGATCGCGAGCCTCGTCGATGTCGCCGCCGGTTCGGCGGCGGCGCGCGCCGGAACGTTCAAGCCGGGTGAGAACACCCTGGTCACGGCCGACCTGCACATTCGCTACCTCGGTCGCCCGAAGGGCACCGTGGTGCGTGCCGAGGCCCGGGTCCTGCGCGCGGGTCGCCAGCTCATCGTGGTCGACTGCCGGGTCGTCGACGATCTCGGAAACCTCATCGCATTCGCCGATTTTGCCGGCATGATCGTGCCGCTCCGCCAGCCCCTGGAAGCAGAGGGCAGCGCGACCGGCGATGCACACGTGCCTGATCTCTAGGCCCGACTTGAGGGGAACCACGGAGGATCCCTGACGGGGTGGCGAAAGGTTTGGTACGTTCGGCCGCCCTTTCAGAACGAC
>JAODBI010000374.1 GCA_025463875.1 Actinomycetes bacterium
AGTACGCGGCCTACGGCGACCGCATCGGGTTCATGCACTCGACCACCGGTGCCACGCCCCAGCCGTTGCCGCGGATCAACTCGGCCCGGTCGGCGGCGACACCTATGCCGGGCGCGGGCGGGCGGGGACCCGTCAACCAGCTCGCGCGGGTGTTCGAGGCGCTGGGGCGCGGCGACGCGCCGCTCCTCTCGCCGGTGACGGTCGCCGCGTTGGCCGCGCGCCACCGCACCGAGATGCTCGACGAGACTTTCGGGATCGTCGTCGACTGGGGTCTCGGGTTCGCGATCGACACGTCGGTGATGGGCCGGCACTGTTCGCGGCGAACGTTCGGGCACGGCGGTCATCTGTCCTCGATGGTGTTCTGCGATCCCGACGCCGGTGTGGTCGTCGCCGTCGTGTGCAACGGTATGCCCGATCTCGCTCGTCACCACCGACGGCTCGACGACATTGCCAGCGCGGTCTACGTCGATCTCGGACTCGCCCGCGCCGACGAGCCTGGTCGCGTCAAGCCGTACCCGACCACCGGTCTCTGATCGGTTCGGTGTGCGTCAGCGCGCCCGTCCGGCTTCGAGGATCACCAGCGGATAGCGGTTCGCGACGCGGCCGGTATCGTCATGTTCGAGCGCGACCTCGACGTCGATGGCGTCGTCGAGATCGGCCGACCCGATGAACGCCACCGCGTCCGGGTCGAGGTCGCCGCGCCAGCGCCGCACGCGTCCGTCGACCGAGACGACGACTTCGGCGTCGACGATCGCATGGCGGGTGTCGTTGACGACGTGCACGTTGCCAGTGCGCGGATCGACCATCGGCAGGACCGGCCGGCACGCGTCGCGCACCGCCGCGTAGGCGCGCTTCGGGGTGCGCTCGTGGTCGACGAGACCGAAGCCGACCGCGGGCGAAGCATCGGCCAGGCAGAACAGCGTGAACCCTCCGCACGGCGAGCCCTTGCACCGGCGGAGATCCTCAATCTGCAGTTGGAGCAGTGCCGCCTGGTAGGCCTGCGTCGCGTCGCACCATTCGTCGAACGACTTCGCATCGGCCGGGGGTGCGTACGCGTCGAACGCCGCCAGTTCCATGCCGTGGTGTTCGGCGAGATCGTCCCAGTCGAGTTGCGGCCATTGCTCCGGACGCATCCAGGCTGCGTTCTCAGGCACCGACTGCGCACCGAACGCGGACACGAACCGGCCGAGTCGCGGCAGCGCCCGGACGGCGGGCGCGACACCCGCCAACGCGCCGTGGCGCCAACCGAACCAGAGGTGGGAGTCGTCGCCCGCGCCGGAGCTCCTGACGACGGGTCGCGTACCGTCGCTTCGTGCGATCGAGCGCGCCGTCGAACGATCGAGCACTTCCTTGCCCCACGTCGGGAGCGCGGCGTTGGCGACGGCGCGCACGGTGTCGTCGTCGCCGAGCGGAGCGTCGTGCGCGCACCAGGTGACGATCGACGGATGATGGCCGAGCAGCTCGACCATCGCGCGCGCCTGGCGGGCCGCCTGCTTGCGCACGCCGCGCGCATAGCCGCCTTCCATGGGGAAGTCCTGCCACAGCAGGAGGCCCGACTCGTCGGCCGCGTCGTACAACGCGGGCGGTGCGATGTGGGTGTGCACGCGGAGGATGTCGAGGTGAGCGCCGATCGCAAGCTCGACGTCCGCCCGCACGAGCTCCTCGTCGGCGTCCCCGAGCAGGGCGCGCGCGGGCGCGTAACTCGCACCCTTCAGGAACACGCGCTCGCCGTTGACGAGCAGGTCCGCTCCGTGTCGTCGGACGTCACGGAACGCGATGGGTCGGGAGAATCCGTCGCTTGCGACGCCGTCGACCTCGACGTCGAGATCGATGGTGCACAACGGCTGCGGCCCGAGCGTGCGGGGCCACCAGCGGGGCGGATCGTCGACGGTGAGCATCCACGCGAGCTCGTTCGTCCCCGTGGCGAGCGTCGCGGTCCGGAACGCGTCGAGGAGCACGACGTCACCGGGACCGCGCACGACCGCATGGAGATGCGCCTCGCGTGGTTTGCCGGCCGCGTCGAGCGTGACGTCGCACGCGACGCGGCCCCGTTCGACGGACGCGTCGATACACAGCACGCGCGCGTGATCGATGCGGACCGGACCGGTCGACGCGAGCCGGACGTCCCGCCAGATGCCGCCGGGGTTGAGTGTCCGGTCGAAGACGGGTGATTGCCAGTAACCCCCGGTGATCGTTCGCTTCGCGCCGCGGTCGCGCTGCGGCGGGCACGCGACTTCGATCGCGAGCAGATGCTCCGTTCGCTCGCGCAGCGGCTGCGTCACCTCGAACGAGTGGCGGGCGAAATAACCCTCGGTCGCGCCGAGGTACTCGCCGTCGAACCACACGTCGCCGTAGTAGAAGATGCCGTCGAGCTCCAGGAACCAACGGCGCGCGCCGTCGTCGGGCGGGCGGTCCGGACCGGAGAAGCGGCGGCGGTAGAGGACCGGTCCGTCGTGTTCCGCGAACGCGGGTTCGCGGCGCCAGTGATGTGGTACCGAGACGGTCGCCCACGCGCCGTCGTCGCAGTCGTCTTCGGAGAAAACCTTCGCCAGGTCCGGCTCCGAGACGTGCGCGCGCCATTCACCCGACAGACTCGTTGCCTGGTTGGTGCGCGACTGACGGCTCACTGGGCATCAAGCGTATGCTCGCCTCATGAGCCGTCCCGCAACCCTCGGAGACCTGCGCGCCAGCGGTTGGGAGTCTCGTCCCGTCAAGGAAGAGATTCGTGCGAACGCGATACGCGCCCTCGCCGAGAAACGTCCGCTCGTCGAAGGCGTGATCGGCTACGACGACACTGTGCTTCCGCAACTGGCGAACGCGCTGCTCGCCGGCCACGACATGATCTTCCTGGGTGAGCGGGGCCAGGCGAAGACGCGCATCATCCGCGCGCTCGTCGGATTGCTCGACGAATGGATGCCGATCGTCGGCGGCAGCGAGATCAACGACGACCCGTACGCTCCGGCGTCCAACCACGCACGCCACCTGATCGCCGAGCGCGGCGACGACACGCCGATCGAGTGGGTGCACCGTGATCGCCGTTACGGCGAGAAGCTCGCGACGCCGGACACGTCGATCGCCGACCTCATCGGCGAGGTCGACCCGATCAAAGTCGCCGAAGGACGGTACCTGTCCGACGAGTTGACGATTCACTACGGACTTGTTCCGCGCACCAACCGCGGCATCTTCGCGATCAACGAGTTGCCCGATCTCGCGGAGCGCATCCAGGTCGGACTGTTGAACGTGCTCGAAGAGCGCGACGTGCAGATCCGGGGCTACAAGATCCGGTTGCCGCTCGACGTGCTGCTGGTCGCGTCGGCGAACCCCGAGGACTACACGAACCGCGGGCGCATCATCACCCCGCTGAAGGACCGATTCGGTTCCCAGATCCGCACGCACTACCCGCTCGAGACCGAGCTCGAGATGGCGATCATCGACCAGGAGGCGCGGGCGCTCACCGGCGCCGGCCTGCAGGTCTCGGTGCCCGACTTCATGACCGAGATCGTCGCCGAGATCTCGCAGCTCGCCCGTCGGTCACCGCACGTGAACCAGCGATCGGGCGTGTCGGCGCGGTTGTCGATCTCCAACTACGAGACGCTCGTCGCGAACGCGGCGCGGCGGTCGCTCTCGAATGGCGAGACGCAGGTCGTGCCGCGGGTCTCCGACCTCGAGGCGCTCGTAGCGTCGACGTCCGGCAAGATCGAGATCGAGACCCTCGACGACGGGCGCGAGGGCCAGGTGCTCGACCGCATCGTGAAGGCGGCGACGCTCGAGGTGTTCCGGGCCCGGGTCCGACCCGAACGGTTGGGGCCGATCGTCGCTTCGTTCGAGGACGGCTCGATCGTGCACACCGGTGAGGACGTCCCGGCGAAGGAGTACCGAGAGCTGCTGTCGAAGCTCGAGGGCATGCCGGCGGTGCTGTCCGACCTCGGCGTCGGCGAGTCGCCCGCGGGAATCGCGAGCGGCATCGAGTTCGTGCTCGAGGGGCTGCATCTGACCAAGCGCCTCAACAAGGACGCCGTCGGCACCCGGGCGAGCTACCGCTCCCGCGGCTGAGCGCCCGCCGCGCGGTGCGCGGTGCTCGCACTCCGTCGACCCGAATCGCACGATCCCCGGCCATTCCTCGCGCCGATTTTGCGACCCGCCCACGACCCATCTCCCCTGGTCAGAGCGTTCCGACGAATCTTCCGACGAATCGCCGCAACGGAGATTCGTTCGTGCCCCGGCCGGACGGTCGCCCACGAAAGCTGACTGGATTGGTCGGGTTTTCGGGTAGCTTGCGAACATGGCGAGTCGGGTCTTCTCGTTTCCGAATCCGGTGAACGAAGTCGCGGCTCGACTCGTGGCGGCGGGGGTCGTCGCCCTTGCAGCGGTCGAGCTCGCCACCGGGCACCGCTGGCTCCTCATCCCGCTCGCCTACGGATTCGTCGCCCGCGTCCTCACCGGACCAAGGCTCAGCCCACTCGGCCGGCTCGTCACCGAGGTCGTCGTCCCGCGCCTGCCGGTCCGGCCGCGCCTCGTCCCGGGACCGCCCAAGCGATTCGCGCAGGGCATCGGCGCAACCTTCAGCGCCGGCGCGCTCGTCGCCGGGCTGACCGGCGCGCTCGGCCTCTCGGACGTGCTCGTCGGGATGCTGATCGTCGCGGCGTTGCTGGAATCCGTGTTC
>JAODBI010000028.1 GCA_025463875.1 Actinomycetes bacterium
GACGAAAAACGTCATGATCCGGATGCGCATCGACGGTATCCTGCACGACACCTCCGAGGCGCCGATCAACGTGTTGCGCCCGATGGTCAGTCGCCTCAAGGTCATGGGCAGCCTCGACATCGCGCAGACTCGCCTTCCCCAGGACGGTCGCTTCTCGTTGAGCGTGCAGGGCCGCCCGGTCGACGTGCGCATCGCGACGGTCCCGACCGCCGCGGGCGAATCGGTCGTGCTGCGTCTGCTCGACCCGGTGCGCGGCGCGATGGACCTGTCGAGCCTCGGGCTCTCCGAGTACGAGAGCGATCGGTTCGTGACCGCGTTCCACGCGCCCCAGGGCGCCATCTTCGTCACGGGACCGACCGGTTCCGGAAAGTCGTCGACCCTCTACGCGCTGATCTCCTCGGTGAACACGCGCGACAAGAGCATCGTGTCGGTCGAGGACCCGGTCGAGTACCGGCTCGACGGCGTCAAGCAGATCCAGATCAACATGCGTGCGGGCATGACCTTCCCGAGCGCCTTGCGCTCGACCTTGCGCGCCGACCCCGACATCATCCTCGTCGGTGAGGTGCGCGACGCGGAGACGGCGCGCATCGCCGCCGACGCGTCGATCACCGGTCACCTCGTGCTGTCGACACTGCACGCGACCCGATCCGCCGCCGCGCCGATCCGGCTCATCGACATGGGTGTCGAGCCCTACCTCGTCGCGTCGGCCGTGTCGTGCATCGCCGCGCAGCGGCTCGCCCGCAAGCTCTGCGACCACTGCGCGAAGCCGATCGCCGATCCGGATCTCGGAATCCTGCGTCGCCTCGGCGCTACCGACGACATGCTCGATCACGGCATCAACGTGCGTTCGGGGGCGGGCTGCACGAACTGCCGTCAGACCGGCTACCGCGGCCGCGCCGCGATCTTCGAGATCATGCCCGTGACCGAGGACATCAGCCGTCTCATCGTGGAACGCGCGGCCAGTGCCGAAATCGAGCGGGTCGCCGTCGAGCAGGGCATGGACACGTTGCGCATCGCGGCGCTACGTCGAGTCCTCACCGGTGACCTCAGCATGGAAGAGATGGCGAGAGTCGTCTCGTAGCTCGTCGTTCGTACGGCCGACTCGGCACGCGAAACGAACTCGGAGGGGCCTTCACACTGCGTTGGTGATCAACAACACGAGCGCGATTGCCGCGACGACCAGGCGGTACCACCCGAAGATCTCGAGACCATGGCGCTGCAGGTAGCGCACCATCCAACGAATAGCGATGACGGCCAAGATGAACGCGACGAGGAAGCTGATGAAGGGATTCAAGTACCCGTACGCGTCGAACAATTCCTTGCCGTGTTTCAACAAGTCGTACGCCGTCGCCGCCCCGAGCGTCAGAAGACCCAGCAGGAAGCTGAACTCGATGGCGGCGCCCACGCTGTAACCCACCAGCAGCGCCGCGAGGATGGTGACGGGGCTGCGGCTCGTTCCCGGCCACACCGCGAGCACTTGCGCCAACCCGATCAACACCGCCGCACGGACGGTGATCGCCTCGAGTGGAAGTCCCGATTGCTCGCCGCGTTGGTGCAGCGCCCGCGCGAACACGAGGATCACGACACCGCCGACCGCCCACGCGACGATGATGGGCCAGACGCCGAAGAGCCGGTCGCGTATCGCCTTTTCCAAGGCGACGCCCACGATTGCGGCCGGAACGAACGCGACGAACGTGGCTGTCACGATCCGGCGTCCTTCGGGGTCCCGGCCGACGACGCCGAGCGCCATCTCCTTCAGGCGGCGCCAGTACTAGACGACCACGGCGAGGATCGCACCCGTTTGGATCGTGATCGCGTACGTGTCGGCAGCATCTTTGGCGCCCGGGTGGGTGCCGACGTGAAGGAGCTTCTCCGTCACGACCAAATGGCCCGTCGAGCTGATCGGCAAGAACTCCGTGACGCCCTCCACGAGGCCGAGCACTGCAGCCTTGACTGCGGTCAGCTCGTGCTTCGCTGCCTCCGACGGCGCGGCCGTCAGCAACGACAGAACTTCATGGAAACAATGCGGCACGCCGTCTCCTCCGATGCAAGGCGGCCCGCAGTCTGGCATCCCGGAATGTCCCCACTGACACACCGGTGATCACGGATCTCGGCGCACACCGTTCATCTGAACGAACTGCGGATGCGACCGACCGTGACCGAGACGGCGCGCCCACGTGGTCGGAAGCCCCTTCGCTTCCGCGGCCGTCAGATAGCGCGCGGCTCCGAGCTCGATCCCCGCCCGGCGGAACTCGGGCTCGATCGACGTCGCGACGTATCCAGGTGTCGGGAGCGGAAGGTCTTCGTAGCGCGCGGGCGTGGAGTCGAGCCAGATCTCACCGTTGAGCGTCAGGTTCACGACCGCGCCCTCGCGCGCGAGCGTGGCGATGCCGCGCACGATCGCGGGCCGGGCGCGCACGATCCCCTCGAGCAATGCACCCCACGGCAACAACACGTCGACCTCGTCGGCGATCTGCGCGAGCTCCGGCGGCAGCGCTTCGATCGCAGTCCGCAGCAACAGGAGATTCTCACGGCCGCCGCGCGCCGGCTTTCGGGACGCGCGATACGCAACCTCGCCCATGGGCGCGTCGAGCGCGTCGAGCCCGATCACCAACCAGTCGGGCCGTTCCGATGCCAGGTGATACGCGAAGCGGGCGTCACCGGTTCCCACGTCGACCGCGCGCTTCGCGAACGTGTTGCGCAGCGCGGCGAGCTCCGCCGGATCCATGGCTTCGGTGCGCCCCTTGCCGACGACACGGGTCAGGGTCATCGGCGCTCCGCGATCGCGAGGACGCGCGCGTAGGCCGCTTTGTGGCTCGTCCCCGGCAGCTCTCCCAGTGCCTTCGCCAGCGTCTTGACCGTCACCCCCTGCTCGAGCAGGGCGCGCACGAGCCGATCGAGTTGCGCGTCGGCGACTCCGTCGGTCTTCTCCGGCTCGGCCGCGCTCGCCGGTGGTGCCGCGACGACCGTGAACTCACCGCGCGCCTCGTCGACCGCCGCGAACGCCTCGGCGAGCTCGACCGCGGTCCCGCGCCGGAACTCCTCGAAGACCTTGGTGACCTCGCGACCGACGCAGAGGTCCCAGTCCGGGCTCACGCCTGCGATGTCGGCGAGGAGTGCACCGATGCGGCGCGGCGCTTCGTGCACGACGAACGCGTCGCCGCGCTCCGTCAACCGCCGCAGCTCGGTCTGGCGGGCGGCCGAGCGCCGGGGTAGGAAGCCCGCGTAGGTGAACCGGTCGACGGCCAGCCCCGACGCGCTCAGGACCGCGAGCAGGGAAGAGGGTCCGGGCACCGGACTCACCGCATAGCCCGCGTCGACCGCACGGTTGACGACGACGTACCCCGGATCGCTGAACAGCGGCGTGCCCGCGTCACTCACGAGCGCCACGCGCGCGCCGCCGTCCAGTTCGCGGATCACACCGCCGGCTCGCTCGGCTTCGTTGTGATCGTGATAGCTCAGCACGCGACCTTCGACGTGCATTCCGGTGCGCTGCACGAGGTCGCGGAATCGGCGCGTGTCCTCCGCGAGCACGAGATCGGCCGCTTCCAGAACCCGGCGCGCCCGCGGCGACAGGTCGTCGTCGTTGCCGATCGGCACGGAAACGACGAAGAGCGCGCCGCGCCGGTCGCCCGATCCCAGCTCGCGGATCGTGACGTCGAGCTCGGCCTCGCCGTCGACCAGGGCGCGCACGAGCGCGCGATCGACCTCCGCCGCGCTCTTCGTCGCGTCGTACGCGAACGTGCGTCCGCGCAACCCCGGTCCGCGCCGGAACACGAGTGAGTCGTCCCCGAGGAAGAACGCGCTCATCGTCGCAGTGAACGAGTCGCGGCAGCCCGCGCCCTCGAGCACGACCTCGACGTCACCGCGCAGGCGCAAGAGCACGCGATCGTCGTGTTCGCTCCGGACGCCGAGCACACACGTCGCCCGGCCCGTCACGTCGGTGTCACGCGTGAGCTCGAGGGTCTTGGTATGGCTTCCCGTGATACGTGGATGCCCGTAGCAGCGAAACGTCACCGAGGCTGCCGCGCGCGGTCGATTCGGCGCCGCCATCGGGTCGAAGCTACCGGACCACGGTGCTCGGTCGGACCTCGCACGGGCCGAACCCACGTGGTTCACTGGTGATCGTGACGGAGCTGACGGCCGAAGGCATCCTCGCGGATGCGACACCCATCGATCGCACGTTCGCGCGCAACGATCTCCGCACGAGCGCAGTGCTCGAACGGTTCGTCGCCGGCATCACGGATGCGATGCACGACGCGGGCTACACGCAACTCGACGCGCCCGGACCGGGCACCAATGTCGTGCTGCACTCCATCGACGCCGACGCACCGCGGCCCTACCGGCGCAAGGCCGCGCCGACCTTCGTGATCGCGATCGCCGAGCTGAGCACGATTCCCGACGACCGCGTCGAGTTGCTGCGCGTCGGCTACCCGCTACTCGTCCGCGCGCTCGCGAACCTCTGCGTCATGGTGAGCGACGGACCGGACGATCTCGTCGTGCGCTTCGTCACGCTCGAGCAGGGCGTGTACGGCGTCGGTCCCGGGCTTCCCGACGACCAGCTGGCACGACTCGCGTTCGCCCGGATCGAACCGCTCGCGGCGTCGCAACTCGTGATCGCGAACGACTTCGTCACCGACCTTCCCGAACCGCTGTGGCACGGCGACGAGCAGACGGCGCAGATGCTGCGGGCCGGACGCGCGCTCGATGCCCTCGACCTCCTGCCCGCGCCGTTCCCGATCGAAGAGATCCTCGGCGCGCGTGACCTGCGGCACGTCGAACTGCTCTACGGCATCGGAGGACTCTCGTACGGCAACGTCAGCGCGCGCTACCTCGGAAGCGAGCTGCGCGGTGTTCCCGATCCGGACGGCCCGGTGTACTGGATGAGCGCGAGCGGCGTCGACAAGGCCGACCTCCGGCTCGTCGGCGAACACATACTGCTCGTACGCGGCTTCGATCCCGAACGCGAGACGATGGTGCTCAGCGTCCCGCCCGCGGTGAAGGCGCGCCGAGTGTCGGTCGACGCGATCGAGCACTGGATGATCTACCGCGAGCATCCCGACGTCGGAGCCATCCTGCACGTACACGGGTGGATCGACGGCACGGTCTCGACCGACGTCAACTTCCCGTGCGGAACATTGCAGCTCGCGGCTTCGGTCGCCGACCTCGTGCGCCGGGCCCCCGACCCGAGCCGCGCCGTCGTCGGTCTACGCAATCACGGCCTGACGATCACGGGTCACAGCCTCGACGACATCTTCGACCGCTTCGGTGCGGCGATCGTCCCGCGGGTGCCCATGGAATAGCGAGCGCCCGAGCGCCTCGTGCTCGAGGAGCCAACGCTTGTAGTCGAGGCCGAACCCGTAGCCGCCGAGCGCACCTCCGGTGCGGATCACCCGGTGGCAGGGCACGATCAGCGCGATCGGGTTCGTCGCGTTCGCCATGCCGACCGCGCGCGACGCTGCCGGCTTCCCCACCCGCCGAGCCATCTCGCCGTAGGAGATCGTCGTGCCCACCGGGATCTTCCGCAACTGATCCCACACGGCATGTTGGAACGCGGTCCCGCGGGCGCCGACGGTCAGCGAGTCGAGAGCCCCGACGTCGCCCGCGAAGTACGCGACCAACACGTCGTGCACACCGAACGGGTCGCGGTGCGCGGGTTGCTGCGTCGGGTCGAACGTCGCCGTGCGCACCACACCGTCTTCCACCTTCGCCCGGAACGAGCCGAGTGCGAACCGGACCACTGCCGTGTCTGTCGTCATGGACATGTTCTACGACGGTTCGGGTCGCCGGATCCGGACAGGCAGGACGCGTGTCCGGATCCGTCTATTCGGATGCCATAGAACTGGGTCATGGACACATTCACCGGAGTCGTCACGACCGGCATCTACTGCCGGCCGGGATGCAGCGGGAACCCCCTCTCGCGCAACACCCGTCCCTACTCGTCGGCCGCGGCGGCGGAGGCGGCGGGCTTCCGGCCGTGTCTGCGGTGTCGCCCCGATCGCGAACCGGCGCCCGGCTGGGTCGAAGCACCCGAGCTCGTGTGCCGCGCGCTGCGGGCCATCGCCGACGGAGCCCTCGACGACGCCACCGAAGATGCGCTCGCGGCCCGGCTCGGAGTGAGCGCCCGCCATTTGCGACGACTGTTCGACCTGCACGTCGGCGCCACTCCGGCGGAGGTCGCCCGCAGCCGGCGCGCCCATTTCGCTCGGCGACTCCTCGATGACACCGATCTCCCGCTCGCCCAGGTTGCCACCGCGGCCGGGTTCAACAGCGTCCGCCAGTTCAACCGGGTGATGAAGGAGGTGTTCCGGTTCACACCGATCGACCTGCGCGCCCGGCGCCGCGCGCCCGACCGCCTGGTTGCCGACGGCGGGCTCGAGCTGCGCATGCCGTACCGAGCGCCGCTCGCGTGGGAGCCGATGCTGTCGTTCCTCGCACCGCGCGCCATCCCGGGCGTCGAGATGGTCGACCTCGACACCGGCATCTATCGCCGCGTGATCGAGCTCGCGGGCGCGCCCGGCGTCATCGAGGTGTCGGACGAGCCGGAGCGCTCGACGCTGCGGCTACGCGTGCACCTGCCCACGTTCGACGGGTTGGTGCACCTCCTCGCGAGTGTGCGCCGCCTCTTCGACCTCGACGCCGACCCCACCGTGATCGACACCGCGCTGGCGCGAGATCGCATGCTGCGACCCCTGGTGCGGGCGCGCCGGGGCGTGCGGGTGCCGGGCGCGATCGACCCGCTCGAGGTGAGCGTGCGCGCCGTCCTCGGCCAGCAGGTCTCGGTGGCGGGCGCGACGACGCTCGCCGGCCGCGTGGTCGAGCGGTTCGGCACGCCCGTGCCCGGAATCGCGGCGCTCGGCCTCACGCACCTCTTCCCGGGCGCCGCGACCCTCGCCGAGGCCGACCTGACCGAGGTCGGCCTGACCGGAGCGCGGGCCCGGGCCGTCAACGAGCTGGCCCGGGCGGTGGCGACCGGTGACCTCGAGCTGCACCGGGCGCGCGACCTCGAGCACACCCTTGCCGAGCTCCAGGCTTTGCCCGGCTTCGGACCCTGGACCGCGCATTACGTGGCGATGCGCGCCTGCGGCGAGCGGGACGCCTTCCCGGCTTCCGACCTGGGGCTACGCCGAATCCTGGGCGACGATCCGTCGGCGCGGGCGGAGGGCTGGCGACCGTGGCGGGCCTACGGAGCGGTCCAGATCTGGCTCGGACCGGCGGGACGCCCAGCCGGGGGCTCAGCGGGACGAATCGAGCGGGCGACGAGTTGAATCCCGGCGGGACGGGTATCACGATCCCGTCATCCGAAACCGCGTTTTGCCTGGTCAGACGTAATATTACAGCTTGAGATCACCGTCCGGCTCGGGTATGGTTGAGCACCGGCTTTGGCCGGTGGCCGCTCGAAACTTCCCCCCAGTCGTATCCCAGCTTCGAGGAACAACCTCCCGGTCGGAGAGCGTTGCACCAGGTGCGCACGCCGTTCCGGTCTCGCCCGAGGCATCCGATACTCGCCCGAAGTCGGCGTGCAGCCGATACTGCATTACTGAACGTCAGTCCACCGCACAACCTCGAAGCCCCGTTTCCGCCGACTCCGAAAGTGAAGTTATGGCCAAGCCAGTCAAGGCCCGTCGCGAAGACCGCGATTACGAAGACCTCGTCCGCCTCTACCTCGAGGACGTCGGTCGTCACAACCTCCTGACCAAGGACGACGAGATCCGGCTCGCGCAAGCGATCGAGACCGGAACCGCCGCCACCGAGCGGCTCGAGACCGCCAAGAAGCTGACGCCCACGCAGCGCCGCCAGATCAAGCGGGAGATCCGCCAGGGCGAAGAGGCGCATCGCAAGTTCGTGAACTCGAACCTGCGGCTCGTGGTGTCGATCGCCAAGAAGTACCAGAGCTCCGGTCTGCCGCTGCTCGACATCGTGCAGGAGGGCAACCTCGGCCTCATCCACGCCGTCGACAAGTTCGACTGGCGCAAGGGCTTCAAGTTCTCGACGTACGCGACCTGGTGGATCCGCCAGGCGATCCAGCGGGGCATCGCCAACTCGGCGCGTGTCATCCGTCTGCCCGTACACGCCGGCGACATGCTCACGGCGCTGCTCAAGCTCCGTGCCTCGCTCGAGGGTTCGCTCGGCCGCACGCCGACGCTCGCCGAGCTGGCCGGTGAGGCGGAGCTGCCGCTCGAGAAGGTCGTCGAGGTGCTGCGTTACGCGGTCGACACCGTCTCGCTCGACGAGCCCGTCCGCGACGACGGCGACGCCGAGCTCGGCGACTTCGTCGAGGACCGCAACGCGGTCGCTCCGTTCGAGCACGCGGCCACGAGCCTCCTGCCGAACGAAGTGGCCAAGGTGCTCTCGGTGCTCGACGAGCGTGAGCGCACGATCCTCACGTTGCGTTTCGGCCTCGACGGTGGGGGCGAGCGCACGCTCGAGGAAGTGGCCGAGCACTTCGGTCTCACCCGCGAGCGCATCCGTCAGATCGAGGCCCGGGCAATTTCTATGCTCCGGCACCCGTCCGCCGACGTGGGCGCCCGCGAGCTACTCGAAGCCGTCTAAGAGACGCTCTACCGATACGAACCTGCGTCAGGTTCCTGCGAGTTCCGCGGGAGCACGGCGCAGGTTCTTTCGCGTTCGGCGCACGATCACCACACCCGCGCACACGACCGCGACGACACCCAGGCCGATCCCCGAGACGATGAGCCGGTGCCGGCTCTTGGGAATGCACGCACCCGGGCCTGCGAGCCAGTCCTGATACGCGTTGAATTGCTGCACTTCCGGTAGCGCGTCGACCGCTTCCATGCGAGCCCGGAAGCGGGCCATGAACGTCGGATCGCCCCGCTGTTTCGGCGCCGGCACCGGTGGATACGAAGCGAAGGCCGCCATCACCGAGCCCGAGTCCGGCGCCGGCTTCTCGCCGTGCCAACCGTCGGCCACGGCCACACACGTCTTCTCTCCGTCCGGGCCGGTGTAGAACCCGGTCACCGACGGATACAGGGCGATGCAGACGGCGAGTGCGATGCCGACGATCGTCAGGAGCCGCACGTAGAAACGATGGGTGCCGTCGTCGTCGTCCCGCTCCGGATCGAACACCCGCACTCAATCGGCGCGATCGACGCCCGCACTGAGTCCGGTGAAGTCGAATTCGCCAAGATGCGCCATTCGCCATGATGGAGCCATGTCGCGACTGAAGGATGTCTGCTTCGACTGTGCCAACCCGTGGGCGTTGGCGCACTGGTGGGCGGAGACGCTCGGCTACACCGTCCGCCCGCACGGCGAAGAGGATCTCGCCGCGCTCCACGCCCGGGGAATCGACGGTCCCGAACACGATCCGGCCGTCGCGGCCGATCCGATCGAAGCATGGGGCCCGACGTTCTGGTTCAACCTTGTGGCCCAGCCCAAGCGCGTCAAGAATCGTGTGCACGTCGACGTGTACGGAAACGTCGACGACCTGGCGCGACGGGGCGCCGCGATCGTCGAACGGCACGAACGGTGGACGGTCATGGCCGACCCGGAAGGTAACGAGTTCTGCGCATTCACCGAACCGGGAGACGAGCGATGAGCGAGTCCGCGAAGGTCGAGTACGAGGGATACAAGTGAGGGTCGGGTTGCACGTACACGTCGACGACATCGACGAGCACTAGGAACGGGCGGTCGCGGCCGGCGCCAAGCCCGACCGCGCGCCCACCGACATGCCGTACGGCGTGCGCAGCTACGGCGCGACCGATCCCGAGGGTCATCAGTGGTTCTTCGCGCAACCGCTCTCGTGAGCGCGCGCGTCAGCTGCTGAAGCGTTCGAACAGCTGCTGAAGGGCGACGTCGGTCCCGGCCTGCGGCAGCGAGATACCGCCGTCGACAACGAGCGTCTGACCGGTGATGTAGCTCGACCGCGGCGACGCGAGAAACAGCACGACCTCGGCGATCTCGTCGGCGGTGCCGATGCGGCGGAGCGGGATCGCGCGCTCGACCGGTTCGAACACGTCGGGGAAGTGCTCGAACGCCGCGGTCAACGGCGTGCGGACGTGGCCGGGGGCCACGCAATTGACCCGGATCGCGGGCCCGTACTCGAGGGCGCCGCTCCGGGTGAGCGCGATGACACCGGCCTTGGCCGCCGAGTACGCGGCCTCGTTGCGGGTCGGCATGAAGCCCGACAGCGACGCATTGTTGACGATCGTGCCACGCCCGGCTTCGAGCATGAGCGGCACCGCGGCGCGCATGCCGTTGAACGTGCCGGTGAGGTTCACGTCGATCAGCCGGTGCCAGATCTTGTCGTCGACGGTGTGCAGCGGGCGCAGATCGCCGGAACCAGCGTTGTTGAACAGGACGTCGACGTGGCCGTTCGCCTCGGCGACCGCACGCAGCGCCGCCGAGAACGCTTCGCCGTCGCGCACGTCGACCGCGTGCGCGCTCCCGCCGACCTCGTGCGCGACGGTCGCGGCGGCGTCGGCGTCACGGTCGAACACCGCGACCACGGCGCCCTCGGACGCGAACCGCACGGCGGTGGCCCGCCCGATGCCCGACGCGCCCCCGCTAATGATCGTGACTTGCCCGTCGAGCTCACCCACGGGCGGCGACGCTAATGGGTTCCGTTACCCGTGTGCGGAGAGTGCGGCCACCGCGCCCCGGGCGTACGCGTCGGCCTGCGCGACGTCCACGGGGCGGAAGCGATCGCCGGTGGGTGCCACCGCCTCGAGCAACGCGAGGATCTCGTCGCCCAGCCGCAGCGGCACGACGATGATCCCCCGGCCGTCGGTCGTCACCTGCCGAGACGCCTTGCGCGTCCGCACCACCGTGTGCGCGGCGGCCGGATCGTCGGCGACCAACCGGCGGGGCGTGAGCTCGCGTTCAGCAGCGACCGGGACCTCTCCCGACGGCCCGACGAGGCGCAGGCGGGTGCAGTCGGCCGGGATCGCGTCCGCGAGACCTGCCGCGAGCCGCCCGGCCGCGCGCCCGATGCCGTCGCGCAGGTCGAGCAGCTCGCGATCGCCGGCGAGCACGCCCGAGAACATCAACTCGCCGGCGACGGCGAGTGTGATGCGCATCGAGTCTCCTCGCAGCAGTGCGAGCCGGCGGAGATGACGGTCTTTTTCCATTGCGTACGCGCCGAACAGGACGGCGAGGGCGACCGCCCCGAGCCGGATGCTCTGGTTCGCGGCGAAGACGGCGAACAACGCGACGAAACCACTCGCACCCAGCACGATGGCGATTTGCAGATGACGCCGGGCGATGGCGCCGTCGGTCAACGGTTGATCGGTCGGTAGCCCGACCAGGCGTTCCTCGAGCTCGATCTCCCGATCGAGCGTGGTGACTTGTGCAGG
The DNA here is from genome assembly GCA_025463875.1 of Actinomycetes bacterium. Taxonomy (GTDB): domain Bacteria; phylum Actinomycetota; class Acidimicrobiia; order IMCC26256; family PALSA-610; genus PALSA-610. The sequence goes on from JAODBI010000028.1 coordinate 11,313, forward strand.
CATGGCTCCCCCTCTCGAGCCACCCGGTCCGTTCCCCTCACCTACTTCATCGAGCGCGCGGTGGCTCAGACTTGAGCGGGTACCTCGAAGACGGGACTTCGAAGACCGTGTCGTGATCCCGGGCGAGCCACGCAATTCCGTTGTCGTCGGCGTATCCACGGCCCTGGACGTTGAAGATGCGCACGGACGGTGCATCCAGTGGATACGGACCCCAGTGCCAGGTTCCGCGGTGCAAGTGCACACACGAATGCTGAGCCATGACGAAGGCCCGGACCGTCTCGAAGTGCTCGGGCTCGGAGAAGTCGACGTCGCCCGGCGCGACCACGACGACCGCATCGCCGCTCATGGGCATCAGCGTCTGGGTGTGCGTGTCGTGACGGTTGAGGAGCTCGCACCGCATCCATCCGTCGACCACGTCGAGCTCGACGAGCGTGTGCCCGATGAAGTTCACCGCGCCGTCGTTCCAGAGGAACTCGAGATCCGACGTGGGGTTGCCGTCATTTTCCTCGGGCGGCACCGAACCGAACGGCGCGAACGATGCGCGCGTGGCGGTTTCCGCCTTCAGCCGTACCGTTCGCACTACGCCTCACTCTCATTGGTCGCTCGCGCTGCGCCTGCCGTGGATCGGGTGCGGTATCGACTCCCGACCGGCTCCGCTGGCGCTCCTTCTCATTGGTCGTTCGCGCTGCGCCTGCCGTAGATCGGGGGCGGTATCGACTCCCGACCGGCTCCGCGGCCGCTCCTCTAGGCTGGCGTGCCTGACGTGAGCGTCAGTTGTATCCCATTGCGGGCTCGGAGGTCACGAAATGGACGTGCGGTCGATCGAGGACGTCGAGCCCGTCATCGAACACAACGGCACCGTTCCGGTGTGGTGGTTGGTAAGCCCACGCGAGATGTTCGACATCACCAAGGGCGGCCACCTCGAGCTGGTGAGCGAGTTCGAGGTTGCCGGCGGCGGTCTCGTCGACCCGCACCATCATCCGACCCACGAGTTCTATTACGTGACCGCGGGCCGCGGGATCATGACGATCGCGGGCGAAGAGCGCGAGATACGCCAGGGCGACCTGGTGCACATCCCGCCCAATGCTGTGCACTCGCTGCGGCCGATCAGCGACCACGCGCCGATCCATTGCTTCGCGTTCGCGGTGGGAGTCGACGGCGCCGGGCCCGTCGACTACACGAGCTGAACGCGTGGGTCGCGTGCTCGTCACCCGCCGTCTTCCCGACGGCGGGCTGGATCCGCTCGCGGGTACGGGCCACGAGATCGTCGGCCCGAATCCCGATGACACGCCCTACACGTCCGACGAGTTGCGCGCGTTCGCGGGCGGGTGCGACGCGATCGTGTCGTTGCTCACCGACAAGATCGACGCCGACGTCTTGGCCGCGGGCGCCGCGTCCAACGGTGGGCGGCTGCGCGTGGTTGCGAATGTCGCGGTGGGCTACGACAACGTCGACGTCGCCGCCGCGACCGCGCACGGAATCACGGTGTGCAACACGCCCGGCGTGCTCGACGACACGACCGCCGACACCGCGTTCCTGCTCATCCTCGCCGCGTGCCGGCTCGCATCGACCGCGGAGAGCGACCTGCGGAGCGGTCGTTGGTCGGGTTGGGGCGTCACGCAGTATCTCGGCCGCGACGTGCACGGTGCGACGCTCGGCGTCGTCGGGTTCGGCCGCATCGGTCGAGCGGTCGCCCGCCGGGCCGCCGGGTTCGGGATGCGCGTGCTGCACCACGCGCGCCACGACACGAACGAGCCGGGCTACGTCGCCGACCTCGACGAGCTGCTCGCGGAATCCGACATCGTCTCGCTGCACACGCCGGGCGGCCCCGACACGTTGCATCTCATCGACGCCCGCCGGCTCGCGCTGATGAAGCCGACCGCAGTGTTGGTGAACACGGCGCGGGGAACCGTCGTCGACGAGCTCGCGCTGGCCGACGCGCTGCATGCCGGGCGACTCTTCGCGGCCGGCCTCGACGTCTACGAACGCGAGCCCGCGATCGAAGCCCGACTGCTCAGCGCACCCCGTACGGTGCTGCTGCCGCACATCGGCTCGGGATCGCAGGCGACCCGCACGCAGATGGCGACGATGGCGACGAGCGCGGTCGCGACTGTGCTCGCAGGCGGCTCGCCGCCCAATGTGGTGATCCCTGACCTGTAGTTCGACGTTGTGACGGCGCGGTGAGCGCCGCGTAGATTCGGCGCCATGAGCGAACAGGTGCGCGGCGTGATCGCCGGCGCGAGGAAAGCGCCGGTGACGGTCGACACGATCGTCGTCCCCGACCCCGGTCCCGGTGAGGCCAAGGTGCGGGTGCAGGCGTGCGGCGTCTGCCATACCGATCTGCACTACCGCGAGGGGGGCATCAGCGACGACTACCCATTCCTGCTCGGGCACGAGGCCGCGGGTGTCGTCGAAGCGGTCGGTCCCGACGTCACCGGTGTCGCGCCCGGCGACTTCGTCGTCCTGAACTGGCGTGCGGTGTGCGGCGAGTGTCGCGCGTGCCGGCGCGGTCGCTCCTGGTACTGCTTCAACACGCACAACGCCTCCCAGAAGATGACGCTGGCCGACGGGACCCCGCTTTCCCCCGCGCTCGGCATCGGCGCGTTCGCGGAGAAGACGCTCGTCGCCGCGGGGCAGGCGACCAAGGTCGACGGCCGCGCCGATCCGACCGCCGCGGGACTCCTGGGCTGCGGCGTGATGGCCGGCTTCGGCGCCGCGACGTACACGGGCGGGATTCAGCGCGACGACTCGATCGCCGTCTTCGGCTGCGGCGGCGTGGGCAACGCTGCCATCGCCGCGGCCCGGCTCGCCGGGGCCCGCACCATCATCGCGATCGACCTCGACGCCCGCAAGCTCGAGTGGGCGCTCGGGTTCGGCGCGACGCACACGGTCGACGCGTCGAAAGAGGACGCGGTCGAGGCGGTACGCGCCCTCACCGACGGCAACGGTGCGGACGTCTGCATCGAAGCCGTCGGGCGACCCGAAGTGTTGAAGCAGGCGTTCTACGCGCGTGATCTTGCGGGCACCGTCGTGCAGGTCGGCGTCCCGACACCCGACATGGCGCTGCCCGACATCCCGATGATCGACTTCTTCGGGCGAGGTGGCGCGCTGAAGCCGAGCTGGTACGGCGACTGCCTTCCCTCCCGCGACTTCCCGACGCTCATCGACCTCTACCTGCAGGGTCGGTTCCCACTGGACAAATTCGTGTCAGAGACGATCGCCCTCGACCAGGTCGAGCAGGCGTTCCACAAGATGGAACGCGGCGAGGTGCTCCGTTCCGTCTTGGTTCTGTAGACGGGCAGCGCACGCATCGGTTCCCTAACATGCGGCCATGAGTGACAACGCCGAATGGGGTC
>JAODBI010000039.1 GCA_025463875.1 Actinomycetes bacterium
CGGTTCTTCGGTTCGATGGGCGGTCAGCATGTGAACCGCCCGATCGCCGGCATGGCGTCCACGCCGACGGGCAAGGGGTACTGGTTCGTGGCAGCCGACGGCGGGATCTACAGCTTCGGCGACGCGCAATTCCTCGGGAGCGGGACGAATCGTCTGCACGCAGGAAACGCGACCGACATCGCGGCTCGGCTCGATGGTCAGGGCTACTGGATCGCGACCGACACGTAAGCACCGGATCACTGGTGGCTCGCGCCGCTCGGCGCCAGTCCGGCCCGCCGGCGCTCTCTTCGCCGACTTCAGTCGATCGGAGCGTCGATGTCGACGTATTCGTGGAAGCTTGCAATCTTGGCGCCCGCGACCCGGAAGACGTGCACCGCGCCGTAACCGGCCGGCTTGCCGCCGCGTCGCGTCCCGCCGGCGCGGACCACACCGACGACGCGGTCGCCGAACGCGTCGACCTGGTCGACGTCGAGGGTCAACGGATCCCAGGCCGCGCCCAGCCCCTCGAAGAACTTCCCGACCTCGGTCGGACCGTGAAACTCGCCGCCGTGGGGGAGCGTGCGGGGCGACGTCCACGTCACGTCGTCGGCAAGTAAGGCCATCAACGCCGGGATATCTCCCCTACCGAAGGCGGCGTACGCCTGCTGGATCACCTGAGTGTTCGTTGCCATCTCGTGTCTCCTCGTCTTGTAAACGCGATCTCACTGCATTCGCCGCGACCCCGACCGTGGATGACGGCACCGAGGGTCGACCGGAACTTGGACCGACGACCACTCTCGGTAGGGTCAAGCCATGCCCGGATCCATACTCGGAACCGCCGTCCGTCGCGTCGAGGACCCCGATCTACTGCTCGGTCGCGCGCGGTTCGTCGACGACCTCCCCATCGACGGCGCGCTGCATCTCCACTTCGTGCGGTCCACGTACGCACACGCGCGCTTGGTGTCGATCGATGTCGATGACGCGCGGGCCATGCCCGGCGTTGTCGCCGTCTACACCGCCGCCGATCTCGGCCTACCGCCGTACGAAGGGCTCATGGAGGTCAACGCGCAATGCGTACGGCCGCCGCTGGCCGAGACGAAGGTCCGCTTCGTCGGAGACGCGGTCGCGGTCGTGGTCGCCGAGACGAGGGCCGCCGCGGCCGACGCGGCCGAGGCGGTGATCGTCGAGTACGACCCGCTTCCCGCCGTCGTCGACCCCGAGGCCGCGCTCGCCCCCGGTGCGCCACTGCAGTTCGAAGAGCTCGGTTCCAATCTCGCCGCCGCCGTCGGCCCCCGCGATCAGGGCGACGTGCTCGAAGACGCCGAGGTGATCGTGAGGGCGCGCATCGAGAACCAACGCATCGCGGTCATGCCGATGGAGGGAAGTGCGATCGCGGTCGTGCCGGGCGACGACGGCGCGGGCCACGACCTGACCGTGTACGTGTCGACTCAGATGCCGCACGGTTTCGCGACTCGCATCGCGCCCGTCTTCGATCTCGACCCAACGAAGTTGCGCGTCGTCGCGCCCCACGTCGGGGGCGCGTTCGGAGGCAAGCCCGGGCTCGCGGCCGAGCACTGCGTCGCCGTCGCGGCGGCCCGGCGTCTGCAGCGGCCGGTGAAGTGGGTCGAGACCCGTTCCGAGAACCTGATCGCGATGCCGCACGGGCGCGGCCAGGTGCAGTACGTGCAGCTCGGGTGCAAACGCGACGGGACGATCGTCGGGATGAAGTGTCAGATCGTCTCTGATGCGGGCGCGTACGCGGGCTTCGGCGGTGCGCTCGGCATGGGACCGACCCGCATGATGGCCCAGGGCGTCTACCGCATTCCCCGTATCTCGTACGAGTGCGCGGTCGCGCTGACGAACACCACACCGATGGGCGCGTTCCGCGGCGCGGGCCGGCCCGAGGCCGCCGCCATGTTGGAACGGATCATCGACATCGCGGGCGCGGAGCTCGGCATCGATCCCGCGGAGATTCGTCGCCGGAACTTCCTGCGACCCGACGAGTTCCCGTACACCACCGTCATGCGTACCGAGTACGACAGCGGCGACTACGACACCGCGCTCACCGAAGCCCTCCGCGTCGCCGGCTACGACGACCTGCGTCGGGAACAGGCCGAGCGGCTCGCGCGCGGTGACCGGATCGTGCTCGGCATCGGGGTGAGTGCCTACGTCGAGATCACTGCGGGCGGTGGAGGAGCCGAGTTCGGTTCGGTGACGGTCGGCCCCGATGGCACCGCGACGATCCGGGTCGGCACCTCCGCGCACGGACAGGGGCACGCGACCTCGTTCGCGATGATCGTCGCCGATGCGCTGCAGATCCCGCTCGAGAGCGTCCGCTTCGTCGACTCCGATACCGCCGAGGTGCCCACCGGCGGCGGCACGGGTGGCTCGCGTTCGTTGCAGCTCGGCGGTTCGGCCGTGTTGAACGCGACCGAACGCGTGATCGCGCAGGCGCGCGAGGTCGCAGCCACCATGCTCGAAGCCAACCCCGACGACATCATCGTGATGGAGAACGGCGGCATGGGTGTCGCGGGGGTGCCGGCGAGTGCGATCTCGTGGGCGCAACTCGCGGAGCAGGAAACGCTCCACGCCGTCTCCGACTTTCGCCAGGTGGGTGCGACCTTCCCGTTCGGCGCGCACGTCGCCGTCGTGGAAGTCGACCTCGATACCGGCCGGGTCACGCCGCTCCGGCACGTCGCGGTCGACGACTGCGGCCGCATCCTCAATCCGTTGATCGTCGCCGGCCAGCAGCACGGCGGGATCGCGCAGGGCGTGGCGCAGGCACTGTGGGAGCAGTACGTATACGACGCCGACGGCAACCCGCTCACCTCGACGCTCGCCGACTACGCGATGCCGAGCGCGGCGGAGCTGCCGTCGTTCGAGGCTTCGAACACCGAGACGCCGTCGCCCCGCAACGCGCTCGGAGCCAAGGGCATCGGCGAGTCCGGCACGATCGGATCCACCCCGGCCGTACAGAGCGCGGTCGTCGACGCGCTCAGCCATCTGGGCGTACGGCACATCGATATCCCGTGTACCGCGGAACGGGTGTGGGCCGCTGTCCGCGAGGCCGAGGCCGGTCGAGTGACGTCACCGTGGCGGGATCCGCCCGCGGTGTTCGACGACCTGAAGGCGCCGAAGTCGCGCGCCGACGCCGAAGCGGTCGACATCTGACTACGAATTTCGTAGCTGCGTAGGCGCGAACGCCGGAGTGAACATCGCGGGCTCGACCGCGAGTTGTCGCTAGGGTTTGGCCGCCCACGCAACGACGGGAGGCGGGTTGCCCGAGCCAGCGCTCGTTGACGATGTCTCGCCCGGCTCACCGAACCGGTTGCCGAACGGTGTTGCGGTCTCGTTGCGGGGCGTGACGAAGCGGTTCGGCGTGGTGACCGTGGTCGACGGTGTCAACCTCGACATCGCGGAGGGTGAGTTCTTCTCGATGCTCGGGCCGTCCGGCTCCGGCAAGACGACGATGCTCCGCATGATCGCGGGCTTCGAATTGCCGAGTGAGGGAAGCGTCCTGTTGAAGGGACGCGACGTCACTCGCCTGCCGCCCTTCGACCGCGACGTCAACACGGTCTTCCAGGACTACGCGCTCTTTCCTCACATGAGCGTCGCGCAGAACGTCGCGTACGCGCTGCGCGTACGCCGGGTCCCGAAGCCGGAACGCACGCGGCGCGTCGACGAAGCGCTGGCAACGGTACGCCTCGACGATTTCGGGTCGCGCCGGCCCCACCAGCTTTCCGGAGGGCAGCGGCAGCGCGTCGCGCTCGCCCGCGCGCTCGTGAATCGTCCGGCGGTGTTACTGCTCGACGAACCGCTCGGCGCACTCGACCTGAAGCTGCGCGAGGAGATGCAGGTCGAGTTGAAGGGCATACAGCAAGACGTCGGTATCACCTTCATCTTCGTCACCCACGATCAGCAGGAAGCGCTCACGATGAGCGACCGCATCGCGGTGTTTGCCGAAGGTCGTGTCGAGCAGGTCGGTACGCCCGTCGAGATCTACGAACGCCCGACGACGGAATTCGTGGCAGGGTTCGTCGGCACCTCGAACGTGCTTTCGCCCGACCTCGCACGCGCGCTCGTCGGACGCGACGAGACGAGCACGATCCGGCCCGAGCACATCCGTATCGTCGCCCCGGGTCGCGAGCCGACCTCCGAGGAGATGCACACCGCGGCCACGGTACGCGACGTGCAGTACCTCGGCGCTTTCGTCCGCGTGCGTACCGAGACCGCGGGCGGAGCGCGGATGGTGGTCGACGTACCGACTGCAAGCGACACACTGGCCGAGATCGTGGCGGGCACCCAATGCACGCTGGCGTGGCGTGCGGAAAGCGTCCGCGCGATCGGCGACACGAAATCAACGAACACAGAGGGAGCAACATGAGACATTCGAACCGGCTTGCCATCATGGCCGCCGCGATCGCGCTCGTCGGTGCCGCGTGCGGGAGCAGTAGCAAGACGACGGCGGCCTCCGGCGGCGGGACGACCACCGTGCCGACCGGTCAACCGTCGATCGGTCCCGGCGAAGGTGCGGTATCGATCCTCGCGTGGCCGGGTTACGCCGAGAACGGCTCGAACGACCCGAAGGTCAACTGGGTCAAGCCGTTCGAAGCCGCGAGCGGTTGCAAAGCGACGGTCAAGTACTTCGGAACTTCCGACGAGGCGTTCAACCTCTTCAAGACCGGCGCGTACGACGTCGTGTCGAGTTCGGGCGACGCCACACTCCGGATGGTCGCCGACCAGGACGCGGCAGTGATCAACACCTCGTTGCTCACGAACTGGAAAGACCTCGACCCGTTGTTGACGACCAAGCCGTGGAACTCGGTGAACGGTGTCGTCTACGGCGTACCGCACGGTTGGGGCGCGAACCTGTTGATGTACAACAAGAACGTCGTGAAGCCCGCGCCCGATTCGTGGGGCGCGGTCTTCGATGCGACGTCTCCGTACAAGGGCAAGATCACCGGCTACGACTCGCCGATCTATATCGCCGACGGGGCGCTCTACCTCATGAAGACGAAGCCGGACCTCGGCATCAAGGACCCGTACGCGCTGGACGACACGCAGTTCCAGGCCGTCGTCGATCTGATGAAGGTGCAACGCCCGCTGATCGGTGAGTACTGGAGCGACTACCTCAAGGAGCAGGAGGCCTTCACCAAGGGCAGCCTGGTGCTGGGAACCACCTGGCAGATCACGACGAACGGTGTGCAGGCCGACAAGACGTCGCCGCCGGTCGAAGCGGTCATTCCCAAGGAAGGCTCGACCGCGTGGTCGGACAGCTGGATGATCGACGCCAAGGCCAAGCACCCCAACTGCGCGTACAAATGGATCAACTGGGTCACGAATCCCGACACCCAGGCGCAGATCGCCGAGTACTTCGGTGAGGCTCCGGCCAACCTGAAGGCGTGCGCGTTGACGACCGACAAGAATCACTGCAAGACGTATCACGCGGGCGACCCGACCTTCTACGGCCAGCTCTCGTACTGGAAGACGCCGACGGCCAAATGTCTCGACGGGCGCACCAACGTGACATGCAAGGACTACGCGGCGTGGACCGCGGCGTGGGACGTGATCAAGGGCTGATCCGTTCACACATCGGTCGTGAGGCCGGACAGGTCCACGCAATGGAGCGGGGACCTGTCCCGGCAGACCGAACCGAGAACGCGAATTGGTACTGACGAACTCGCGGCGACCATGGCGACGACGACGATCGACCCAATGAACAACCGCGGCGGCCTTCGCCGGCGGATCTCCCGCGTGCTCTACCAGCGTCCGCGCCTGCGGCTCGCCCTGCTCCTCGGCGGTCCGCTGACGTGGCTCCTCGTGGCGTATGTCGGTTCACTCGTCGCGTTGCTCGTCACGTCGCTGTATCACTTCCAGAGCGATCCGACCGGCCTGGTGCAGCGACTGGTCACCACGCCGAGCACGACCAACTACCAACGCGTGATCGACACCCAGGTGTACCGAACGGTCGCGTTCCGCACCATTGGCGCCGCGCTCGCCGTCACCGTGATCGACCTGCTCATCGCGCTCCCGGTGGCCTTCTACATGGCGAAGATCGCGCGCCCCTGGGTCCGGCGCGCGCTCGTCGTCGCGGTGACGATGCCGTTGTGGGCGGGGTATCTCGTCAAGGGCTACGCGTGGCGGGCCATGCTCGATCCCGCGGGCGGTGTCTTGCACGAGGTCTTCGGCCGTTCGCCGGGATTCGGTCTCTCGGGCACGATTGTCACCCTGGCATACCTCTGGCTGCCGTACATGGTCATCCCCGTCTACTCGGGTCTGGAACGGTTGCCGAATTCCCTGCTCGAGGCGTCGACCGACCTCGGTGCCAAAGCCGGGCGCACGTTCGTCAAGGTCGTGCTGCCGCAAATCCGGCCGTCGATCGTCGCGGGTTCGATCTTCACCTTCGCGCTCACTCTCGGCGACTTCTACATGGCGCAGATCGTCGGTGGTACGACGCAATTCCTCGGCAACATCGTCTACCGCGAGTTCAGTGCGAATCTGCCGTTCGCGGCCGCATACGCGACCGTTCCGGTTGTGATCATGATCGTCTATCTCGCCGCGGCGCGATCGTCCGGCGCGCTGGAGGAGTTGTAGGCGGTGTACGTCTCGCGCCCGGCCCGGTACGCGCTCGCAGCCTTCACGGCCCTCGTGTTGCTGGTGCTGTATTTCCCCATCCTCTACATCGCCCGGCTGTCGATCAATACCGCCCGCTCGTACGCGTGGCCGCCGCGAGGATTCTCATTGGAATGGTGGCGCGCCGCGTACCATGCGTCGGGCCCGCGTGATGCGCTGTTCCGGTCGATCGAGACCGCCCTGCTCGCCTCCGCGATCGCGTTGATCCTCGGGACCCTCGCATCCTTCGCGCTCACGCGTCATCGCTTCTTCGGCCGCAACGCCGTGAGCTTCGTTGCGGTGTTGCCGATCGCGCTACCGGGCATCGTCACCGGCATTGCACTGAACTCCGGCTACCACCGAGCGGGCATCAATCTCTCATTGTTCACATTGGTTGTGGCGCACGCGACCTTTTGCATCGTCATCGTGTACAACAACGTCGCGGCGCGGCTGCGCCGGCTGTCGCCGAGCCTCGAGGAGGCGTCCGCCGACCTCGGAGCCGACCTGTTCCAGACGTTCGGGTACATCACGTTCCCGTTGATGCGTTCCGCGCTCCTTGCCGGCGCGCTGTTGGCGTTCGCCCTTTCCTTCGACGAGATCGTCGTCACCACCTTTACCGCCGGAGCCGGCTTCGAGACGTTGCCGCTTTGGATCTTCAACAACATGTTCCGGCCGAACAATCTCCCGCTCGTGAACGTCGTCGCTACCGTGGTCGTGGTGCTCTCGATCGTCCCCGTGTATCTCGCGCAACGTCTCAGCGACGGCGCGGTCGGTGTGAGCGGTCGGTGATCGCCGTCCCGTCGTTGCTCCGGCACCGGTCGAGCGACGAGTACGCGCCGGTGCCGTGGTCGCCGGCCGACCGCGCGGCGATTGCTCGCTACGACACCGTTGCCGCGTTTGCCACCCGCGCACTCGGTCGATCGGCGGCGGAGTACGCGTTCGACCGGCGGGGCACGGCGGCGACACTGCAGGCGATCGACGCCGCGCACGGCGGCGGGTTCTACGCGGTGCCCGACGAAGCCGTGCACGATCTCGATGCCGCCGAATCGGCGTTCCGCGGCGTCGGTCCGGTCGTCGACGTCCAGACCCATCTGGTCGACCCCGCGCGCTGGACCGGTTCGGGCGCCGACGCGCTCGCCGGGTTCCTGCGCATGGCCGATCCCGATCGGTGGACGGGTGCGATCGATCCCCGCACCATCGACGGCGCGGCGTGGGCCGCGCTCGTGTTCGGGTCGTCGGAGACCTCGGTCGCGCTGCTCACGTCGACGCCGGGTCGCGCCGACGTCAACGTGCTGACGAATCGCCAGATCGCCGCGGCGCGCGACGTCGTCGAGCGGTACGCGGGCACCGGGCGGGTGCTCACGCACACGATCGTGCATCCCAACCTCGGCGAGTCCGAGCTCGACGCGATGGTCGACTGGCAGCCGACGCTGCGCCCCGCGGGCTGGAAGTGCTACACGCTCTGGGGACCGCCGACGAAGGCGTCGCCCACCGGCGGCTGGTTCCTTGACGACGAGGAAGTGGGGTTCCCGTTCCTCGAACGCGTGCGCGCGCTCGGACCGCGCATCGTCGCGACGCACAAGGGACTCGGCGGACCCATTCCCGAGTCGTCGGTCGCGGCCGCTTCGCCGCGCGATATCGGTCCCGCCGCAAGGGCGTTCCCCGACATCAAGTTCGTCGTGTACCACTCCGGTTACGAGCGCAACCCCGACGGCGAGGAACGCGCGTACGACGCGGGCGCCGCGGCGCCGCAAGGTGTCGACCGGCTCGTCCGCAGCCTGGCCGACGCAGGCATCGGGTCCGGCGACAACGTGTACGCCGAGCTCGGAAGTACGTGGTTCCTGATGCTGCGCCGGCCGCGCGAAGCCGCGCACGTGCTCGGCAAACTGCTCGTCGCGCTCGGCCCGGAACGTATCGTGTGGGGAACGGACTGCGCGTGGTACGGATCGCCCCAGCCGTTGATCGATGCGTTCCGCGCCTTCGTCATCCCCGACGACATGCAGGCCGAGTTCGGTTACCCGTCGTTGACGACCGCGACGAAGGAACGCATTCTCAGCTCGAACGGGCAGGAGCTGTACGGCTTCTCGGCCGCGCCCCGGATCGACGGTGCCTGGGCGGCGAACGCGAGTGCCGAGTTGCGGAGCGCCGTGACCGCGGCCGGGCTTGCGTCCGGCGCCTCGGGCTGACAACGATTCCGCCATCCCGACCATCTCCGCCAACGGAATCGACCTGTACTACGAGCGCCGGGGCGCCGGTCCGCGCCTGCTGTTCCTCAACGGCTCGGGTTCGACGCTGGCGTCGTCCTCGTTGCTCGTCGATCCGTTCGCGGCACGCTTCGACGTTGTCGCGCACGACCAGCGCGGCCTCGGCAACACGGAGATCCCGACCGGCCCGTACACGATGGGCGACTACGCCGCGGACGCGATCGCGTTGCTCGACGCCGTGGGCTGGGATCGATGCCGGGTGGTGGGCGTGAGCTTCGGCGGCATGGTCGCGCAGGAGCTCGCGGTGACCGCGCCGGAGCGCGTCGAACGCCTGGCGCTGTGTTGCACATCGCCCGGTGGCGCCGGCGGTGCGTCGTACCCGCTGCACGAGCTGGCGTCGCTGCCCGTTGCCGAACGCGCCGAGATCGGAACCCGGCTCCTCGACACGCGTTTCGACAGGGAGTGGCTCGCGTCACATCCCGGCGACCGAGGCCTCGCGGAGATGATGGCGGCGCGGCGCGCCGATGCCGACAAGAACGCCGACGAGCTGCGCGGTGAGACCGAGCAACTCCGGGCCCGCGCCGGACACGATGTGTGTGACCGCCTGCGTCTCGTGTCGGCGCCGACGCTGATCGCCGGCGGTCGCTACGACGGCATCGCACCCGTCGCGAACGCGGAGGCGATCGCGACGCGCGTGCCGCACGCCGAGCTCCGGCTGTACGAAGGCGGGCACGCCTTCTTCGCCCAGGATCCGAAGGCGCTGCCCGAGATCCTCGACTTCCTGGCGGACGAGTCGTCGTGAACGAAG
>JAODBI010000042.1 GCA_025463875.1 Actinomycetes bacterium
AACCCCTTGACAACACTTAGGAGCATCGATCGGTCCGCCTCGGCGCGGGGCGCCCCAACGACTCGGCACGGCCGACGGCGCGCCCAGAGTTGCCAAGGTAGGTTCGCTGGAGCAACCACGAACAGGAGAGGACATAACTATGGCGCCAACGTTTGGAATCACTCATTTCTTCAAGGGCGGAACGGCGGAGCAATACGAAAACTCGATCAAGGTCGTGCATCCCGACGGCGGCAAAGGTCTCCCGCCCGGTCAGCTCTACCACGCGGCCGGCCCGACTGAGGACGGCTTCCTCATCATCGCGCTCTTCGACTCGGAGCCTTCCTGGGTGAAGTTCCGTGACGAAACACTGCTGCCCGGTTTCGCGAAAGTAGAGAACGGGTTGCCTGGACCTCCCGACGAAACGAGCTTCGAGGTCTACAACTCGGCGTCGGCCTAACTCGGCCGCCCGCGATTTCGCCGAGGGCATGCGACCACGGTCGTCGATGGCTGGGGCTCCATCGCGTCTCGGGCTCTCGCCATCAGCGGGATGCGCGAGCGTCACGTCGCTTGCGTTCGTGCTCACGTAGCGCGCACGCAGCTGGCTTGGTCTCGCCAGACAGTGAAGTGAAACCGGGTGGTGGAAGGGTGCTGACGGGCGAGCACCTTGCTCCATCCCAAAGGCGCAACGGGTGAAGAGGACCAGATGAAGTACATGATTGAGTACTCCGTTCGTACAGCCGGCCTCAGCCACGACCAGAATTTCGCGAATCAGGACGCACTCCTGAAAGCTTTCGGCAAGTGGCAGCCAGAGAAGGGCTTGACGGTCGATGCCTTCGTCGGGCATTTGAATGGTGACAGTGGTTACGTCCTCGTCGAGGCTGAGGACCCCAAGGTCGTCGCCTCGTTCGTTTCGAAGTTCGTGTATTGGAACGATGTCAACGTCGTCCCCGTGGTCGATATCGGCGAGATCGTCGCGATCAACTCGGAGTCCCTGGCCTGGGCCCGAGGTGCATCGAGCACCTGATCCTTCTCCGTCGACCGAACCGACAGAGCGCCAAAGTCGATAACGCGGTGAACTCGACGTAGTGGTGGTGGTGGAGGTGGCGGGAGTCGAACCCGCGTCTCCCGAGCTGTTGGTGGGACTTCTCCGAGCGCAGCCGTTGGGAAGTGTCACCTGCCGACAGGTCAACGGCATCCCGTCGGCAGGCCATCCTCGTTTTGATGTCCCGGTAAGCCCCGAGGCCTTACTTACCGGTAAGCCATCCTGGATGACGCGTCGGCGGGACGAATGACGAATCCCATCCGGGCGGGCAACCTATTTCTAGGCAGCCATTGCCATTTGGTTATTGGCGTGTATTGGTTTTTGCCGACTCTTTAACGACGTTCCGGCGACGTCGGCTCGCTTCTCCCACCTCGATCCTCGAGATCGAAGCCACGCACCCCCTTGTCAATCCGCTTCGGGCCGGTGCGCGTCGTGGGCCGTCAGCGGGACATGAAGTGTACCGGGCGCGTCCACGGGTACGTTTCGCGTCATGCGTCCGCTTCCCCGGGTCGTCATCGTCGGCGGTGGCTTCGGTGGACTTCAGTGCGCGAAAGCGTTGCGGGACAAGCCCGTCGACGTCCTGCTCGTCGACACCCGCAACTACCACCTCTTCACGCCGCTCCTCTACCAGGTCGCGAGCTGCCTGCTGAACCCGTCGGAGATCACCGCGCCGTTGCGGAAGGTGTTCAGCGGTGTCGCGAACGTCCGCTACCGCGAGGGCGAGGTCACCGGTGCCGACTTTGCGGAGAAGTACGTCACGCTCGCCGACGGCGCGCAGCTCTCGTACGACTACCTCGTCATCGCGACGGGCAGCGCGACGAACTACTACGGCAACGACAGCATCCGCCGGCACTCGCTCGGACTGAAGGACCTCGGCGAGGCGTTGCAGCTTCGCAACCACGTCCTCGAATCTCTCGAACACGCGACGACGGCACCCAACGACCGGGAACGCCAACGCCTGCTCACGTTCTGCATCGTCGGCGGTGGCCCCACGGGTGTCGAGTACGCGGGCGCGCTCGGAGAGCTGGCGCGGCTCGTGTTGCCCCGGGAGTACCCGGAGCTCACTCCGTCGGAGCTGCGCATCCTGATCCTCGAAGGCAGCGACCGATTGCTTCCCACATTCGCGCCGAGTCTCTCCGCGTACGCGCGCCATGAGCTCGAACGCCGTGGCGTCGACGTCCGCACGGAGACGCTCGTCGCGTCCGCCGACGACGAGGGAGTCGTCCTGCGCGACGGCACCGAGATCGCGACCGCCACGATGGTGTGGACCGCGGGCGTTCGTCCCAACGATCCGCTACACGAGAAGCCGGAGCGACTGAAGGTCGACGATCACCTGCGCCTGCCGGGAGTCGAGGGCGTGTTCGCGATCGGCGACGTCGCCGCCGCGCACGACAAGCACGGCAACGCGCTGCCGATGGTCTCTCCACCGGCGATGCAGGCCGGCCGGTACGTGGCGCGTCACATCCTCGACGGCGGAGCGCGTCGTGCGTTTCGCTACCGCGACAAGGGGACGCTCGCCACGATCGGGCGCAGCTCGGCGGTCGGCCAGATCGGTCCCGCGCGTTTCACCGGATTCATCGGCTGGATCGCGTGGCTGGTCGTCCACCTCTACTACCTGATCGGGTTCGAGAACCGGATACGAGTGATGATGCGCTGGGCTTGGTACTACGTACGCCAGGATCGCCCCATTCGCGTTGTCATCCGCGCCGGCCCGTCCAAACAGCAGGAATAGTCGCCGGTGGTCGTTCGTTGATCCTTTCCATGGCAACGACCCCCCTCACCACGGAAAACTTCGAGCAGACGATCACCGAGAACGACATCGTTCTCCTCGACTTCTGGGCCTCCTGGTGCGGCCCGTGTCGCATGTTCGGACCGGTGTTCGAAGAGGCCTCGGAAAAGAACCCCGACATGGTGTTCGCCAAGGTCGACACCGAGGACCAGCAGCAACTCGCGGCGACGTTCAACATCATGTCGATCCCGACGCTGATGATCTTCCGGGAGAACGTGCTCATCTTCTCCCAGCCCGGCGCTCTACCCGCCGAGGCACTCGAGAACCTCATCGAGCAGGTCCGTGCACTCGACATGGTCGAGGTCCACAAGGCCGTCGCCGAACACGAGGCCGAGCATGACCACGCCGACCACGCCGACCACGACCACGACCACGCTGGGCACGACCACGACCACGACCACGCGGACCACGATCACGCTCACTGATCCCGCCCATTTGGCGGGCGATCCACGCGTTGATCTCCTGGACCGTTGATCCGACCTCCGGATCGGTGCGAATCTCCTCTGTGATTCGCACGCCGACCCGGAGGTCGCCATGAAGCCGTCCGCCCAACTCGATTACCAGCGGGAGGCGTTGCGCGACCTCGTCGCGCACGTGAAGCCCGATCAGATGTCGTTGTCGACGCCGTGCACCGACTGGGACGTGCGGAGTCTCATGAGTCATTTCGTGGGTGGCGCCGGGATGTTCGCGGCGGCCTTCAGCGGTCAGGAGGTCGAGATCGACCCCGACGCGCCGATGCCCGATCTCGTCGGCGACGACCCGCTGGGCGCGTTCGACGGCGCGCTCCGCTTGTTTACCGAGTCGGTCGACAAGCCGGGCGCGGTCGACCGCATGGTCACGCTGCCGTTCGGCACGCTGCCCGGGCCCATGGTGCTCGAGTTGTTGAAGTTCGATCTCCTCGTCCACTGCTGGGACCTCGCGACCGCGACGGGGCAGCCGTTCGATCCGCCAGCCGACACGGTGGAACAAGGCCTGCAGACGGCGCAGATGATGATCTCGCCCGAGTTGCGCAAGGGACCGTTCGCCCCGGAGGTCACGGCTGGCACGAGCGCGACACCGATCGAGCGGCTCGTCGCGTTCACGGGTCGCAGCGTTTGAGCCGGCAAACGATTTAGCAATTTCGAAGAAGCTCACTGTCACAGGCCTTCGGTAGCCTCTCGCGCATGCTTCCGAGGTTGGCCACTTGGTGTTATCGACATCGGCGCGTCGTCGTCATCGCCTGGATCGTCGTGCTCGTCGGCGTGAACGTGCTCGCGAAGACGGCCGGCGGCGACCTCTTGAAGTCGTTGTCGTTGCCAGGTACCGAATCGCAGAAGACGTTCGACGTCATGAAGAAGGATTTCAAGCAGGCCGGCGACACGGGCTACCTCGTGTTCAAGTCGAACACGCCCGACGGTGTGCAATCTCGTGAGGCGTTCGACACGATCGAGAAGAAGGTCGCGCCCGCGCTGCGCAAGGAGAAGCACGTCGTTTCGGTCGTGACCCCGTACGAGCCCGGTGGTTCGAGCTTCTTCTCGAAGGACGGCAAGATCGCCTACGGCGAGATCCAGTTCGACGTGCAGTCGAACGACGTACCGGTCAACCTCGCCAAGGACATGCGCGGCATCGTCTCGAAGGCGAACACGCCGACGCTGGAGGTCGAGCTCGGCGGCTCGATGTTCACCGACCAGACCCAACCGGCGAGCGAAGCCATCGGCATCCTGGCCGCCGTGCTCATCCTGTTGATCGCGTTCGGTTCGGTGCTTGCGATGGGCCTCCCGATCATGACCGCGCTCTTCGGGATCGGCACCGGCCTCGCGATCGTCACGTTGCTGGCCCGCTTCACCGACGTGCCGTCGTTCGCGCCGCAGGTGACCGCGATGATCGGCATCGGCGTAGGCATCGACTACGCGCTGTTCATCAGCACCCGCTATCGAGAGGCGCTGCACGAGGGGCTCGAACCCGAGGCTGCGGTCGTGCACTCGATCGACACGAGCGGCCGCGCCGTGCTGTTCGCGGGTGGAACCGTCGTCATCTCTCTGCTCGGACTGTTCCTGATCGGACTCTCGTTCATCCGCGGGCTCTCGATCGGTGCCGCGCTCGCCGTGCTGCTCGTGATGGCGGCTGCGGTCACGCTGTTGCCGGCGGTGCTCGGGTTCGTCGGGCACACGATCGACAAGTGGGCGCTGCCGACCGCGAAGCGACCGAAGCCGCCGGAACAGACGATCTGGGCGCGGTGGAGCCGCACGATCCAGCGTCGGCCGTGGCCGGTCGCGATCGCGGGTCTCGTCGTCTTGTTGGTGCTCGCGATCCCGGCCGCGGGTCTGCGCCTCGGCATCGCCGACGCGGGCAACGACCCGACCAAGCTCACCACCCGCCGCGCGTACGACCTCCTGAGTCAGGGTTTCGGCCCCGGCTTCAACGGTCCGCTGCTCGTCGCGAGCGAGACCCATTCGCAGGGCGACGTCGGGGCGATGAACCGCGTCGCGGCCGCGATCGAGACGACGCCCGGCGTCGCACACGTCGGTCGCGTGATCCCGAGCCCCAACGGCAAAGCGGTGTTCACCCAGGTCGTCGCGAACGGGTCGCCGCAGGACGAGAGCACCACACAACTCGTCCACCGGTTGCGCGACGTGGTGATCCCCGCGGCCGAGAGAGGGAGCACGCTCGACGTGCACGTCGGTAGCCAGACGGCGGTCGGTGTCGATCTCGCAGACACGCTCGGTCAGCGACTCCCCTACATGTTCCTGGCGATCCTGCTCCTCAGCTTCATCCTGCTCATGCTCGTGTTCCGTTCGATCCTTGTGCCGCTCAAGGCCGTGATCATGAACCTGCTGTCGATCGGCGCGTCCTACGGCGTCATCGTCGCGATCTTCCAGAACGGCTGGCTGAAGAACCTCGTCGGGATCGGCAAGGAAGGCCCGATCGAGGCGTGGGTGCCGATGATGCTGTTCGCCATCGTGTTCGGCCTGTCGATGGACTACGAGGTCTTCCTCCTGTCGCGGATCAAGGAGGAGTACGACCGCGACCACGACAACGCCACCGCGGTGTCGCACGGTCTCGCCAAGACCGCACGGCTCATCACCGCGGCCGCCGCGATCATGATCTGCGTGTTCGGCAGCTTCGTGCTCTCCGACCTACGGGTCCTGAAGCTCATCGGCTTCGGCCTCGCGTTCGCGGTGTTCATCGACGCGACGGTGGTGCGTCTCGTGCTGGTGCCGGCGACCATGGAGCTCCTGGGTGACCGCAACTGGTGGTTCCCGAAGGCACTCGAATGGCTGCCGCGGATCAACGTCGA
>JAODBI010000101.1 GCA_025463875.1 Actinomycetes bacterium
TGCGACGACTGCGTCGTGAGCTTCATCCTTCGGCGCGAGCCGGGAGAAGCGTTGGTCATCGACGCCGAAGAAGAGCGCGCGCTGCGCTCGCTACAAGGCGGTGGTCTCGTCCCCGAGATTCGCCACCACCCGCGCCGCGTCGGGTGACGCGGCGCGCGCTCGCGATCACGACGGCGGCGGGCTTGCGAGCTGCTGGATGAGGATGGAGGCGTTGACGTTCGTCTGGGTTCCGCCGGCGAGGGTCTGAAGAGTGAACGCGGCCGCCGACGAATGATTGCGCAAGGTGAGGACGTCGCCGGCCGCGAGAGTGACGATGACGTGCCCCGTGTCCTGTTGGGTGCCCGCACCGGACCCGTAGGTCGATCCGGCGAGCTCCGCACCGTTGACGAATATTGCGACCTGGGCGGGCTCAACGGACGAGACCGACGTCTCAATGCGATAGGTGCCGGCGTTGGTGACTGTGATCAGCGTCGACCCCGGGAGGTGCGTGAAGCCGAAGACCGCCGCGTTGTCGGAGAACGGTATGTCAGCTTCGATCGCGACCACTCCGGCGCTCAGGTTGTAGATGTACGCGAAGTTCGGGGCGGCCGAGACTCCGTTGGTTCCGTTCGCGCCGGGCGTACCCGGAAGACCGGTGGTGCCGTCCGCGCCGGGCGTACCCGGAAGACCGTTGGTGCCGTCCGCGCCGGGCGTACCCGGAAGACCGTTGGTTCCGTCCGCGCCGGGCGTACCCGGAAGTCCGTTCGTGCCGTCCGCACCGCGGAGTCCGTCGGCACCAGGAGCTCCGACTCCATTGGTGCCGTCCGCGCCGGGGGTGCCCGGCAGTCCGTTCGTTCCGGCGGTCCCGTTCGCGCCGGCGGAGCCACGCGCACCGGCCGCGCCGGTTGCACCGCGCGTGCCCGCCGGACCCTGTGGTCCGGTCCCGCCTGCACCGCCGGCCGGATGGGTTGCGGCGATCCCGATGACGGGTGCGGCGAGAGCCTGGCCCGCCATCGATCCCATCGAGGTCGCGTCGCCGAAGGCATAGACCGCGCCGTCCCGGCCCGTCAGCCAGTAGCCCTTGTCGTCGGGCGTGGGAACGATGCCGGTGATCGGAGCGGCCAGATGCTTGCCCGCTAACGATCCGTAGAAGTGGGCAGTACCGAACGCGAACACGCCGCCGTCCGAGCCCGCGAGCCAGTAGCCGCTGCCGTTCGCGGCCTGGGCGCGGAGCCCGGCGGCACCGGCTCCGGACGTGAGCGCCGTGAAACCCACCGTGCCGAGCGCGAGCACCGATACGGCGACGGTCATGGCCTTGCTGTGCACTCTGATCCTCACGAAACCGCTCCCCGGTCATGCGCGTCGAAATCTGTCGTCCTCCGTTCGACGAGCGCACCGGACCAATCCAGTCGGATCGACGAGCCGTAGGGTGACGTGATGCCCGGATCCCCGAACATCGAGTTGGTCCTGTTCGATCTCGGCGGTGTGCTCATCGACATCGGAGGCGTGCCCCCGATGAAGCAACTGGCCCGCATCGACAGCGATGAAGAGATGTGGCAACGCTGGCTCACGTGTCGTTGGGTCCGGAGTTTCGAACGGGGTGAGTGCTCCGCCGACGATTTCGCCACCGGCGTCGTCGGCGACTGGGCCCTCGAAGTCGAGCCGGCGATCTTCCTCGACGCGTTTCGCAGCTGGCCGGGCGGCCCGCTGCCCGGAGCCGACGAGCTGGTCGCAGCTGTGCGCGCGTCGCTTCCCGTCGGGTGTCTGAGCAACACGAACGCGATGCACACCGATGACCAGTTCTCCAAGTATCCGATCTTCGATGCGTTCGACTACCGCTTCTTGTCGTTCCAACTCGGCCTGGTGAAGCCCGACCGCGCCCTGTTCGATCGCGTCGCCGAGCTCGTCCCGGTCGCACCGGAACGGGTGCTCTTCCTCGACGACAACCTGGTCAACGTCGCGGGCGCGACCGAGGCCGGATTCACCGCTCGCCACGTCCGCGGTGTCGACGAAGCGCGCGCCGCGCTCGTTGCCCTGGACCTCGTCGGCGCGTAGTCGTCGCGTGGGGACTCCCATGATCGAGACGAAACCGCGTTGGCGCGGTGTCTCCCACGAGATCGCGGCGTTCGTATTCCCGGTCCTCGGCGCGGTGCTCGTCTTCGTCGCGCACACGACCGCGGCGCGATGGGCCGCCTTCGTCTACACGGTCGGCGTCACCGCGATGTACTCCGCGAGCGCCGTCTACCACCGCGGCCACTGGACGCCTTCGACGCAGCGCCGCCTCCGCCGGCTCGATCATTCGATGATCCTCGTCGGCATCGCCGCCACGTACACACCCGTCGCGGTGGTCGGCCTCGACTCGCGGAGCGCGCGCATCCTCCTCGGCGTCGTCTGGCCGCTCGCCGCGGTCGGCATCGTGGTTCAGCTGCTGTGGTTGCACGCGCCCCGCTGGTTGGTCGCCGGTCTGTACGTCGTCATCGGGTGGACGGCCGTCGCCTTCGTGCCGGTGCTCTGGCGTCAGCTGGGCGTGGTCACGTTCGCGCTGATCCTGTTGGGCGGAGCCGTCTATTCGCTCGGGGCGCGCGTCTATGCCACGCGGCGACCGGATCCGAACCCGGCCGTCTTCGGATTTCACGAGGTGTTCCACGCGCTCGTGATTGCGGCCGGGATCATCTTCTACGTCGCCATCGTGCGAGTGGTCGTCACGGCCTGAGCAGGAGGCGGCGACCGCGTCGTAGGGTTCGCAGCATGCAGGATTCCGTCACCGTTCACATGGCCGCACCGGCGGCGAAGATCTGGGACCTCGTGAGTGATGTCACGAAGATCGGCCGCTACAGCCCGGAGACCTTCGAGGCGGAATGGATCGACGGCGCAACGGGGCCGGCCGTCGGCGCGAAGTTCCGGGGCCACGTGAAACGCAATGGCAAGGGGCCGATCTACTGGACGACATGCACGGTGCTCGCGTGTGAGCCCGGTCGTGAGTTCGGCTTCGGCGTCGGTGCGAACGAAGCGAAGGTGCTGAACGTGTGGCGTTACCGGCTCGAACCCAACGGCGACGGCACCGACGTGACGGAATCGTTCGAGCTCACCAAGACCCTCCCGTTGCGCGTCTACTGGACGTTGTTCGGCTGGTCGCGTGGTCGCACGAACCGCAACGGAATGCGCACGACTCTCGAACGCGTCAAAGCCGAGGTCGAAGTCGCCGGTTAGCCGGTTGATCGCGCGGGGCGCCGGGCCCGCCAGCCGTCACTCGCGGTCGAGGATCTCGGCGGCCGCGCGTTCGCCGGAGCGGATCGCACCGTCGATCGCACCGTGCGATGTCGTCGCGGTCTCGGTTCCGGCCCAGTGCACCCGGCCCATCGGTTGTTGGAGCAGCGGGCCGTAACGCGTCAGTACGCCCGGTGGGAAGTGCGCCATCGAGCAGCCGCGCGTCCACTCCTGTTCCCACCACGCGGTCTCGATGAAGTCGATCGGGCTTGCAGCCCGCGAGCCGAGTCGCGCGGTCAGCGCGTCGATCACGGCCTTGCGCCGAACGGCCGGGTCGAGCTTCTGCACCCGCGCCGCGACCGGACCGAACGTGAACGACGCGATGACGCCGGGCGTCCCGCTCACCGGCGACGCGTCGAGGGTCACCTCGGAGGCCGAGCCCGGCTCGGCGGTCTGACCACTGAAGCCGGCCGCACGCCAGAACGGCTCGTCGTAGACGACGAGCGTCTTCGACTCGGGACCGGCGACCGCCTTTTCGTACAAGGTCCGGCGGTCGTCGGGCAGCGGCGGATCGAACGCGATGTCCAGTGCGAGCGCAGGTGGCACCGTCACGACGGCATTGCGCGCGGTCACGACCAGATCGCCGGCCTCGACGACGACCCGCTCATCGTCCCGGGTGATCGAACGCACCTCCGAGTTGACGCGCACCGCGTCGCCGAGCTCGTCGCCGACCCGCCGTGCGATCTCGCCCGCGCCGCCTTCGACGAGATTCTCCTGCGCGCCCTTCTCGATCGACAACAAATTGTTGATGCTGTGGTGGGCGCGCACGAGGAAGAGCATGTTCAGGAACGAGACGTCGTCGAGATCGCCGGTGAACAAGCCGCGCACGGCCATCTCGAAGAGGTCGCGCCCGATGCCGGGCGTGATCCCGCACCGATCGACGTACGACGCCACCGACTCCGCGTCCCACTCGGCCGCGCGTGCCGCGGTCCACGGCGCGTCGACGGGAACCTGCTTCGACAGCCGGTCGAGCTTCCACTGCGCCCGCGCGATCGTGAGCACCGCGAGGGGACTGATCTTCGGGATCAGGCCCGTGTAGCGGCGCGTGCGGTTGCCGTCGACGAGCAGGTGCGCGCCTTTGACATACGTCTTGTACGTCCGCACGCCGACCTCGCCCGCGAGCGCGAACGCGCGGTCGTGGTACGGGGCGAGCCAGCCACCACCGCGGTCGACGGGTGATCCGTCGGCGAGCTTCTGCGTCCAGACGCGTCCACCGATGCGATCACGTGCTTCGACGACGACGACCGACTTCCCGCCCTGGCTCAATCGCCGGGCGGCGGTGAGTCCCGCGTAGCCCGCACCTACTACGCAGACGTCGACGTCGATCCGTTCGGCCACGAAGCGGGAACGTATATCGCCGCCGCCGTCCCGTCGCCCGCTGCGTTCCTAGTCGCGGTCCGCCTTCGCGAACTTCGCGAGATCGGCAGCGCCGACGCCCGTCGCCTTGATGCCACGCGCCACGATGCTCGTGTCCCAACCCTCGGCCTGGTGCCGGAGCGCGCCGACCGTGCAGTTCTCCCGGCCGAGCACCGAGAAGGGGTCGTAGTTGTAGAGCTTCATCGCGTTGGCGTGAGAGATCTTGTCGACCTCCTCGTCGGAGACGTTCGAGGCCTGCATCTGCTTCATGAACTGCTCCGGCGACTGCGGCCACGTCGAGTCGGAGTGCGGGTAGTCGCACTCCCAACAGATCTTGTCGATGTTCATCTTGTGGCGCATGTCGATCCCGACCGGGTCGTCGATCCAGCAGCAGATGACCTGCTCGTCGAACACCTGGCTCGGCAGGCGGTCGCCCATGTCCTGGCCGGTCCAGTAGCGGTGCCGATCGAACGTGTAGTCGATGCGCTCGCGGAAGTAGGGGATCCAGCCGATCCCACCTTCGCTCAACGCGTACTTCAGCTTCGGGAACTTCTGCGCGGTGGCCGACCACACGAAGTCGGCGGCGGCCTGCACGATGTTGATCGGCGACAACGTGATGAGCACGCTCATGGGTGCGTCGTCGGCGGTGATGACCATCTTCGACGACGACCCGATGTGCACGTTGACGACGGTGTCGACCTCCTCGCACGTGGCGAAGAACGTGTCCCAGTGGCCGGAGTGGATGCTCGGGTACCCGAGGTGCACCGGGTTCTCCGAGAACGTGACGGCGTGGCAACCCTTGTCGGCGACGCGGCGCACTTCGGCGGCCATCTTGTCGACGTCCCACATCATCGGCAGCGCGAGCGGGATGAAGCGGCCGGGATACGCGCCGCACCAGCTCTCGATGTGCCAGTCGTTGTAGGCCCGCACCAGCGCGACCGCGAGCGGCTCGTCCTTCTGTGCGGCGCGGGCGAAGAGCTGACCACAGAACTGCGGGAAGCTCGGGAAGCACATCGAACCGAGCAGACCGTTCGCGTTCATGTCCTTGATGCGGTCGTGGATGTCGTAGCAACCCGTCCGCATGTCGTCGAACGACTGCGGATCCATCGCGTACTCCTCGGGCGGACGGCCCGCGACCGCGTTGAGCCCGATGTTGGGGAGCTCGGCGCCCATGAACTGCCATACATCGATGCCGCTGTCCTTGCGCACCAGGCGCGGCGCGACCTCGGCGTACTTCTGCGGCAGGCGACCCTCGAACAGATCGGGGGGCTCGACGGCGTGGTCGTCGACGCTGACCAGGACGAGGTCTTCGAGCTGCATGAGGTTCCCCCTCGGAAACAGTGCCTGTCGAACCTGACGTTGGTGTCAGTCTACGGCGGTGCGGCCACGCAAGTCACGTGCCGGGTCACGGGTCGGCGGCGTGGGCCCGGAGTGCTTCGAGCGAGCACCATTCGATGGCGCCCGCGTGGGTCGCGGCGAGGTGGACTGCCGGCGCGGCACCCGCGTCGTAGGCCTCCTGCCAACGCGGTGCACACAGACACCACCGGTCGCCGGCCTTCAGTCCCGCGAACCCGTACTGGGGCATCGGGGTGGAGAGGTCGTTGCCGCGCTCGGCCGAGAAGGTGAGGAACTCGTCGGTCATCACGACGCAGACGAGGTGGACGCCGACGTCTTCGCCGTGCGCGTCGCAGCAGCCGTTGCGGGTGAAGCCGGTGAGCGGATCGAAGCTGCAGGGCTCGAGCTCGGTACCGAGGACGTTGCGAGGCATCGCCGCCGGTACCTGTCAGTCCCAGACGACGGGCAGCGAGGCCGGAGCCCGGAAGATCGCGCCCGAGATCGCGGCCGGTTCGGCGTCGGGATCGAACCGGAGTCCGGGCAGGCGGTCGAGCAGCTGGGTGAGCACGACGCGCGTCTCCATGCGCGCGAGGTGCAGGCCGAGGCACATGTGCGGTCCCCACGCGAACGCGAGGTGCTGGCGCGCGGGCCGGAAGA
This sequence comes from Actinomycetes bacterium, assembly GCA_025463875.1. Classification (GTDB taxonomy): domain Bacteria; phylum Actinomycetota; class Acidimicrobiia; order IMCC26256; family PALSA-610; genus PALSA-610. Next base: position 6,595 of record JAODBI010000101.1, read on the forward strand.
TGTCGAACTCCTCGGGGTTGTCCCAGACCTTCTCGTCGTGATTCGCGGAGCCGATGTTGACGGCGACGACCGAACCGGCGGGGACGAATACGCCTGCGACGTCTGAGTCCTTGACGGCGGTGCGGAGGATGCCGATCAACGGCGGTTCCCAACGCAGTCCCTCTTCGATCGCCTGCGGCAGGAGCGCGCGGTCGGCGCGCAACGCTTCCAGCTGCCCGGGCTTGCTCATGAGTCCGAACAAGAGGTTCGACGACGACCGGTAGGTGGTCTCCGCGCCGGCCGGCAGCAAGAGTCGGAGGAACGAGCAGATCTCTTCGTTCGTGAGACGCGTGCCTTCGAGCTCGGCCTGCACGAGCACCGAGATCACGTCGTCGGACGGATGCTCGCGGCGGTCCTGGATGATCGTGCAGAAGTAGTCGAACAACCAGTTCGACGCGCTCGTCGCGCGCTCGAGCTCGAAACCGGCACTGATGACCTCGACCGCGCGCCGGTGGAACATCGGCAGGTCTTCGCGGGGGAGTCCGAGGAGGCGCGCGATCACGAGGACCGGGAAGCCGAAGGTCACCTCGCGCACGAGGTCGGCCTGCTTCGTGGGCCGGTCGATGAACGCGTCGATGTGCTCGTCGACGACGTCGCGCACGAGCTCGCGCTCCCAGGTCTCCATCGCCTTGCGGCTGAACGCCTGTTGCACGAGTCCGCGGTAGAGATGGTGTTCGGGTTCGTCCATCTCGAGGATCGAATGGCCGAGGACCTTGCCCATGATGTCGGCGTAGCCCTCGGACGAGAACGTCTCGCCGTCCTTCAACACCTGTTGCACGGCGTCGAAACCGTAGGCCGTGAACACCCCGACGCTGCGGTCGATGGTCATGAAGTCGATGTCGTGGTCCTCGGGTATGAGTGCCGACTCGCCTTCGCCCTCGCGTTTCATCGGGTGCTCGGGACGCACGAGCGCGAACATGGGATAGGGGTTGTCGACGATCCCCATTCCCGCGCTGCGATTGAACTCCTCGAACGCGTCGTAGCCGTCGTCGAGGCCGTCGTCGGGATCCGAAGTGGCCATGGGTCGACCGTACTACTGTGCGCGCCCATGTCTCCCGACCAAGTGAATCTCGGCTTGCTCGTGGTGAGGGTCGCACTGGGCGCCACGATGTTCGCCCACGGCTACAACCACATCTACCGAGGCGGCAAGATCAAGGGAACCGCGGGGTGGTTCGCGAGTCTCGGCATGAAGCCGGGCATCTTCCACGCCTGGCTCGCGAGTGTCACCGAGCTTGCCGCCGGAGCCGCCCTGATGCTCGGCCTGCTCACGCCGTTCGCGGCGGGCGCGTTGATGGGAACGCTGCTCGTCGCGTTCATTACCAACCATCGCAAGGCCGGGTTCTTCGTGTTCCGACGCCCGACCGAGGGCTGGGAATACATCATGAACCTCGTCGCCGCGCTGTTCGCGGTCGCCTGTGTCGGCCCGGGCGAGTGGTCGCTCGACAATGCGATCGACTTCAACCCGCACAACTGGTGGGGGCTCGTCATCGCGTTGGTCGTCGGTGTCGGCGGCGCGGCGGCAACGCTCGTGACGTTCTGGCGCCCGCCCGCGCCGAAGCCCGCCGAGGGCTGAGCGCGTCGTATCAGGCGCGCGCGTCGTATCAGGCGCGCGCGGCGCGGAGTTGCTCGACGAGGATCGGCAGCGCCTCGCGCCAGTCACCGACGATGCCGATGTCGGCGACGTCGAAGATCGGCGCGGACGCGTCGCGGTTGATCGCGAGGACGGTGCCGGCCGCGCGCAGGCCCACGGCGTGGTTGAACTTGCCGCTCGCGCCGACGCTGACGAACAGCCGGGGCGCGATCGACCGCCCGGTGATCCCGATCTGGCGCGATCGGGGGAGCCAGCCCTTGTCGGTGACCTTGCGGGTCGCACCGAGCTGCGCGTCGAGCAACACGCGCAGCGGCTCGAGCTCGTCGTAGGTGTCGGGCTCGACACCCTTGCCGACGCCGATGACGGTGTGGGCCTCCGCGAGGAGGTCGAGGTCGTCGTCGCGGGTGCGGGCAAGGACGCGGACGCGGCCGCGGGTCGGGAGCGGAATCGTCTCGACGGTGACCTCGTCGTCGGCGGTGACGCGCGGGGCGAGCGTCGGCAGCACCCCTGCTCGTACCTTCGCCATCTGCACGGGCGAGGCGCAGTGGATCGCGGCGACGAGCTGACCGCCGAACGCCGGCTTCCACGCGACGAGCCGGTCGTCGACGCGCTCGAGGTCGACCGCGTCTCCGGTCAGTCCCGCACCCAGTTGCGCGGCGACGCGCGACGCAACCTCGCGACCCCATGCCGTGGACGCGGTGAGAATTGCCCACGGCGCCCGTCGGCGTACGAGTTGCGCGGCGGCCTGCGCGACGTCTTCCTCGACGTTTTCGCCGTCGAGATGCACGATCGCGTCGGCCCCCCACGCGTGGAGTTGCGCGACGTCGGGCGTCTGCAGGGTGACAACGGTGACGTTGCCCGTCAGCGCGGCCGCCGCGCCGAGCAGCTCGCGGGTGTCGTGTGCCCGGTCGGGTTCGGCCAACACCATCGTCGACTCACCGGCGCGCGCGGGGGCCACCGTCTGCGCCGACTCGGTAACGGGTGCGGCGCGATGAAACGCGCCCCGTTCGTGGAGGAAGCGCACGGCGTCTCGGGCCTGCTCGGCGATCGACGCGCCGGGCGAACGGTGCCGAGCGCGCGCGATCTCCATCACCTTGACCGCCCCGACCGAGGTGGGCGACGCGGCCTGCCCCCACGGTCCGGGACCGAGGTCGGACGCGGTCAGCCGGCGGATCCGATCGGCGCGTACGGCCGCCCGCCCCTCGGGATCGACCTTGGCCGGATCGATCAGTCGCTCGGCGCACGACAGGATCGCCGGGAGGTGGACTTCGGCTTGCAGCCACCCGTCGTCGTGCTCGCACCGGGCGGTGACGATCTCGCCCCGGATCGGATCGTCGGTGATCGCGAGGTGGCGCACGCCCGCGAGGAAGGGCAGATCGCAGAGCGCCGCGAGCTCGGGGCCGACCTGGCCGGTGTCGGCGTCGACGGAGTTGCGGCCGGCGATGACGACGTCGAACGGACCTTCATGCTCGAGCGCGGCTGCGAGGGCCTTCGCGGTGGCGAGTGTGTCGGAGCCGGCGAACGCGGGGTCGGTGATCAGGACGCCGTGGATGTCGACGCCGCGCTCGGTGCCCCACGCGATCGATTCCCGCAACGAATCCTCCGCCGTCGGGGGCCCGAGCGTGAGGACCGTGACGTGCGAACCCGGACGCGCCGCCGCGAGGTCGACGCCCTGGCTCACCGCCCGCCGGCAGTAGGGGTTGAGCTCGAGCTCGATGCCGTCGCGCTTCAGCCGCCCGTCGGTGCCGAGTTCCATCTCCTCGAACTTGGGGATCTGCTTGACCAACACTGCGATCCGCATCCGACGAGGTTACGACCCCCGCCCGCAATCACTGCCAACTGGTTGGCAGTGAAACGTGCGTCACGTGCCGGAATTCCTGCCCACTGTTGGCGGGTTATCGGGGGAGGGTGGCGAGGGCGGCGAGTTGCTCGCGGTAGTGCGCGGGGGAGTGGTGCACGAAGCGGATGTTGACGCCGGTCGCGCCGATGTCGGTGAACCGCGCCAATTGCTCGGCGACGCGCTCCGGTTCGCCGACGGGGTCGAGCGGATGCTCGTTCTGCAGGATCACGTCGACGGGGGTCTGGCGATCGGCCCACGCGTCGGTGTCGGCAGCCCGCTTCAACATCTCCCCGAGATCCGCGGTGCGCAGACCGAACGGCGCCCAGCCGTCGCCGAGCTCGACCGCGC
>JAODBI010000114.1 GCA_025463875.1 Actinomycetes bacterium
CGCGCGAACTCCGGATACGACGACGACACCACCCGCCAGCCCTCGACCGTCGACTCCGCCGGCAGCGCGTGCGCGGCGACCGCCATCGCCATCGCGATGCGGTGGTCACCGTGCGAGGTGAAAGCCGCGGCGTCGGCAGTCCCCCGCCGCACCACGAGCCCGTCGGCACGCGCCTCGACACCCGCGCCGAGCTTGCCCAACTCCTCGCGCAACGTCCCGATCCGGTTGCTCTCCTTGACCACGAGCTCGGCCGCGTCGCGCACATCGGTGACACCGTCGGCGAACGCGGCCGCGACCGCCAGGGCCGGGATCTCGTCGATCACGTTCGGCACCTCGTCGCCCGCGATCGTCGTGCCGTGCAGCTCCGACGCGCGAACACGGAGGTCCCCGACGGGTTCGCCGCACACCTCCCCCGTGGGCGTGAGCTCGATGGCGCAACCCATCCGTTTCAACACAGTGACGAAACCCACCCGCGTCGGGTTCGCCGACACATCCTCGATGACCACGTCGGATCCCGGCGTGATCGCCGCCGCGACCGCGAAGAACGCGGCCGACGACGGATCCCCCGGAACGGCAATCTCGAACGGCCGGGGCGCACCCCGGGCAACGCTCACCGCAAGACCGTCGACCGTGATCGGCGCGCCGAGCGCGTGCAACATGCGCTCGGTGTGATCCCGACTGCGCGCGGGCGAGACCACGACGGTTTCGCCGTCGGCCTGCAACCCGGCGAGCACCAGACACGTCTTCACCTGCGCGCTCGCGACCGGGAGCTCGTGGCGGATCGCGTGGAGCGCACCACCCCGGACAACGAGCGGTGCGCGCGTCGCGCCGTCCCGGCCGTCGACGTGCGCACCCATGGCCCGCAAGGGCTCGACGATCCGTCCCATCGGCCGGCTCCGCAGCGAGGCGTCGCCACTGAGCACCGAAAGGAACGGGCGACCCGCCAACACGCCGGCCAGCACGCGCATCGCCGTGCCGCTGTTCTCGCAGTCGAGCCAGTCGCCGGGCTCCGTGAGCCGCTCGACCCCCCTGCCCTCGACGACGATCCCATTACCGTCGGACCCGACGACCACACCCAACCGAGCCAGCACGCGCGCGGTCGCGCCCACATCGGCGCCGGTCCCCAGGTTCGTGATCACGCTCGTCCCGTCCGCGAGCGCGGCGAAGATCAGCGCGCGGTGCGAGATCGACTTGTCGCCGGGCAGGCGCAGTCGACCCCGGAGCGGCTGTCCGCCGCCGAAGGCGAGGCGGTCGGGCGCCGCGCCGATGCCGCTCACTCGATCTCCATCCGGCCCGTCCGGTAGCCGAGATCGTGGAGGCCCGCCTCGAGCGCGGCGGCATCGTCGGCCGCGATGATCAGCACCAACACACCTTCGCCCCCCTCCTTGGAGTGGGCGATCTCGAGGTCGGCGACGTTGACGCCGAGCCGGCCCGCGAGCGTGGTGACCTCGGCGAGCACACCGGGCCGGTCGGGCACGACGACGCGCAGCTCGACGAGCTTGGCCGCCATCGAGATCCCCACCGGCAGGTTCCTCCGCGCGGAGCGGGCGCGGTCGAGCAACGCCTCCAGCGCTCCCCGATCACCGGCGGCGATCAAGTCCCGTGCGTTCTGCAACCCGGCGAGGTACGCGTCGAGCGCACCGAGGATTGCGTCCCGGTTGGAGGTGAGGATGTCGAGCCAGATCGCCGGATGACTCGCGGCGATGCGGGTCATGTCGCGAAAACCACCGGCCGCGAGGCGCAAGAGCGCGCGGTGTTGCTCTTCGTGCGTGGTCGCAACGTCCATGAGCGTCGAGGCCGCGAGCTGGGGCACGTGACTGACGAACGAGACCAGCACGTCGTGATCTTCGGGCGTCACCGCCACGACCTCGGCCTGCAGTCCGCGCACGAGACCGCGCAGCGTCGTGTACGCGGCCTCCGCCGTTGTCGCAGTCGGCGTGAGCACCCACGCCGCACCGACGAACACGTCGGCGCGCGCCCCGTCGATGCCTTCCTGTTCCGACCCCGCCATCGGATGACCGCCGATGAAACGAGCGGCACCCGCGGGACACCGGGCCGCGACATCGGCCACGACAGGACCCTTCACCGATCCGACGTCGGTGACGACCGGCACACCCGCGTCGAGCAGCTCCACGACGGCGTCCGCGATCGCGCCCACCGGCAACGCCACGAAGGCCGCGTCCGCGTCGGCCGCGACCGACTTCAGGTCGGCGGCGATCGCTGCAACCGCGCCCAACTCCTTGGCGCGCGCGAGCCGGTCGGGGTCGCGATCGAAGCCGACGACATCGTGGCCGAGCGCCGCGAGCGCGAGCCCGATCGAGCCGCCGATGAGGCCCGTGCCGACGACCGCGATGCGCACGTCTACTCGGGAAGGTCGTCGCGCAGGGACCGGGCGCCTTCGAGGTACACGTGGTGGAGATCGCCCCGGCTCTGCTCACCGTAGAAGTGCATCATCACGCGGATCGCGCGCTTCATGCCGTGCCCGATGCCGAGCTCGCGGGCGCACAACAGCGGCACGTCACCGAGACCGAGCGCGCGCGCCGCCGTCGCCGGGAACTCGGCGGTGAGGTCGTCGGTGGCCGTGAAGATGATGCTGACGAGGTCGTCGTGCGCGATCGAATTCCGTTCGAGCATCTCGCGCACGAGCGTCTGGGTCTTGGCGTCGATCTCGGCCTTCGTGTCCTCGTCGAAGGTCGTCGCACCGCGCAATGCCAGCAATCTCACGGGGCGTCACGTTACTCGGATGCCTCGCGGCTCTCGCCGAGTCCCGCCGCATACAGCGCCCGCACCTCCGCGCTCGCCAGCACCCGCCACTTGCCGGGCGCGAGCTGCGGGTCACGCAACGGCCCGATGCGGGTGCGCGCCAACCGCACGACCGGATGACCGACGGCCGCGCACATACGGCGCACCATGCGCTTGCGGCCTTCCTTGACCACGATCGTCAGCGCGGTCGTTCCGGTCGCCGATTCCTGCAGGATCTTGGCCTGGGCCGGGTGCGTCGGTCCGTCGTCGAGCTCCACGCCCGTCCGCAACGCGCGCAGCTCGCCGGGCGTCGGCTTACCGACGACCTCGACGTAGTACTCCTTTTCGACGCCGTGACTCGGGTGCGTCAACAGCTGCGTCAGCTCGCCGTCGTTCGTGAGCAGCAGCAGTCCTTCGGTGTCGAGGTCGAGGCGGCCGACCGGGAACACCCGCGGTTCATCGGGCACGAGGTCGAGCACCGTCGGCCGGCCGTGCGTGTCGCGCGCGGTCGTCACGTAGCCCGCCGGCTTGTTGAGCAGCCAGTGCACGATGCCCGTGTCGACGATCACCGGCACGCCGTCGAGCTCGATCCGATCGCGTTCCGGATCGACGCGGCGCCCGAGCACGGCGGCCTCGCCGTTCACCATCACGCGCCCTTCGGCGATCAGCGCCTCGTTCGTGCGACGCGAGCCGAATCCGGCGCGGGCGAGCACCTTCTGCAGCCGCTCACCGTCGTCCGCTTCGGCCAAGGAGTTAGAGCTCGCCGCCGGTCGACTCGACCACGTCGACCTCGACCACGTCGTATTCGTCCGCGGACGCCTCGTCTTCGTCGTTCCTATCGGTGTCGCCCGTACTCCCGTCGATCGCGTCCATCGACGGCAGCAGGAGCCCGCGTTCGAGGGCCTCGACGATCGACGCCTCGGGTACGAAGTCGGCGAGCGCGGGCAGGTCGGCCAGCGAGTTCAGGCCGAGTCGCTCGAGGAACAACCGCGACGTCGCGAACATCGAAGGGTTGCCCGGCGTCGGGTCGTGCCCGATCTCGTCGACGTAGCCGCGCGCCACCAACGTCTTCAACGTCGCGTCGACGTTCACGCCGCGGATCGCCGACAGTTGCGCCCGCGACACCGGCTGCTTGTAGGCGACGATCGCGAGTGTCTCGAGCGCGGGACCCGACAAGCGCGCGGTCTGGCCGTCGAGCACGAACTTCTCGACGTACGCGTACGCGTCGGGATGGGTCTGGAAGCGGTACCCGCCCGCCACCCGCGCGAGTTGGAAGCCGCGACCCTGCGCTTCGTACTCGGCCGCGAGCTGTGCGCACAGGTCGTCGATCGTCTCGACCGACAACTCGAACAACTGCGCCATGACGGTGGGATGCACCGGCTCGGTCGCGGCCAGCACGATCGCTTCCACCGCGCGCCGCGTCTCGACGTCGACCGAAACGTCCTGATCGCTCACACCTGCTCCTGCACCCGTTCGGCGATCATCGGCTCGTCGCCCCATTCCTCGAGCGAAGACAGGTCGAGCGCGACGCGTTCCCCGGCGGCGAGGGGCCGCACCGTCAGCTCACCGAAGCTCTCGATCTGCTCGAGGTCGACGACACCTTGTTTGAACAACTCGAGCACGGCGAGGAAGCGCACGATGATCTCGAGCTTCTCGGTGACTCCGTACGTGAGCTCGCGGAAGCGCACCGGTCCGTGCGCGGGCAGGAGCGCGAGCACGGTGTCGATCGCATCGCGCACGCTCGCCCGGATCGGCGCGATGTGCGTGGTCTGGACTTCCTCGACGGGCTCGGGCGGTGCGAGTCCGCGCCGCGCCGCCGCGAGCAACGCCTCGAGTGCGACCCGCTCGAGCGGGTCGGGCGCCAAGGAACGGAACGGCTCCTCGGGGCCGGCCGTGCGCGCGACCGAACGGCTCGCGCTCTGCAGGCGCTCGTTCATGACCCGCGCCGCGTCCTGGAACGTCTTGCACTCGAGCAGGCGCGCGAGCAGCAGATCGCGCTCCTCGAACCGCATCAGCTCTTCGTCGAGATCGACGTCCTCCCGGCCCGGCAACATCCGGCGCGCCTTCAGCTCGACGAGCGTCGCGGCGATGAGCAGGAACTCGGTGGCGACGTCGAGGTCGACACGCTCCATGTTCTCGACCTCGACGCAGAAGACGTCGACGAGGCGGACGAGAGAGATCTGCCAGAGGTCGACCTCTTCTCTCAAGATGAGGTGCAAGAGGAGGTCGAACGGGCCTTCGAAAACGGGTGTCGAGACCTCGTACGGCACGGGAAGGAGGTTACCCGCGCCGAATCACAGGCATGTGGTCCACCGCGGCGACCAGCCGAAACGTCCAGGGCGGTCCAGGTGAGGCCGGTAACGTGATCGGCCATGGCGAGGGTGTTCTCCGGCATCAAACCGACGGGCGAGATGCACCTCGGCAACTACCTGGGTGCTGTGCGCCGCTGGGTCGACAGCCAGCCCGCCCCCGGGACGCCTGCGGCCCGCGACCACGAG
>JAODBI010000123.1 GCA_025463875.1 Actinomycetes bacterium
CGATCATGATCATCCGGCCGCGTGCGGTCATCGGAGCGTTACGGTGCACCAGAGCCTCCCGAGGGCTTGTGACGGTCGTCGAACAACCACCACGATCCCTCGGAGGCTCACTTCATCGGCGGACCCACCCCCACGTCACCAACGTGGATGGGCAACACAGCGAGAGCGCTTCGGTTCCGAACTCGCCGGTGCGGATCCGGGACAGGTGTTCGACGGGGAGCACCCAGACCTTGCCGTCGCCGATCTTGCCGGTTCGGGCAGAAGCTTGAATCTCCTCGGCCACCTTGAGGGCCTCTTCGTCGTCGACGAGCACCTCGACCTTCACCTTCGGCACGAAGTCGACCTTGTACTCCGCCCCTCGATACACCTCGGCGTGGCCTCGCTGACGACCGAAACCCTGGACCTCCGTGATCGTCATCCCCTGGACACCGATGTTCTCGAGTGCCGTCTTGACGTCGTCGAGCTTGTGCGGCTTCACGATCGCAGTGACGAGTTTCATGACCGCTCCAAATCGACAGTCTTGGGGGAGCCGTTCCCCACGTCCTCGGCGTCGGTCGTGATGTGACCTGCAGCGGAGTGGTGCAGGACGAAGTCGGGGTAGGCGAGCACGCCGAACTCCGGCATGTCGAGACCCTCGAGCTCCACTTCCTCGGACACCCGGATCTTCATGAAGTTCTGGGCGACCTTGAAGATCAACCACGTAACGCCCCACGCCCACAGGAATCCGATCACGACGTGGAACATCTGCGCACCGAGTTGGCCGACGTCGCCGTAGAGAAGACCACGGACACCGTGCGTGCTCGTGGCACCAACCCCGTTCCAACCGATCCCGTAGGTGCCGTCGGCGAAGATCCCGACCGCGAGCACCCCCCACGCGCCGTTCGTCCCGTGGACCGAGATGGCGCCGCACGGATCGTCGATGCCGATGCGATCGAAGAACGCCACGCTGTACACGACGAGTGTTCCTGCGACGCCTCCGATGACCACGGCGGCCCACGGTGCCACGAAGGCACAGGGCGCCGTGATCGCCACGAGGCCGGCCAGCATGCCGTTGCACGACATCGAGATGTCGGGCTTGCCGTACTTCGCGTTGGTGATGATCATCGCCATGACGAAGCCGACGCACGCCGCGAGCAGGGTGTTCACGGCGACGAGGCCGATCCGGAGGTCGGTGGCGCCGAGGGTCGACCCCGGGTTGAAGCCCATCCACCCGAACACCAGAACGAGCGTGCCGATCACCACGTACGGGATGTTGTGACCTGGTATCGCGTTCGGAGAACCGTCCTTGTTGAACTTGCCGATGCGCGGTCCGAGCGCCATGGCGAGCGCCAGTGCCGCCCAGCCGCCGGTTGCGTGCACGACCCCTGACCCGGCGAAGTCGACGGCGCCGTGCCCGAGGTGCAGCGATGTGCCGAGATGGGCCAGCCATCCACCACCCCACATCCACATGCCGTAGATGGGGTAGATGACCGCGCCCATTGCCACCTCGGCGAGGAGGAAGCCGGCGAACGAGATTCGCTCCGCGATGGCGCCGATGATGATGTAGCCCGCGGTCTCCATGAACACGACCTGGAACAAGAACAGCACCATCACGCCGACGTCGTACGAGCCGTGACTCTGCAACAAGAAGCCATGGAGCCCGATGACGCCCGCGCTGCCGTGTCCGAAGATGCCGGTGAGCGGAGACACCCCACCGAGATTCGCGATCGGTGCGATCCCGCCGAACATGAACGCGAAGCCGACGGCGTAGTACGCGAGCAGCGCGACCGCAAAGGCCGCGATGTTCATCATCATCATGTGGCCCGCGTTCTTCGCCCGGGTGAGACCCGTGACCAAGAAGGCGAACCCGACCTGCATGAACAACACCAGGAAGCCCGTGATGAGCGTCCAGGTGAAGTTGATCGATACGCCGAGGTGCCCGGTATCCGACGCCAGCGCGTTGATGCCGTCTTGCGACACCGGCACGTTGGTCGTCGTCTTCGGATAGTTGCTCAGGCTGTTGAATGTGGGCCCGGTGGTGTCAGCCGGTGAATGGTGACCCCATAACGCGCCCAGAGCGATGACGACGATGAAGGTCATCAAGCTCATCGCGACGAACTTCTTACCTGACGACACGTCGCCTCCCCGTGAGCGACCTCGCCGAAGCGTGGTCGATTCGATGGTTGCTGACGCGCCGTGCGCTCGTTCGTCCCGGGCGCTACTCCACTCGCAGTTGCTTTCGCGCCGATCTCGTTTGCGTGTCTGGTCCGTGAACCGTGTCCTTCGACAATCTGACGGTCGAGGACGAACGCTCCGAGCGATGGCTCAGGCTGCGGCGTGCATCGCGTAGCCGTAGCGACGCTTTGCGCGGGTCGGGCTCGACCTCGTCGAGGTGTCCGATCACGCGCATGCGCTACGCGCCGCTGCGGTCGCTTGACTACCCCTGCAATCGCGTTTCGATGCGCGGGTCGGGCACGAACCACATGAGCGCCACCAGGACGTAGAGGGCCAGCGCCACCCAGTGGTTCAGGAAGGCGATCGGTACCGCCGCGATGTAGATCACGGGTGAGATCTTTCCTTTGACGTCGCTCCCGAGCGCGGTCGCGAGCGTCGAGTCCGGACCTTGCGCGGCGATGATCGTCGTCTTGAGGATGTAGTAGGCGATGCCGGCCATGAAGAGCACGACGCCGTATGCCGCGGTGGGCAGCGCGTCGAAGTGGTTCTCGCCCATCCAAGCGGTGAAGAACGAGAAGAGCGACAGCCAGAACAACAGGTGGAGGTTCGCCCACAGGACGGTTCCGTTGATCCGCCGCGTCGCGCTCAACAAATGATGGTGGTTGTTCCAGTAGATGCCGAGATTGACGAAGCTCAGCACGTAGGAGAGAAACACAGGTACGAGCGGGCGCAGCGCCGACCAGTCGGAGCCGTGCGGAACCTTCAGCTCCAGCACCATGATCGTGATCAGGATCGCGATCACGCCGTCGCTGAAGGCCTGCAGCCGATCCTTCTCCACTACGCGCGCTCCACGGCGGCCAAGGTATCCAGTGGAGACACATCGCCTGCGGGACGTGCCGCGTTCTCTAGGTCACTACGTCCTTCACCGCCCCGGACCCGGACTTGACCCCGGTGTTCCGGGAGGCACATTGGGCGGCCTCTTCGGCTCTGCTACCGGGTCGATGCGTTGGAACAGACGGTCGAGCGGGTCGTACCTCTGCATACGCGGTGGAAGGAACAGGTGCACGACCAGCAGTGCGATCAGCGCGAGCACCGGCCATCGCCACGCGGTCTGCGAGACCGCGCACCGGAACGTGAACGTCAGCGTCTCGCTGTTGGTGAGCGCGGCGGCGAGATCCCACGACACGATGACCAGCAACAGCAGCGCCCAGCCGTGGCGCCCCTTCACGACACGCGCATCCGTGGTCCCGCTTCGCTCTCACCGGTGCACTCTGCGGATCACCGAAGTAGACCACTCGGCGCGCGAATGGTCGCGCGTGCTGTTCATCCGAGCTCGTTACTTGTGACACTGCTGCAGCAGTGCAGTTCGGATCAGTGCGACCAACATCAATTGTCCGGCAGGTTACGAATCGATGTTGTCGGCGTGAGAAGCGCGCGTCCCTTCGTGTGCACAGCGGCTCCAGTCCACGATGTGGAGGTTCGGATACGCCGCGACCGCGACAACCAATGGACGGTTGCGGGTTCAGCGGGGACGTGATCTCTTGATCGACCGCGTGTTGTCGACACGAAGCAACGCCGAGATGCGTTGGCGCGTCACGCCGAAAAGTTCCGCGATCCGTTCGGTGCTGAGTCCTTCGTCATGAAGCCGTCTGGCCTGCGCGCGCCGCAGCCGGCTCGCCGCTTCGCTCAGCCGTTGCTGCAAGGCGGAAACGCTCCGGACCAGCGCGGTCCCGTCGAACGGCTCAGATTTCCCCTTGGTGCTTCGCGATGCATTGCGTTGCCGGAGGACGGTCGCTTGTCGGGCCGCGGCATCACTCTCCGCACACGTCGCCTCGAGCACGGCGACCATGTCGTCGATCGCGTCGGCAACCTCGGTGTCCTTTTCTTGCATGGCCGGTCGGATACCCCGTCCACCGCCCGTGCAACCCCCGTTTCCGCAACGGCCGTTGCGGGTAGCAGCGTTCCACATCGCGCCGGGGGGAGAATGGAGTCAATCACGCTGCCACCCGAGCCCTCGAGCGTCGCGCTCGCTCGAAGGTTCGTGCGCACCCACCTCGACGCACACGACGTCGACCTCGACGTCGCGCTGCTGCTCACGACGGAGCTCGTGACGAACGTCGTGCGCCACGCCCGTACGAGCCTCGACCTGGTCGTCAAGGTCGAGCCGACAATCCGCGTCGAGGTACACGACGGAGAAGCCGCAACCGAGGCCCTCCGCGATCTCATCGCCCGGCCGCCGACGAATGTCGCGATCAGCTCGGCCGGTGGCCGTGGGCTCGGCCTCGTATCCGCGATTGCCAACCGCTTCGGACTCGGCGACGAGCCCGGATCCTGGAACGGCAAGATCGTGTGGTTCGAGCTCGACCGACGCAGCAAACAATGAGAGCCACGCTCTCGCGCGGTACCGGGTGGGGTCGATGTGTCCTTCTCTCCGCTCCCCGGAGCGTTCTACGCTGACGCGCCTTCACCGGGCAGAGAGCCGGACGACGGGCAGCGAGCCGCACGACGGGCAGCGTCCGGACGCGCGCCGAACTCATGCGCTTCGCGCATCGCACGTCGTTGCGCGATGGTGCGCAAAACCTGGATCGCGGTCTGGACGAACTCTGAACGGCGGCGCCGTGAACAATGACAGGGGAAGTTGCACAGCGATCAGACCCGGGGCGACAACCCACCGTCGCTTTGCGTAGCACGCGCATGATGCCACGGCGACTACGGGTCAGCCGCCGGCAAGTGACCGTTGACTCCAGACTCCTCTGGAGACCGAATGGATTCGAACCGGCTACGCCATCTCCTCCAGGACCTTCTGCACCTTCGGAACAGTGTCCTTGGGGCTGACCTTGTAGAAGACGCCCGCGAGCTTGCCTTTCTCGTCGATCACGAACGCGGAGCGGACGATGCCCATGAACTTACGGCCGTAGAGCGACTTCTCGCCCCACACGCCGAACGCTTCGGCGGTCGCGTGGTCGGTATCGGAGAGCAGCGGGAAGCCGAGCTCGTACTTGTCGTCGAACTTCTTCTGCTTCTCGACCGCGTCCGGGCTGATCCCGTAGACCACCGCCTTCAGCTTCTTCAGCTGTGGGAACGCGTCGCGCAGATTGCACGACTGCTGTGTGCAACCGGGCGTATCGGCCTTCGGATAGAAGTAGACGACAACGCGCTTGCCCTTCGCGCCCGAGAGCTTCACGGCCTTGCCGTTCTGGTCCTTGAGTGTGAACGCGGGTGCCTTGTCGCCGACGGCCAGCTTCGCCATGTCATCCTCCGATTCGCGAGTGGCTCCTCAGTACGGCCACGCTCCGCCCGTAGCATGCCGCGCGTGCCGCGTTCTTCGCTTGTTCGGCTCGCGGCGTCTCGCGACGCGGTGCTCGCGGCCGCCCTCGATCGGCTCGGCGCGACGCCGGAACCCGACGGCACCCTCGTCGTCGCGGCACCGACCGAGAGCCAGCCCGCGATCGTGCTCGCGCTCCGTCTCCGCCCGGCCGCCGAGGGGACCGAGCTCGAGATCACGTCGTCCGGCTCGATCGACATCCCGTTCTTCGGCTGGTTCTTCCAACCGCTCGTCCGCATCGCCCACCGCCGGGCCCGAGCCCACGCCATCGAGACGATCCGCGCCGCGCTGGACGGCCGGCCGAACCCGCGCCCACCGAAAACCGTCGTCGGGCTCCCACCCGTTGCGTTCAGCCCGGAGCAGTCGGTCTTCATCGCGACCGCCTCCGCCGCGACCGCGATCGTCACCTTCGCCGCCGCACTGTTCGGCCAGCTCACGAGCCCGATCAGCGACAGCTTCGGCGCAACCGACACGACGATCGGCGTCGCGCTGGCACTGACCCGGCTCGGTGCGCTCTTCGCGCTCTTCGCGATCGCCATCGCCGACCGGCAGGGCCGCCGGCGGTCGATCCTGATCGGCGTCGTCGGATCGGCGATCGTGTGCGCGTTGTCAGCGGTGGCGCCGAATCTCATCGCGTTCACGTCCGCGCAGGTCTTGCAGCGCGGGCTCGTCGGTACGACCGGAACCGTTGCGTTCCTCGCCGTCGTCGAGGAAGCACCGGACGGCGCGCGCGCCTACGCGGCGTCGATGCTCGCGCTCGCGGCCGGGTTCGGCTTCTCGTTCTCCGTTGTCACGCTCCCACTCGCCGACCTGGTCTCGTGGGGCTGGCGCATCCCGTTCGCGCTCGCGGCGGCGACGATCTTCCTCGCGCCTGCCATTGCACGCCACCTCCGGGAGACGGCGCGCTACACCGCGCTCGCGGCGCGCGCCGACGTCGCGCGCGGACGGGCGCGTGACGTGTTCGCGCTGCACCGACGCCGCCTCGTCCTGCTCGGCGCGGTGGCCTTTCTGACCAGCTTGTTCAGCGGTCCGTCGTCGCAGTTCATGAACAAGTACCTCACCGATGTCCGCGGGTTCTCGAACAGCGAGATCGCGGTGTTCCGATCCGTGACCACCGCGCTGCCCGGAATCATCGGCATCCTGGTCGGCGCCCGCCTCGCGGAGGCCCGAGGGCGGCGCCCCGTCGCCGCGCTGGCGCTGGCGATCGCGACGGCCGCCCAGATGATCTTCTTCTTGTCCGGCGGCCTGACGATGTGGGCCATGTCGGCGCTGGCAGTACTCATGGCCGGCGCAGGCGGTATCGCACTCGGCACGCTCGACGCGGAGCTCTTCCCCACCGAGGTGCGCTCCACGTCGAACGCGATGCTCTACGTCCTGGGGGTACTCGGAGCGGCGGCCGGTCTGATACTCGCCGGCACGCTGTCGGACCGACTCGGCGGCATCGGCCGTTCGGTGGCGCTGATGGGCATCGGTTCGCTCGTTGTCGCAGTATTCGTCGTCCCGTTGCTCCCCGAGTCGGCGGCGCGCACGCTCGACGACGTGAGTCCGACCCACATCACCGACGGCGACATCGACGCCGACCCACCCTGACCGGTACCTTCCCGCTCGTGATCGCACGGACGACGACAGTGGTGCTCGACGGCCTCCTCTTCCCGGAGGGTCCGCGCTGGCACGACGGACGCCTCTGGTTCTCCGACCAGCACGACAAGCGGGTCGTCGCGATGAGCGTCGACGGCACCGCCGAGACCATCGTCGAGATCCCGCAACAGCCCTCGGGACTCGGCTGGCTTCCGGACGGCCGGCTCCTCGTCGTCTCGATGATCGATCGCAAGCTCATGAGGCTCGAAACCGACGGCACACTCGTACTGCACGCCGACCTCACCGACCTCGCGCCGGGCGCGTGCAACGACATGGTCGTCGACGCAACCGGACGCGCCTACGTCGGCAACTTCGGCTTCGACATGTACGCGGGCGACAAACCGCACCGCACGTGCATCATCGCCATCGAGGCCGACGGCCGCGCCCGGGTCGTCGCGGACGGACTCGGGTTCCCGAACGGTTCCATCATCACTGACGACGGCTCGACCTTCCTCGTCGGCGAGAGCATGGCGAGCCGCATCTCCGCGTTCGACATCGCCGCCGACGGCAGCCTCACGAACCAACGGGTCTGGGCGCAGATCGAGGGCGCGACCGTCGACGGCATGTGCCTCGACGCAGACGGTGCAGTGTGGGCCGCGTGCCCGTTCAGCGGGCGCGTCCTCCGCATCCGCGAAGGTGGCGAGGTGCTCGACGAGGTCAAGGGAACGCATCCCGGCGCGTTCGCGTGCATGCTCGGCGGCGCCGACCGCACGACGTTGTACATCTGCACCGCTCCGACGCACGTTCCCGACGAAGCGCGCGCCGCGCGCGGCGGTCGCATCGAAGCCGTCGAGGTCGACGTCGCCGGAGCGGGCCTCCCGTAGTTCGCCGACAACGGCTCGCGGATGCCCCGACGCGTGCCGGCATGATCCGCCAAATCGACACCCATCGCTCAAGAACGGGACGCGTTCCCGTCGATGAGGGATCGGGCGGGTTGGTCAGTCAAGGTCAAGGGGGAAACGACGTGCCGCTCATCGCGAACGTCGCACATCTGCTTCGGCGCGCCGGATTCGGTGGATCTCAGACTCAGGTCGCCGCGCTCGCCGCGCAACCGTGGGCCACGACGGTCGACCAGCTGCTCGATTTCTCGGCCGCACCTCCCGATGCGCAACCGGCGTTCCTGACCGACCCCAACACCGGAGACTGGGAAAAGGAATACCAACTCCAGCAGTGGTGGCTCGATCGCATGGCGACCTCGGCTGCGCCGCTGCAGGAAAAGCTGACCCTGTTCTGGCACGGACACTTCGCGACCGCGAACTACAAGGTCTCGGACATGCTGTTGATGTATCAACAGAACGCGCTGTTCCGGGCCAACGCCAAGGGCACGTTCCGCGATCTCGTGCAGACGATGTCGATCCAGCCCGCGATGCTCATCTGGCTCGACAACGACCCCAACGAGCAGGGGCGTCCGAACGAGAACTTCGCGCGCGAGTTGATGGAGCTCTTCACCCTCGGCGTCGACGAATACAGCCAGGACGACGTCGTCGCGTCGGCCCGGGCGTGGACGGGGCACAACACCCTGCAGGGCGACCGCGAGCAATACCACTTCTATCCCACGCGCCACGACAGTGGGATGAAGACGTTCATGGGTGTCACCAAGAACTGGGACGGCCCGGACATCGTCGATTTCATCCTCGGAACCGACGCCGTGCACAAGCAGATCGCGGCCAAGTTCATCGCGACGAAGATGTGGACGTACTTCGCGTACCCCGATCCCGAACCGGCCGTCGTCACCGACCTCGCCAACGCATTCCTCGCGAACGACCTGCTGGTCGAAGACCTCGTACGCGCCATCTTGCTGCACCCGAACTTCGTGTCACCCCAGGCGATGAACGGTCTCGTCCGCTCCCCCGCCGAGTGGGTCGCCGCGTGCATGAGGGTCATCAACATCACCGCCGAAGACGCGAATCCGCAGTGGTACATGGGAGACATGGGCCAGGCGCTGTTCGAGCCGCCGAACGTCTCGGGCTGGCGTCCGAACGAGTACTGGCTGACCACATCGCAGCTGTGGTCACGCGCGAACTTCGTCAACTACCTCATCTGGCAGGGCAACGCCTCCAGCATGTTGAACGACATCGTCGGCATGAGCGTGCCGAACGCCGTGCAGCGCGGATTCGACGTGTTCGGTATCGACAGCCCGTCGGCGCACACGCGAGCGAATCTCGAAGCGTGGCTCACCGCGCAACGCGCTGACACGCACGCGTGGACCAACTACCAGTTCCTGAACCTGACGCGGCTGCTGATGCTCAGCCCCGAGTTCAACCTCGCCTAGGAGTGCGACCGTGACGACAACCGGACCCAACCTCTTCGATCGGAACCGCTTCTCCCGCCGGCGCTTCATGCAGTACAGCGCGGTGGGAACGGGTGTCGTCGCCCTCAGCCCCTACCTCTCGAAGCTGCAGGCGTTCGCGGCTCCCCCGGTCGCCGACAACCAGGGCATCCTGTTGACGATCAACCTCGCGGGCGGCAACGACGGACTCAACATGGTCGTGCCGTTTGCCGACCCGCGCTACGCGACGCTCCGCTCCTCGCTGCGCATCACGAACCCATTGCCGATCGGCGGCGGGCTCGGGCTCCATCCGTCGATGCCCAAGCTCAAGGCCCGCTTCGACAAGGGAATGGTCGCCGTGGTCCGGGGCGTCGGCTATCAACCGCCCGACCTCAGTCACTTCACCTCGGGCGACATCTGGATGCGCGGTTGGGGCGGGAGCTCCGGCGTGGATTCGGGATGGGCGGGTCGCTTCCTCGACCGGCTCCCGAACGCCGCGCACGAGTCGTTGTACGGCGTCTCGTTGCACGGCTCGGTGAGCGAGCATCTCAGCGCGACCGTCGCGCACCCGTCGTCGCTGCCCTTGAACCTCGGTGATGCTTTCGGCATCGACCGTTCGGACCCCTCCGACGCGCGCATGTTCGACGCGCTCGCAAGCCTGGGCAACGGTGCGTCCGGGCTCGGCGATCTCGGCGACCTCTACAACCAAACTGAATCCGACCTCATCATGCTGACGCAGCGGATCCGCCCCGCATACGGATTCGCCGACCAGCCGAACGACCTGCAACAGCAACTCGTGCTCGCCGCACATCTCATCAACGCGAACCTCGGCATCCACGTGATCGACACCGAGCTCGACGGCTTCGACACCCACTCCGATCAGGTGGGCTGGCACGCCACCCTGCTGGGCCGTCTCGACGCCGCGATCGAAGCGTTCTTCACGACGCTGAGCGCCAGGTGGCTCCCCCACGTCGCGGTGATGACCTTCTCGGAGTTCGGTCGCCGTCCCGAAGAGAACGGCGACGGCGGTACCGACCACGGAACAGCCGCGCCGCACTTCGTCATCGGCGATCACGTCAAGGGCGGCCTGCACGGCGCGCAGCCGAGCCTCGTCAATCTCGACAACGACGGAAACTTCGTACCGAGCGTCGACTTCCA